>NZ_CP084506.1:0-303390 GCF_003113495.2 Edwardsiella tarda ATCC 15947 = NBRC 105688
ATGTCAAATACGTATGACTCCTCAAGTATCAAGGTATTAAAAGGGCTGGATGCCGTTCGTAAGCGCCCGGGCATGTACATCGGGGATACCGATGACGGTACAGGTCTGCACCACATGGTGTTTGAGGTGGTGGATAACGCGATTGACGAAGCGCTCGCTGGTTATTGCAAAGATATCATCGTCACCATTCACAGTGATAACTCTGTCTCCGTGCAGGATGACGGGCGCGGTATCCCGACAGGGATCCACCCGGAAGAGGGGGTTTCCGCCGCCGAAGTCATCATGACCGTGCTGCATGCCGGGGGTAAGTTCGACGACAACTCCTACAAGGTTTCCGGTGGTCTGCATGGCGTGGGCGTTTCCGTGGTAAACGCGCTGTCCGAGAAGTTGGAACTGGTGATCCGCCGCGATGGCCATGTTCATGAGCAGATCTACCATCATGGCGTGCCAGCGGCGCCGTTGAAGATGGTCGGTGATACCGAGCAGACCGGAACCCGGGTGCGTTTCTGGCCGAGCATGCAAACCTTTAGCAACGTGGTCGAGTTCCAGTATGACATCCTGGCCAAACGCCTGCGCGAGCTGTCGTTCCTTAACTCTGGGGTTTCCATTCGCCTGCGCGACAAGCGCAATGATCGTGAAGACCATTTCCACTATGAGGGTGGGATTAAGGCGTTTGTCGAGTACCTTAACAAGAATAAGACGCCGATCCATCCGAACGTGTTCTACTTCTCGACCATGAAAGACGACATTGGTGTCGAGGTGGCGCTACAGTGGAACGACGGTTTCCAAGAGAACATCTATTGCTTCACGAACAACATTCCGCAGCGTGATGGCGGGACCCATTTGGCGGGCTTCCGGGCGGCGATGACCCGCACCCTGAACAGCTATATGGAGAGTGAAGGCTACACCAAGAAGAACAAGATCTCCGCCACCGGTGACGATGCACGTGAAGGGTTGATCGCCGTGGTATCTGTGAAGGTGCCAGATCCCAAGTTCTCCTCGCAGACTAAGGATAAGCTGGTCTCCTCAGAGGTGAAGTCGGCCGTCGAGTCGCTGATGAACGAGCGACTGGCCGAGTACCTGTTGGAAAACCCGAATGACGCCAAGATCGTGGTCGGCAAGATCATCGATGCTGCCCGTGCTCGTGAAGCCGCGCGTAAAGCGCGTGAGATGACGCGCCGTAAGGGGGCCCTGGATCTGGCCGGGCTGCCCGGTAAGCTGGCAGATTGCCAGGAGCGCGATCCGGCACATTCCGAACTCTACCTGGTGGAAGGGGACTCGGCGGGCGGCTCTGCTAAGCAGGGGCGTAACCGTAAGAATCAGGCCATCCTGCCGCTGAAGGGTAAGATCCTTAACGTCGAGAAGGCGCGTTTCGACAAGATGCTCTCCTCGCAGGAGGTCGCGACGCTGATCACCGCGTTGGGTTGTGGCATCGGTCGGGATGAGTACAACCCTGACAAGCTGCGTTATCACAGCATCATCATCATGACCGATGCTGATGTCGACGGCTCGCACATTCGTACCCTGTTGTTGACCTTCTTCTATCGTCAGATGCCGGAGATCATCGAGCGAGGTCATGTCTATATCGCCCAACCGCCCCTGTATAAGGTGAAGAAGGGGAAACAGGAGCAGTACATCAAAGACGACGAGGCGATGGATCAATATCAGATCGCCATCGCCTTAGATGGTGCCGCCCTGCATACCAATGCAGCCGCTCCGGCGCTCGCGGGCGAGCCGTTGGAGAAGCTGGTCGCTGAACACTATCAGGTACAGAAGCTGATCGGTCGTATGGAGCGCCGTTATCCCAAGGCGGTGCTGAATCAGCTGATCTATCAGCCGACCCTGAGCGAGGCCGATCTGAGCGATCAGGCGGCGGTTGAGCAGTGGATTGGCACGCTGGTCACGACGCTGAATGAGAAAGAGCAGCATGGCAGCGTCTATAGCGTCCAGATCGTGGAAAATCGTGAGCGTCAGATGTTTGAACCGGCGGTACGCGTGCGTACTCACGGGGTCGACACCGACTACCTCTTCGATTTCGACTTTGTTCACGGCGCCGAATATCGCCGTATCTGTACCCTCGGTGACAAGTTACGCGGCTTAGTGGAAGAGAGTGCCTTCGTCGAGCGCGGCGAGCGTCGTCAACCCGTCGCCAGTTTCGAACAGGCATTGGATTGGTTGGTGAAAGAGTCACGACGCGGCCTGGCTATTCAGCGTTATAAAGGGCTGGGCGAAATGAACCCGGAGCAGTTGTGGGAAACCACCATGGATCCGGAGGGGCGTCGTATGTTGCGCGTGACGATCAAAGACGCGGTCGCTGCCGACCAGCTGTTCACGACGCTGATGGGCGATGCGGTCGAGCCACGTCGTGCCTTTATCGAAGAGAACGCGTTGAAGGCCGCCAACCTGGACTTCTAATCGCGTAAAGTCGAGTCGATATTCAAGGGGACGGGAACGTCCCCTTTTGCTATGCAGTAGCCAGTGAGCATCGAATAAGGGAGTTAATCATGCCAATAAAACTGATCGCCATCGACCTCGATGGAACCTTGTTGAACGACGCGCGGGAAATCACACCTGCGGTGCAAGAGGCTATTGCCGCCGCGCGTCGGCAGGGGGTGCGCGTGGTATTGGCCACCGGGCGCCCATTGGTGGGTGTACAACGTTATCTCCAGGAGCTGGCGTTGGATACCGCCGGAGAGTATTGCCTGTGCAACAATGGGGGGCTGGTCGTTCATGCCGATAGCGGTGAGGTCCTCTTCGAGACCTCATTAGATTATGACGATTACCGTTACCTTGAGGCGTTGGCGCGTGAGGTGGGCAGCCACTTCCACGCTCTGGACGCTGGGCGTCTGTTTACCGCTAACCGTGACATCAGCAAGTATACGGTACATGAGGCCTTTATCACCGGCATCCCACTGCACTTTTGCCCGGCCGAGTCGATGGATCCGACGTTGCGTTTTCCTAAGATGATGATGATCGATCATCCCGAGGTGTTGGAAGCGGCAATAGCCCGCATCCCCTCTTCAGTCTTCCAGCGCTATACCTTGCTGCGCAGCAGCCCCTTCTTCTTGGAGATTCTGCATCGCGATGTGGATAAGGGGAAAGGGATCGCCCGCCTGGCACAGCATCTGGGTATTGAGCGTCAGTCGGTGATGTGCATCGGCGATCATGGCAATGACTTGGCGATGATTGAGTATGCCGGTCTGGGGGTCGCGATGGGGAATGCCGATGCGGCTATTCTGGCGGCGGCGCAGTATGTGACGGCCAGTAACCGTGAAGATGGGGTAGCGCAGGCGATTCGGCAGTGGGTGCTTAATGCCGCCTGATTCGGCGAGATAAAACCATCGTCTCGTCGTGGCGCCTGGTTTATGCTGAAGGAAACTAGGCCGCCAAGAGGCTCGCTCCTATGCATCATCCTTCAGAGTTACAGCTTACCCACGATGCCCGCGGGCATCAGTTGACCAATAGCGGCATCTGGACCCCAGATAGCCGCTGGGTTGCTTACGATGTCCGCCCGCACACCGCCTCGTTTAGCGGTGTGACCATCGAGCGGGTCAGCGTACCGGATGGGCGCTGTGAGGTACTCTATCGTGCCGCTGACGGCGCCGGTGTCGGCGTGGTTACGGTGGCACCGACATTGCCGGAACGCTATGTTTTTATTCATGGTCCAGAGCATCCCGATGCGCAGTGGCAGTATGACTTCCATCATCGACGCGGCGTCATCGTCAGTGCCGAGCATCCTGGTCACGCGGAGACCTTGGACGCGTTAGCGATCACCGCACCCTATCTCCCCGGCGCCCTACGCGGCGGCTCTCATGTGCATGTCTTCAGCCCGGATGGTTCGCGTCTGAGCTTCACCTATAACGATCATGTGATGCACGAGCATTGCCCTGAGCGCGATCAGCGTAACATCGGGATAGCCTTGCCGATGGGGCCGGTACAGGTAGAGAAACGGCATCCACGCGAGTATGACGGCAGCCACTTCTGCGTACTGGTCAGTGAGACGACACCCACACCGCGTCCTGGTAGTGATGATATTACCCGGGCTTATGAAGAGGCATGGGTCGGTCAGCAGGGGTACCTCAAGGAGAATGGCCAGCAGCAACGTTGGGCACTGGCATTCATCGGAGATACTTTGGCGCGGGATGGTTCCCGAGTCGCAGAGCTGTTTATTGTCGACCTGCCGGCGGAGATGGCGGCTTATCGCTGCGCTGGCGACCGACCGTTGCAGGGAACGTCACGTACGCTTCCTGCGCCGCCAGCGGGCATCCGCCAACGTCGGCTAACCTTTACCCATGATCGGCGTCATCCAGGCCTGGCAACGACACCACGCCATTGGGTGCGTAGTTCCCCCGATGGCAGTGCCATCGCCTTCCTCATGAGCGATGAGCAGGGAGTGGTGCAGTTGTGGCTGATCTCACCTAATGGTGGTGAGGCCCGCCAGATCACGCGGGGCGAGCATGACGTTCAATCCGCGTTCAACTGGCACCCGGATGGCCGCTCGATCCTGATGGTGATGGATAACAGTGTGGTGCGTTGCGATGTGGCGAGCGGGGCGGTCGCTCGGGTGACGGCGCGCAGCGCTCAGCCTCCCTGCGCCGAGGCGGTAGTACCATCACCCGATGGCCATTGGGTCGCCTACATGCGGGAGATCGACGGTTGGCCGCAAATTTTTGCTGCTCGTCTAACCGTTGACGATGAGTGACGAGGGGTTAGTCTGCCTGTGTGGCCAGCGGTGCCATCTGGGCGGCGCTGGCTTGCTCGGCGCGTAGCACGCGTGCGCGTGGCGACTCTTTGGTTGGGTCATCGTCGGCACGGTAGTAGTCGTAAGGCAACAGCAGGGTATCGGCGACAGCAGACAGGGGGAGATCCAGCGCCAGCAGTGGACGCATGGCCCAGCCGCTCTCTTCGCTCTGGATCATCTCAATATCGTTCTTGGTCCCCGCATAGTAGCCCTGATTGGGGCCGACGCGCGTCATGACGCTGGAGCATCCGCTGCCGAGTAACAGGAGGCTCCCGGTCAACAGGAGCGTGATTTGGCGCACGCCTAAGGGCATAGTCATGATCTCATCCTGGGCTAGTTTCCCTCTGCCAGCATGCCTCGCTGGGGGTGTGATGTCATGTAGCATATACCGGAACGTCTGCGGCGTGTTTGCTTTGGATGAAAATTTTATCAATTTGTGTGGTGCAATAAATTTTTCTATCCTCCTCTTGAAAAAGTGGATCGCGTCGCCATTTTATAAACAGAGTAATGATGAGTATGCCGATTGGGTATTCATTTTATCAATCTGTCCGTTAGGAAGATTATTCCATCCTCGCTGAATTGTTTAGGAGGCATGTTGTATGCGTAATTTTGATCTGGCGCCGTTGTATCGTTCGGCTATTGGATTCGATCGTCTATTTAACCTGATCGAGTCGGGGCAAAATAATAGTAATGGAGGATATCCTCCGTATAACGTCGAGCTGGTAGATGACAACCACTACCGTATTGCTATCGCCGTTGCAGGTTTTGCTGAGCAAGATCTTGAGATTACCGCTCATACTAATACGTTGATTGTAAAAGGATATCGTGCTGCGAGTGAGAAGCCGCGTAGCTACCTGTATCAAGGCATTGCCGAGCGTAACTTTGAGCGTAAATTCCAACTGGCCGAGCATATTCAGATAAAAGGCGCACGGCTAGAGAATGGGCTATTATTTATCGACCTTGAGCGCATTGTCCCTGAGTCTCAGCAGGCGCGGAAGATCGCCATTAAATAAGCGATAGCAACTGACAGATTTATTCTTGCCTGCCTTTGGGGGCAATACAGGTGGAAATTATGCCGCCTGGGATTATTAACATCTCGCTTCTTAGAAGGAGTCAATATGCGTAATTATGATCTTTCCCCATTAATGCGTCAGTGGATCGGTTTTGACAAGCTGGCAAATGCCATGCAAACCTCGTTAGAGCCGCAGGGATTCCCACCGTATAACATTGAAAAGAGTGATGATAATCACTATCGCATCTCTCTGGCGCTCGCGGGATTCCGCCAGAGTGAGCTGGATATTGAGGTAGAAGGCCCACGTTTGACCGTGCGTGGTAATCCGGCACAGCCGGAGAAGCCGGTAGAGTACCTTCATCAAGGCCTGGTCTGTAAGGCATTTGAATTGAGCTTTACGTTGGCTGAACATCTGACCGTCGATGGCGCCGCCTTCGAAAATGGTCTTCTGAATATCGATCTGGTGCGCCATGTGCCAGAAGCACTACAGCCGCAGCGTATCGTCATCGGTGCGCAGCCTGAGCCCGCAGCGTTGGCTTGTCGGGACGACGAGAATACCCATCAGTCATAATAAGATCTGCCATACCCGTCTGCGGGTATAAACCCTCTCGACTTGGCGCAGCGTTAGCTGCGCCTTTTTTTATGCTGCTATTTCTAAATTAACTAGAATAATCAAAAATCAAGCTTCTGAGGTCGACTTGTCGTGCCGCGTGGCAGGGGGTAAGGTGTGGCCTGACTCTTCTCCAATCCTCTGTGTGGTTTGCTATGACGTTTTCTGCTTTTGGCGACAAGTTTACCCGTTATTCGGCGATTACTCGTCTGATGGACGATCTCAATGATGGTCTGCGGACGCCGGGTGCCATAATGCTGGGCGGCGGCAATCCGGCGCGTATCGCCCCACTGGAGGCCTATTTCACGGATCTCTGCCAGACGTTGTTGCATGAGGGGGTATTAGGAGAGGCGTTGTGCAACTATGATGGCCCGCAGGGGAAGAACGATCTGCTAGAGGCGTTGGCTCGTCTCCTCTCAGAACAGTATGGCTGGCCGATCAGTGCACAAAATATTGCGCTGACTAATGGCAGCCAGAGCGCATTTTTCTACCTATTTAACCTGTTTGCTGGGCGACGTAACGACGGTACGCATCGCCGGGTATTATTTCCGCTGGCGCCGGAATATATCGGCTACGCCGATGCCGGCTTGGACGATGAGATGTTTGTGGCGGCTAAGCCACGCATCACCCTGCTGCCGCAGGGGCAGTTTAAGTATCATATCGACTTCGATCAGCTAGCGATCGGCGATGATATCGGCCTGATCTGTGTTTCACGCCCCACGAATCCTACCGGTAACGTGTTGACCGATGAGGAACTTACACAACTAGACAGCCTGGCGCGGTCGCACGGTATCCCATTATTGATCGACAATGCGTATGGGCTCCCCTTTCCCGGAATCATCTTCAGCGAGGCGACGCCGCTGTGGAATCCGAATACCATCCTGTGTATGAGCCTATCGAAGCTGGGGCTACCGGGGGTGCGTTGTGGCATTGTGGTCGCTGATAGCGAGACCATCCAGGCTCTGAGCAACATGAACGGTATCATCAGTCTCTCGCCGGGAAGCATCGGGCCAGCACTGGCGCTACGGATGATCGAACGTGGTGACCTACTGCGCCTAAGCCGTGAGGTGATCCGTCCCTTCTATCAGCAGCGCGTCGAACAGACGTTGGCGATCATTCGCCGCTATCTCACGCCGGCGCGTTGCCTGATCCATCGTCCGGAGGGGGCCATCTTCCTCTGGCTGTGGTTTCCCGATCTGCCGATCGATAGCGAGACGCTGTATCAACGCCTAAAACAGCGCGGCGTATTGATGGTACCCGGCGATTACTTTTTCCCGGGGCTGGCGCAGGAGTGGCCGCATACGCGGCAATGCATGCGCATGAATTACGTTCCAGAGCCCGAGGTGATCGAGCGAGGGGTGCAGATCTTGGCCGAGGAAGTCGAGCGTGCCCACCGCGAGGCGGCGGAAGAGATGTGCGGGTGAGCGACGTTTCGGCCTGTGTGGGCTCGAGGAGAAGACGAGCCGGATGTAGGCGATAAAAAAACCCGGCCGTAGCCGGGTGATCGATGATGGTGTGGGACTCAGTTCTGCATCAGCGAGGCATTTTGCTGTTTGGCGGCCATCAGTGCCTGATATTTGGCGGAGAGATCGCTCATTAGCTGGTTGTACTGATCCACCTGAGCCTGGGTCTGCAGCTGGACACCTTGGTTGTCGAAGCGAGCCTGCGGCCCCAGGTTTTGTAGGAAATCACCGACCTGCACCAGCGTCTGGGCCACGGCGGCAGCCTGCGGGATCATCGGCATGATGGCATTGCTCGGGCCGGTGACCACCTTATTGAAGGCTTTATCGAAGGCCGCCTTCACTTCTTCCGGCTGCTTCAGCGTGGTATAGGCGTTGTCGGCTTGCGCCTTGGCGCTCTGGATCTGCTGACCGAGCATATTCAACGCACCGAGCTCCTGTTGCAGGCGATCACGTTGGGCTAGGTAATCCTGCGGGGCGCGGATCTGTTGCAACGTGTTGAATAACGGCGTCATGCTGGCATCCATGGCGCGCCCGAAGTTCTGCGAAAAGGTAACCAGTACGGCATAGTCGCTGGCATAGTGCCCCAACTGCTGTTTCTGCGCCTCGCTCAGTGTAGGGATGGTGACGCTGCTCCGCATCACGGTGTTTTGCAGATAGTCGATGAAGGCTTTTTGCTGCTCTTTATCGCTGTCGCCGCAGCCGCTTAGCTGCGTGACCAGAAAGAGTGCCATTACGGGCAGCAGCAGACGCTGGGCCCATGTTTTTACCGCGAATGCCATGTGAGTGACTCCTGTAGCGCGCAAGGGTGGTGCGAAATCTGTTAACCGATCTAGTTTACCCCGTAACACGCGGGATAACAGCCATAAAGTAAAAAACCCGCCTGGTGGCGGGTTGAGTAAAGTTGGGTCGACACTTACTGGAGAACAGAGATGTCGGCAACCTGGAGGAACAGATCGCGCAGTTTGCTCAGCAGTGTCAGGCGATTGATGCGTACCTGCTCATCATCCGCCATCACCATGACCTGTTCGAAGAAGTCATCGACCGGCTGACGCAGGGTCGCCAGTTCGACCAGGGCTTCTTGGTACTGCCCGGCGGCGAACAGCGGTGCCAATTTTTCTTGCAGGGTGATCAGGTTAGCGGCCAGGCGGATTTCTGCCGCCTCTTTCAGCAGCGTCGCCTGCACCTGGTCGGCCAGCGTATCCGAAGACTTCGCCAGGATGTTAGAGACGCGCTTATTGGCGGCGGCCAGGGTTGCGGCTTCATCCAGCGTACGGAAGTGGCTGACGGCGCGTACGCGGGCATCGAAGTCGGCCGGACGCGTCGGACGGCGTGCCAGCACCGCCTGAATGGTGTCGACGGCGTGTCCCTCTTCCTGATACCAGGCGCGGAAGCGGCCCAGCATAAAGTCGACCACGTCTTCCACCACCTTGGCGTTGCTCAGCTTGTCACCATACAGACGCACGGCTTCCTGAGTTAGCGTCAGCAGATCCAGCGGCAGTTTCTTCTCGACGATGATACGCAGTACGCCCAGCGCGGCGCGGCGCAGCGCGAACGGGTCCTTATCGCCTTTCGGGTGTTGACCGATGCCGAAGATCCCCGCCAGGGTATCCATCTTGTCGGCGATCGCGACGGCGCAGGCTACCAGAGATGAGGGCAGCGCATCGCCGGCGAAGCGCGGCATATACTGTTCATTCAGGGAGACGGCGACCTCTTCAGCTTCTCCGTCGTGACGGGCATAGTGCATTCCCATGACCCCTTGGGTGTCGGTAAATTCGAACACCATATTGGTCATCAGGTCACATTTGGATAGTAGACCCGCGCGAGTCGCCATGTTGACGTCGGCGCCGATCTGCTGTGCAATCCAGCCCGCCAGAGCGGCGATACGGTCGGTCTTGTCGCGCAGACTGCCCAGCTGTTGTTGGAACAGCACGCTTTCTAGACGTGGAAGATTGTCTTCCAGACGCTGTTTACGGTCAGTTTTGAAGAAGAACTCGGCATCGGCCAGACGCGGACGCACCACCTTCTCGTTACCGGCGATGATCTGCTGTGCATCTTTCGAGTCGACGTTGGCGACAAAGATAAAGTTCGGCAGCAGCTTGCCCTGGGCGTCGTAGACCGGGAAGTACTTCTGGTCGCCCTTCATGGTATAAACCAGGGCTTCCGCCGGTACGGCGAGGAATTTTTCTTCGAACTTGGCGGTCAAGACGACCGGCCACTCGACCAGTGAGGTGACCTCTTCCAGCAGGCTATCGCTCAGATCGGCTTGGCCGCCGATGCGTGCCGCTGCCGCCTCCGCATCACGCTTGATCTGCGCCTTGCGGGCCTCATAGTCGGCGATGACCTTACCGCGCTCCAGCAGGATCTGCGGATACTGATCGGCGTTATCGATGGTGAACTCGGGCTCGCCCATAAAGCGATGGCCGCGGATCACGCGATCGGACTGAATGCCGAGGATGGTGGCCGGAATACTCTCGCTGCCTAGCAGCAGCGTGACGGTGTGTACCGGACGCACGAACTGCGTATCGTTGGCACCCCAGCGCATCAGTTTAGGGATCGGCAGGCGTGACAGCGCATTCGCGACCAGCGTAGGCAGCAGCTCTTGTGCTCGCTGCCCTTTCTGCTGGGCGCGGTACAGGAGCCATTCGCCCTTATCGGTCGTCAGGCGTTCAGCCTGCTCGACGCTGATCCCGCAGCCTCGGGCCCAACCTTCGGCCGCCTTGGTCGGCTTGCCGTCGGCATCGAAGGCCCGAGCAATGGCCGGGCCACGTTTTTCGATCTCGCGATCGGGCTGTGCCGCATCAAGGGCGGCAACCTTCAGCGCGAGACGGCGCGGTGCGGCAAACCAGGCGATGTCGCCATGTGCCAGGCCAGCGTTGTCCAACTCGCTACGGAAATTGTCGGCGAAGGCTTGCGCCAGTGAGCGAAGGGCTTTCGGCGGCAGCTCTTCCGTGCCGATTTCAACCAGGAAAGTCTGTTGCGTCATGGCTGCCTCTTAATCTTTTTTACACATCGGGAAGCCCAGTGCCTCACGAGAGGCGTAGTAGGCTTCGGCGACCATTTTGGTCAGGGTGCGGATGCGCAGAATATAGCGTTGGCGCTCGGTGACGGAGATCGCCTTGCGCGCATCCAGCAGGTTGAAGCTATGGGCAGCCTTCAGGATTCGCTCATAGGCCGGCAGCGGCAGCGGATTTTCCAGCTCCAGCAACAGGCGAGCTTCTTTCTCGTACTGATCGAAGCAGGCAAACAGGAAATCCACGTCGGCGTATTCGAAGTTGTAGGTAGACTGCTCGACTTCATTCTGGTGGAATACGTCGCCATAGGTGGTTTTACCCAGCGGGCCGTCGCTCCATACCAAGTCGTATACACTTTCGACGCCTTGGATGTACATGGCCAGACGTTCTAGCCCGTAGGTGATCTCGCCGGTGACCGGTTTACACTCCAGGCCGCCTACCTGCTGGAAGTAGGTGAACTGAGTGACTTCCATCCCGTTGAGCCACACTTCCCAGCCTAGGCCCCAGGCACCCAGGGTCGGGTTTTCCCAGTTATCCTCGACAAAGCGGATATCATGCACGGTCGGATCCAGACCCAGCTCTTTGAGCGAGCCCAGGTACAGTTCCTGAATATTGTCCGGGGATGGCTTAATCACTACCTGAAACTGGTAGTAATGTTGCAGTCGGTTCGGGTTTTCGCCATAGCGGCCATCGGTCGGGCGACGGGACGGTTGCACATAGGCGGTTGCCATCGGCTCTGGGCCCAGCGCTCGCAGACAGGTCATCGGGTGAGAGGTGCCGGCGCCGACTTCCATGTCCAGCGGTTGGACGATGGTGCAGCCCTGGCGCGCCCAATAGTCCTGCAGAGTCAGGATCAGCCCCTGAAAGGTCTTGATATCAAACTTTTGCATGTTGGATGTGTTCGCACGCGTTCAAGTGGATTGAAACAGAAAGGATCAGTATACCGCCTGTGCGTAAGATATACAGCAATAGTGCGACGAGGTGCGCTTTTTTACCCCACAGGCGCCGCTATTGCGGATTTTACGTGCAAAATCGGCTATCGGGCGCCTCGCGGGCGGCCGGTCGGGGTATGATTGGTGGCTGGTTATCAGCGGGAGGCAAAATGGAACAGCATGCGGTGCAACGTTGTGCCTGGGTCACGGCGGATCCAGATTATATCGCCTATCACGATGGAGAGTGGGGACGTCCACTCTATGATGAGCGGGCGCTGTTTGAGTTATTGTGCCTCGAAGGACAGCAGGCCGGATTATCGTGGCTGACGGTGTTGAAGAAGCGCCCGCATTATCGACGCGTCTTCCATAACTTCGATCCTGTACGGGTTGCTGCGATGACGCCGGAGGAGCTTGAGCTACTGATGCATGATGCGGGCGTGATCCGCAACCGGCGTAAGCTGGTGGCGATCATCACGAATGCCCGCGCCTTGCTGGCGATGGCGCAAGCTGGTGAGGTCTTCTCCCCCTTTCTGTGGTCGTTCGTCGCTGGCGCGCCGGTCCGGTCGGACGTGGCGGGAGCGACGCGTAGCGCAGCCTCTGATGCGCTGGCACGGGCCCTGAAACAGCGCGGTTTCACTTTCGTCGGCACGACCATTTGCTATGCCTTCATGCAAGCGTGTGGGATGGTGAACGATCACCAACCAGGATGTTATCTGCATCATGATTCTTCCCCTTCGTCTCCGCCCGGCCTATCCCGCTGATCGCCCGGCATTGCTGGCGCTGTGGTTGAGGCTGACGATTCAGGCTCATCCGGCGATCCCGCCCGGCTATTGGCGATCCAGCCTGCCATGGGTGCGTGATACCTACCTGCCGCAGGGGCAGACTTGGTTGGCGCTGGATGGGCATCGGGTGTGTGGATTCATTTGTATCCTTCCGCCCCATTTACTCGGCGCGCTGTTTGTGGCCCCCCGTTACCGTGGGCGCGGTCTCGCTCAACGTCTCATGCGTCATGCCAAACGCCACCATCCTTGGCTGTTGTTGGAGGTGTATTGCGCTAACCGTCGAGCATTGGCTTTCTATCGTCGCCAGGGATTCCGTTGTCTGGATCGGCAGATCCAGTCGAGTACCGGTCAGGCGGTGGCGACGCTGTTATGGCGGGCCGGGGGAGATCTTGAGAAAAGGCGGCGGCTTGATTACACTGCGCGCTCTTCCATCATGGGGGAGTAGTCTGCCGGTGTGTTATCACCCCGGCGCTGGCGTCAACAAACTTGGTGATATCACCATGGCGTCAGCGCCCATCACGCGATGGGTTGACGAGACCTGTGGTCGGCTAAGGCGCACTCCGGGGTGAGGGCCTGGCCGCGCCATATGTCCAGATTACTCACCCCGGTATTTGTCTGTCGTGTCTATTATTTTAACTTCGATGAGTTCCGTCGCCTTAGCTGAAATCGGCGATAAGACTCAGCTTTTGACGCTACTGTTGGTGGCGCGTTTTGGTAAACCTTTCCTGATTCTGTTGGCGATCACTCTAGCCACCCTGGTTAATCACTATTTCGCTGCGCTAATTGGCGAATTGGTCAATCAGTTCCTCAATCCCCAGATGATGCGTTGGATGGTCGCCATGGGGTTCCTGGCGATGGCGATATGGGTACTGTTTCCCGATCGGGATGACGGTGAGATCCGGGGAGGCCATCCTTTCTGGGCCTCTCTGATGGTGTTCTTCCTCGCCGAAATTGGCGACAAGACACAGATCGCCACGGTCCTGCTTGGGGCGCATTACCAGCATCTTACCTGGGTCGTTCTGGGGTCGACGTTGGGGATCGTGCTAGCCAATGCACCGATGTTGTGGTTTGGCGCTCGTCTACAGCCCTACCTGACAAGTGGTTGGGGGCGGCGACTTTCTGCATTGCTGTTTGCCACTTTAGGAGTTGTTACCCTTATCGTGTGACCTGATTTTTGCTCCACTCATAGGGAACCAATACACACCGTTCCGGTCAGACGGGAGCAGTGTGGCTCAGGCAGCGTGCTCTGAGCCAAGTACGAGTTTATCTCGTGGATTTTACGCCCCCGGGAGCGGGGGCATTTACCGACATTGAGGTTTCTTCATGAAAAAAAGCCGTTTGTGCATCGCAGGCCTGGTCAGTGCGGCGCTGATCCTCTCCGGTTGTACCACCAATCCTTATACCGGTGAGTCCCAGGCTGGGAAATCGGGCATCGGCGCCGGACTGGGCGCCTTGCTAGGCGCCGGGGTCGGCGCACTCTCCTCATCGAAGAGCGATCGCGGTAAAGGCGCACTGATCGGCGCGGCCGCCGGGGCGGCGCTGGGGGGAGGGATTGGCTATTACATGGATGTGCAGGAAGCTAAGCTGCGTGACAAGATGCGGGGTACTGGGGTAAGCGTGACGCGCCAGGGGGATAACATCGTCCTGAACATGCCGAACAATGTTACCTTCGATTCTAACAGCAGTAACCTGAAGCCCGCCGGTGCCAATACGCTGACAGGGGTCGCGATGGTGCTGAAGGAGTATCAGAAGACTGCGGTGAATGTTGTGGGCTATACCGATAGCACCGGTAGCCGCGATCTGAACATGCGTCTATCGCAGCAGCGAGCCGACAGTGTGGCCAGCGCGTTGATCACACAGGGTGTGGCGGCGGGGCGTATCCGTACCATCGGTATGGGGCCTGCGAACCCGATCGCCAGCAACAGCACCGCCGCAGGTAAGGCGCAGAACCGTCGCGTCGAGATCACCTTAAGCCCGCTGTAAATTGTGATTGATAAGCCGCTCGTAGAGGGCGGCTTATGCCCCACCTTTACGCACCAGGTAGCGGTAGGGTGCCTGGTCGGCCTCCTGTGCCAGCAGGGTGTGATCCATAAAGCGGCAGAAGCCGGGGATGTCTCGGGTCGTAGCCGGATCGTCGGCGATGATCAGTAGGGTTTCGCCCGCCGCCATATGGCGAACGGTCTTACGTACCATCATCACGGGTTCCGGGCAGCGTAGGCCTAAGGCGTCCAAGGTTTTGTCTGGGTTGGCAAAGGGATCGGTCATGCTGGGTCTCTGGCTGCGGCCGCGTTGGCGGTCATTCGTTCGGGTCCATAGTATTACGTCGTTAGTGTACCTGCCGGGCCGTGCGCTGCAAAGGGCGTTAACGTTTGCGTGAAAAATAACCGTTGCATCATGGCGTGAGCCGGGTATGATCGCTGCCGCATCCATTAGTGGATAATTATTTTTCTTGGGTTCCCTCACCCCAATAACCAAAAAGGTGACATTGATGTTTAGTTTTACCCCGCAACAGCGGTTTACAGCCTTGTGTTGGCTGTCCCTCTTTCATGTGTTAATTATCACATCAAGTAACTATTTGGTGCAGTTGCCGATTACGATTTTCGGCTTCCATACCACCTGGGGTGCATTCACCTTCCCCTTTATTTTTCTGGCGACGGATCTCACGGTGCGTATCTTCGGTGCGCCACTGGCACGGCGTATCATCCTCGCGGTGATGGTGCCAGCGTTGCTGATCTCCTACTGTGTCTCTGCGCTTTTTTTCCAGGGGCAGTGGCAAGGGTTCGCTGCCTTGGGCAGTATGAACCTGATGGTGGCGCGTATCGCGTGCGCCAGCTTTATGGCCTATGTCCTCGGCCAGATCCTGGATGTGCATGTTTTCAACCGGCTACGCCAGACTCGGGCGTGGTGGGTTGCACCGACCGCGTCGACGCTGTTTGGCAATATTAGCGATACGCTATCGTTTTTCTTTATTGCCTTCTATCACAGTAGTGATGCGTTTATGGCGACGCATTGGGTCGAGATTGCGCTGGTGGATTATACCTTCAAACTATTGATCAGCATGGTCTTCTTCCTGCCGATGTATGGTGTCATGCTGAATATGCTGTTGAAGCGTATCGCTTTTCGCCAACAGATCTCGTTGGCATAGTTCGGCATCCATAGGGGACGTCGCTGATGGCGTCCCTGCGGCGTAATGATGTCGCCTCGTTTCACTACCTCCATTTTACGCTATGATGTTTTCTCATCCCGAGGAGAAAGCGATGACGGCGATTACTCTGCATGCGGCGACCCCGCAGGAGATCTTGGCGTTATATCGCGCCATTCCGGAGTTTAACTCACGCCATACGCTGGCGGATTTACACGCCCGTCTGGATGGACGCGAAAGCAGTTTGTTGATTGCGCGTATCGCGGGGCAGGCCGTTGGTTTTAAGATCGGCTACGCGCTGGATAGCCAGACCGTTTATAGTTGGCTCGGTGGCGTGTTGCCAGCGTGGCGACGGGCTGGCGTCGCACAATCTCTCTTGCAGGCGCAGCAACAGTGGGCGATACAGCACGGTTATCGGCGCATCGAGGTCAAGACGCGTAATGGTTTTCCTGCGATGCTGATGATGTTGATCAAGAATGGTTACAGCATCATCCAATTGCAACCACAGGGGGCGGTGGCTGATTATCGTCTGCGATTGGCCAAAGCGTTGTGTTTGGATACGGCGTAACATTCGGTTACTTGCTTTTTATTCCGCGATCGGGTGCGATGTGGAATCAGACCTTCGGACAACATAAGGAATTTCCATGGGTAATTTAGTGAAGTTGATCGGCGTCGGGCTATTGGTTACCGGGCTGGCCGCCTGTGATGGCAACTCCACCACCGAGGCTAGCGCGCCAGCGCAGGGGGCGAGTGCGACGCAGCCCAGCGTACCTGCGGGGGCTAAGGTGAGCCTGCTGGATGGCAAGATTAGCTTTACGCTGCCGGCCGGATTGAGCGATCAGACCAGCAAGTTGGGTTCACAGACCAATAATATGTCGGTGTATGCCAATAAGACCGGCCAACAGGCGGTGATCGTCATTCTGGCACCGATGCCGAAGGATAGCCTGAATACCCTGTCATCTCGCCTGATCGACCAGCAGAAGTCGCGTGATGCTAGCTTGCAGCTGGTCTCATCGGAAGCCGTGACGCTGGGCGGTAAGTCGGTGGAGAAGGTGGTGAGCATGCAGCAGGCTAATGGCCATGCTGTCTACTCCAGCATCATCCTGGCACAGATCGGCGATCAACTGATGACCATGCAGATCTCTCTGCCGGGGGATAACCGCCAAGAGGCGGCGAATATCGCCAATGGAGTCCTTGGCACCCTCACCTTCGCGCAGTAATCCCCAATGCGCCGCTGGCGCGCCCCGCCGTGAGCTGGGGCGCGTCGACCATTTCGCGTCGTCGCCGAGACGGCTTATTCACTCGTCATCAATACCCCATCGACCATGCGTTGTTGCAGACGATTCCCGTTGGCATCCTGGGCGTTCAGGGTGGCGTTCACCCCCGGACGAAACGGTGTCGTGGCACGCAGTGGCGCATGTAGCGACAGTTGCAGGTTAACGTCGCCTTGGAGCGGCAGAGAAGGCCAGCCCCATGCGTTCAACTGATTCGCTGGCACGCCGCGTCCATCGAGGGTCAGGCTCAACCGATCATCGCGGCGATTTAAACTCACGTTCGCCTCTAGCAACCCTTTCTGAGAGATGGCGCTGAGATCGTCGATGCGGATCCCTTGCTCGTCGGCTTGGAGCGTGAAGGATGGCCGCCGCAGATCGACCTTGTTGAAGGTCGCCTCGCTGGCATTGAATTGCATTTGTCCATGCCAGATCCCCCAACGATGCTGACGAGCCAGTGTTACTTGATTGCCAAATCCATCCAATGCGGTCATCTGGAAGGGAAAAGCGGGGTTGACGTCGACCAGCAGCGTGCGGCTGAGTGAGAAGTGATCCAGGGTAATCGTCGCCAACCAATTGGGTAGCGGGCGTAGCCACAGTTCGCGCCAGTTCGTCGGCAGGCTGTATTCTAATCCGACAATCGCCAGGTCGTTCAGTGCCAGCGCTCCCGTATCGCGACGCCAGGATCCGCTGGTACGCAATAACGCATTATCCCAACGGGTGCTGAATTGGCGAACGCTAATCCCTTGTGGCGTCAGGTCGGCATCGAACAGCGGCTCGCTCAGGTGGATACCGCCTAGCACAATGTCACGGGCGTTGAAGGCCAAGGTACCTTGTCGGCTATGCCAGTCGCCACGAGTCAGTGAGACGTGGGAAAGGCTCGCATCGAGTCCACTCAGCGCCCAACCGTTACCCTCCAGATTCGCACCTAATAGCTCCAAACGTTGAAGCGTTAGCGGTGGTAAGCGTTTTAACGTCTGTAAGAACGGACGCAAGGTTTGCGGGCTCTGCCAGTGGATCTGGCTGAGGCGTATCGACTCGATGTTCCAGGTGCCATCGGCGAGACGCTGCGCTTGGGCGGTCATTTGGCCGTTGGCGAGGTCGGCTCCCAGATTGGTGAGCCACAGCTGGCGATCGCGGTACTCACCTTGGATTAGGACATTCTGTGCCGGAATTTCGCCGATACGCAAGGTGGCGGCGCTAAACTGGAAGGCGACATGCGGGGAGCCAGATTGCAGAGGGACAATACCGCCATCAACTCCCGTCGCTTGGAGCGGCCAATCACTCTGCGGCCAGTCGAGGCGCATGTCCTGTAGCTGTAGGGTGTTGGCACTGATGGGGAGGGCTGGCAGGCCCGTAGCGGTTAGCCGAAGCGTACCCTGGCTCAGGCGAATGGCGCTGAAATGACGTGGTGTACTGAACTGTTGTCCACCGAAGGTCAGGGTAACGGCTGCTGCGTGCAGTTCGCTGGGCTGCCCGGCGCGCGCCAAGCTGAAGTCCGTCAGTTGCAGTGCCCTGGGACGGCGGATGTCGTGATGTACCCCGCCTAAGGTGATGCGGTAGCGGGTATGGTCGTTGACCCAGGCGCTGATCTGGCGGGCGCCCCACTGGCTTTGCAACACGAAATAGGCTGCAACCGACATCAGCAACAACAGTGCGATGAGGGTCAAGAGTAGTTTCCCGACAACTTTCATGGCGATCCGTCCTTTCAGTAACCCGCAGAGTCAGACCCTGCCTATGAACCCGCCGCACCCTCAATATCACCTCGTCGCTGTCTGCCCGTACCCGATAGGGGCAGGCGAGCGAATCCAGACGAGGCCGCGGAGGCGGAAGAGGTGGCGGGATATCTTCTAGTTTATGCCGTAATTGCGCTGGAGGCTCAAGAGGGAGCGTTCCGAAAGGAGAGGGCGGGCCAGGGCAGCCCACCGAGAATGCGATTAGCGGGCTGTTTCCTGTGGGAAGATCAGGTTCAGTACGATGGCGGTGATGCCGCCAGCCGCGATACCGGAGGCCAGCAGTGTCTTCAGCCATTGTGGTGCGAACTGCAGGATTTCCGGCTGCTGGGATACCCCGAGTCCAACGGCCAGTGACAGGGCCATGATCATGATGGCGCGGCGGTTGAGCGGTTCACGCGAGACGATACGTACGCCTGAGGCGGCGATGGTGCCGAACATGACGATGGTCGCACCACCGAGTACCGGCTCGGGAATGTGTTGGACAAAGCCGGCCACCGCCGGGAATAGCCCCAGCAGGATTAACATCAGCGCTACCACAAAGCCCACCTTACGGCTGGCGACACCCGTCAACTGGATCACGCCATTATTTTGGCCGAAGCAGGAGTTGGGGAAGGTGTTGAAGACGGCGGAGAGCATCGAATTGAGACCATTCGCCAGTACCCCGCCTTTCAGTCGCTTCATATACAGCGGCCCGGACACCGGCTGCTCCGAGACATCCGAGGTGGCCGTGATGTCGCCAATGGTTTCCAGCGAGGTCACCATAAACACCAGCATCAGTGGGATCAACAGGTTCCAGTCGATGCCCAGGCCATAATATAGCGGCGTCGGCACGGTAAGCAGTGGGGCAGTGTTTGGCTCGGCTGCCGATGAGGGCAACATGTCTAGCGCCCAGGCTAGGGCGTAGCCGACGGTCATGGCGATCACCAATGAGGCGACGCGTAGATAGGGGTTACGCTGGCGATTGAGCAGGATGATCACCAGCAGTACCGCCCCGGCCAGCAACAGATTACGCGGCGCACCGAAGCTGTGATCGTTCATCGCGGCGTAACCGCCGCCGATGGAGATGAGACCGACTTGAATCAGCGACAGGCCGATGATCATCACCACGATGCCGGAGACCAGTGGCGTGATGATGCGGCGAGCCAGATGCAGGAAGCGGGACAGGATGATCTCGGTACAGGAGGCCAGCATTAGGGTACCAAACAGCGTCGCCATCATGGTCGGAATATCCGCGCCACCCGTTTTCAAGGCCATACCCCCCATGATCAAGGGGGTGACAAAGTTAAAGCTGGTGCCTTGAATCGACAATAACCCCGAACCGACCGGGCCCCAGGTCTTGATTTGTAGCAGCGAGGCTAATCCCGAGGCGAAGAGCGACATGCTGATAATGTGCTGCGTATCCTGGGCCGGTAGGCCGAGTGCCTGGCAGATCAGTAGTGCGGGGGTGATCACGGCGACAAACATCGCCAGCAGATGCTGGCAGGCGGCAAACAGGGTTTGCGCCAATGGCGGACGATCATCCAGGCGATAAATCAGTTCGCTGGTCGTGGCCGGAGCTGTGTGTGACGGGCATGCAGGGTTGAGCTCTGTGGTATGTGTGGTCATGAGTACGGCATCCAGGATCGACAATGGGCGCATTTTAATGATCTAGCGCACAAAAGCAAACGTTTGCGCGTGGGTGGGGGCTCTTTTTTTCGCGCTTTTGCGTACATCAGTTTTTTTCTCTAAAAACTTGCTGCACCATAACCTTTGCCTTTACATTGGTGGATTCCAAAACTGTACTAAGAAGGTGTGTTTATATAACTTTCTGAAATATAAAAACTATATGGAGTACCTGAATGTATCATATGGACATTTACGGCACGTTGGTTGCCGCGACGCTGGTGTTATTGCTGGGGCGTCAGATGGTGCAAAAAATACCATTACTCACCAAATACACTATCCCCGAACCGGTGGCCGGCGGTCTGCTGGTCGCCTTGGCCCTGCTCGTTTTGAAGAAGAGTGTCGGATTCGAAATCGACTTTGATATGTCGCTGAAGGATCCATTGATGTTGGCCTTCTTCGCTACGATCGGTTTGAACGCTAACCTGGCGAGCCTACGGGCGGGTGGCAAAGCCCTCAGCATCTTCCTGTTTGTCGTGGTTGGTTTGCTGATCGTGCAGAATGCGATCGGTATCAGCATGGCGAAGCTGTTAGGGCTGGATCCGTTGATGGGGTTACTGGCCGGCTCGATCACTCTCTCTGGCGGTCACGGCACCGGAGCGGCCTGGAGTAAGCTATTTATTGAACGCTACGGCTTCCAGAATGCCACCGAAGTCGCGATGGCTTGCGCCACCTTCGGCCTGGTGCTCGGGGGGTTGATCGGTGGCCCGGTAGCGCGTTATCTGGTTCAGCGCTCCTCGACCCCGGATGGGGCTCCGGATGACAACGCCGTACCCAGCGCCTTTGAGAAGCCGCAGAGTGGGCGAATGATCACCTCACTGGTGCTGATTGAGACCCTGGCCCTGATCGTCATCTGCCTGACGGTTGGTCAGTTGATTGCCGGTTGGCTGCGTGGCTCTGCACTGGAGCTGCCAACCTTCGTTTGCGTGCTGTTCGTCGGGGTGATCCTGAGTAATACCCTGTCTAAGATCGGTTTTTATCAAGTCTTCGAACGCGCCGTTTCGGTACTGGGTAACGTCAGCCTCTCTCTGTTCCTGGCGATGGCGCTGATGAGCCTCAAGCTGTGGGAGTTGGCTTCACTGGCGTTGCCGATGTTGGCCATCTTGGCCGTACAGACGTTGGTGATGGCGTTGTATGCCATCTTCGTCACCTATCGGGTGATGGGCAAGAATTACGATGCGGCGGTATTGGCGGCGGGGCACTGTGGTTTTGGCCTGGGGGCAACCCCAACGGCTATTGCCAACATGCAGGCGATCACCGAGCGCTTTGGCCCTTCTCACCTGGCCTTCTTGGTGGTACCGATGGTGGGGGCTTTCTTTATCGATATCGCCAACGCCATCATCATCAAGCTGTATTTGATGCTGCCATTGTTCGCTCAGGTGCTTGGCTAAGCCGAGGCGGGCGATTAGGCGTTAGAGTAGCGATCGCCCGCCGGTAGCCAGCGTTCGATCAGTGCCTGCGCATGTTGTGGGTAGGCGCTGTGTAGATGGCGCGCGATGCGTTGCACCTCGGGGATCAGCGCCTGGTCGCGCAGCAGATCGGCGACGCGGAATTCGGCGTTGCCGGTCTGGCGGGTGCCCAAGAGCTCGCCGGGTCCCCGGATCTCGAGATCGCGTTGGGCGATCACGAAGCCATCATTGCTGTCACGTAGTACCTGGAGCCGTTGCTGCGCCGTCTGGCTCAGCGGCGCCTTGTATAGTAAGACGCAATGGGAGGCGACTGCGCCGCGTCCGACGCGTCCACGCAGTTGGTGAAGCTGGGCTAGCCCCAAACGCTCGGGGTTCTCGATGATCATCAGGCTGGCGTTAGGTACGTCGACGCCGACCTCGATCACCGTGGTGGCAACCAGTAGATCGATCTCTCCCGCTTTGAATCGTGCCATTACCTGTTGTTTGTCTGCCGCTTTCATCCGCCCATGCACCAGGGCGATGCGCAGCTCAGGTAACTGTTGGCTTAGGGCCTCAGCGGTTGCCTCTGCCGCCTGCGCCTCCAATACCTCCGACTCTTCGATCAGGGTACATACCCAGTAGGCCTGGCGCTTCTCCGTCAGGCAGGCATGACGCACGCGCTCCAGGATCTGTTCTCGCCGAGTGTCGGCGATGGCGACGGTGGTGACCGGCGTCCGTCCTGGCGGTAACTCGTCGATCACCGAGGTATCTAAATCGGCGTAGGCGGTCATCGCCAGTGTGCGTGGGATCGGAGTAGCGGTCATGATCAATTGATGGGGGTGAAAGCCCTGCGCCTGGCCCTTCTCCCATAATGCGAGACGTTGATGCACACCGAAGCGGTGCTGTTCGTCGATGATCACCAGCGCGAGATCGGCGAATTGCACCTGCTCTTGAAACAGAGCATGGGTACCGACAACCATGTCTACCTCGCCGGCGGCGATAGCGGCCATTTGCGTCTGGCGCGCCTTACCTTTCTGCTTGCCAGCCAGCCAACCCACGCGTAGCCCCAGCGGCTCGAACCAGTGACGAAAGTTAGCGGCGTGTTGCTCGGCCAACAGCTCGGTGGGGGCCATGAGTGCCACTTGATGGCCATTGGCGATGGCGCGTAGCGCCGCCAGAGCAGCGACCAGCGTCTTACCGCAGCCGACGTCGCCCTGTACCAGGCGCATCATGGGCACGCTCTTGGCCATATCGGTCTCGATATCGGCCAACACACGCCATTGTGCGGCTGTCGGCGTGAACGGCAGTGCCGCCAGTAGGCGTTGCTTGAGGTTATCGTTGGCGCCGAGTGCGAGGGCATGCTGGCGTTGATTACCCGCGCGTACCGCCAGCATACTGAGGTGGTGCGCCAATAACTCCTCCAGGATCAACCGTCGCTGTGCTGGATGGCGGCCCTGGGCGAGATCCTCCAGACGGATATCGGCTGGTGGGCGGTGAAGGGTATGTAACGCCTCGGGTAGGCTGATCAGCCCCTGCCCTAGGGATTCGGGCAGCAGCTCGGGGATCGGCGTGATGTCGAGCAGCGCCAATGCCTGATCGCTCAGCTTGCGCAGTGTCGCCTGGCGTACGCCTTCGGTCGTGGGGTAGACCGGTGTCAGGGCGGCTTGCAACTCGATGGGGGCATCGTCGCCTTGGATACGGTATTCGGGGTGGATGATTTCACCACCATGGTGACCGCGCTTGATCTCACCGTAGGCCAGTACCCGCTTGCCGGGAGCCAGGCTATTTTTCATCGCGGCACTGAAGTTGAAGAAGCGTAGGGTCAGCAGACCGCTGCCATCGCTGATCTGACTGGTCAGCATGCGGCGGCGACCAAAGGCGACGTCGGTACGTAGCACCTCCCCCTCTATCGTGACCACTTGGCCCGGCTGGAGTTCGCCGATGCGGTAGAGGCGCGTACGGTCCTCATAGCGCAACGGGAGATGTAGCAGTAGATCCTGTATGGTGACCAGCCCGAGTTTGGCCAGCTTACCCGCCTGACTGGCACCTACGCCGGAGAGCGAGGTCAGCGGGACGGCGTCGAGCAGGCGGCCCTGCATGTTAGCTCCTGGCAGCCTGCATAGCGTCCCACCAAGCCTGCGGGGCCTCAATCTGCCCGTCGTCGCCGATGTGGGGACGCGTCAACCCTTTACGGCGCGCGACGCTGGCCAGAACGGGGTAGCCACCTTCCCATAATAGGCGTTGTTGCTCCTCGTCGCTCAGACGCGGTTGATGGTGTTGGTACATGCCAGCCTGCTGGCGTTGGCGCTGTGCCTCATACAGGATGAGGGCGCTCGCTACGGAGACGTTGAGCGACTGCACCATGCCGACCATCGGAATGATGATATCGCGATCGGCCAGTTGCAGCGCCTCGGCGCTGATACCGCGCTTCTCTTGCCCCATCAGGATACAGGTAGGGCGCGTGTAGTCGATCTCGCGGAAGTCGACCGCCGTTGCCGACAGGTTGGTCGCCAGGATCTGCATCCCCTGGCCTTTGAGTTCGCTGACGGCAGAGGCGATGTCGCGATGGGTTTTGACACTGACCCAACTGTTGCTGCCGGCGGCGGTGGAGACCAGGGTACGCATACTCTTACCCGGCCACACGGCGTGGAGCTGATGAACGCCGACGGCGTCAGCGGTACGGATCACGGCGGAGACGTTATGCGGTTTGTGCACCTGCTCCATGCAGACGGTCAGATCGGGCTGACGTGCCGCCATCATCTGACAGATCCGGGCATAGCGTTGTGGGGTCATGGCGATTAGTTTCTGTTTCGGGTGACTTTAATCACATCCGGCATGATGCGGATTTTGCGCATGATATTGGCCAGATGCACGCGATCACGAGTAGTCAGGCGAATATACACCGAGTAGACGCGGCCGTCTTTCTCTTCGGTGTTCATACTCTGAATATTGGAGGCCGTGGCATTGATCGCCGCCGTCAGGTTGGCCAGCGCCCCCTGATGGTTGAACATGTCGACCTTAATCTCGGCAATAAATTCCTGATCGATCGCCTTGTCCCACTCTACCGGCATAAATTTCTCCGGCTCCTTCTGGTAGCCGCGAATATTACGACAGGATTCGTGGTGGATCACCAACCCCTTGCCAGGGCTGACGTGGGCGACGATCGGGTCGCCGGGGATCGGGCGGCAGCACTTGGCGAAGGTGAGCAACACCCCATCGGCGCCTTTGATCGGCAGGTTGCGCCCGCCTGGTGGGGTATCCTGCTCGCCGAGCAGATTGCGTGCTACCACGACACTCATGGCGTTACCCAGGCCGATCTCCGCCAGCAGATCGTCCAACGATTGGAGCTTCATCCGATCCAATTCACGCTGGATATTCTGTGGTGGAATAGTCGCCAGTTTACGTCCATTGCCCAGTGCATGGGTCAGCAGACGGCGCCCCAGGCTGACGGAGTCGTCGCGCTTGAGGTTTTTCAGCATCTGGCGGATTTTGGCCCGCGCCTTGGAGCTGACCACGAAGTTCAGCCAGGCGGCGTTGGGACGCGCGCCCGGTGCGGTGATGATCTCGATGGTCTGGCCGCTGTTTAGGGCTTGAGAGAGTGGATAGGGTTGGCGATCGACGCGCGCGCCGACACAGGCGTGGCCGATATCGGTATGGACCGCATAGGCGAAGTCGACCGGTGTCGCCCCGGCGGGGAGCTCGACGATGCGCCCTTCCGGGGTAAAAACATAGATTTCGTCGGGGAAGAGATCCGATTTCACGCTCTCGATAAATTCGAAGGAGCTACCGGCGCTCTGTTGTAGCTCCAGCAGACTCTGCATCCAACGCTGGGCGCGAATTTGGGCGGTGGTGCTCGACTCGCCCTCTTTGTAGGCCCAGTGTGCGGCAACCCCCATCTCGGCCATTTGATCCATGTCTTCGGTACGGATCTGTACCTCGACCGGAACACCGTGCGGCCCGATCAGAGAGGTATGCAGCGATTGATAGCCGTTGGCCTTGGGGATGGCGATGTAGTCTTTCACCCGACCAGGACGGGGCTTGTACAGGCTATGCACCTGCCCGAGCACCCGATAGCAGGTATCCACATCCTTGACGATCACGCGGAAGGCGTAGATATCCATGATGGAGTGAAAACGCTGCTCTTTGAGATGCATCTTGCGATAGATAGAGTAGAGGTGTTTCTCACGCCCGTTGACCTGGCAGACGATCCCTGCCTCACTCAGCCGCCCGTCGATCTCCGCCAGGATTTTCTGGATCATCTCCTTGCGGTTGCCCCGCGCCGCTTTGACCACCTCTTTGATCACGCGAAAGCGATTGGGGTACAGGGCCTCAAAGCCCAGCTCCTCTAATTCCGTTTTCAGATGATGGATGCCCAGGCGATGGGCTAGCGGGCTATAGATCTCTAGGGTTTCGCGTGCGATGCGGCGTCGTTTGTCCGGGCGCAGCGACCCGAGGGTGCGCATATTGTGGGTACGGTCGGCCAGCTTGATCAGAATGACGCGGATGTCTTGCACCATCGCCATGATCATCTTGCGGAAGTTCTCCGCTTGGGCCTCTTTCTTATCGCGGAATTTCAGTTTATCGAGCTTGGATACCCCTTCCACCAGTTCGGCGACACTCTTGCCGAACAGCTGTTCCATGTCTTGGTAGGTGGCGGGGGTATCTTCGATGACGTCGTGTAACAGGGCGGCCATCAGCGTCTCGTAGTCGAGACGCATTTCAGCCAGGATGCAGGCCACTGCGACCGGGTGGGTAATGTAGGGCTCACCACTGGAGCGTGTCTGCCCCTCGTGCGCATCGCGCGCGACCAGATAGGCCTGCTTCAGGCGTTTGATCTGCTCTTCTGGCAGGTATTTTTGAATCAGAAGATTCAGGCTTTCAAACAGATACAAAGGCTGCCCTTGAGGTTAATTAACGACGACCTTCCGCAATGGCGGTGACGGCTTGCAGCTCGGCGGCTTCCTGCTCCTGCTGCTCCTGACGCTCACGCACGTCCAGGATCTGGTTGTTGATCAGACCTTCTTCGATCTCGCGCAGGGCGATAACGGTGGTCTTATCGTTCTCTTCCGGAACCAGCGGCTCTTTGCCGCCCGTCTGCATCTGGCGCGCGCGACGAGCAGCGACCAACACCAGGTCAAAACGGTTACCAATTTTCTCTACAGCGTCTTGAACAGTTACGCGTGCCATAAATGTGCTACTCCACAGGTGAAGAAATGACTGGGCATGATACTGAAACTAGGCTCAGTCTGCCAATAATTTGCTGATTAAAGCATCATGACGCAACTGCTGACGCTCGCGGCGCAGGCGTTCGGCGCGAATGATGGTGCGCAGATCCTGGAGCGCGACGTCGAAGTCGTCGTTGATGATGAGATAGTCGTACTCGCTATAGTGCGACATTTCGCTAACGGCTTTAGCCATACGTCCGGCGATGACCTCATCGCTGTCCTGACCGCGCCCATGTAGGCGGCGAGCCAGTTCCTCGCGTGACGGCGGCAGGATGAAGATACTGCGGGCCTGCGGCATCTTATTGCGCACCTGGCGGGCGCCCTGCCAGTCGATATCGAGGAAAACATCGATGCCTTGCGCCAGGACCTTTTCTATCGCCTGACGCGAGGTGCCATAGTAGTTGCCGAAGACTTCCGCGTGCTCCAGGAAATCGTCGCGAGCGATCATCGCCTGGAACTC
Source organism: Edwardsiella tarda ATCC 15947 = NBRC 105688 (assembly GCF_003113495.2). Lineage (NCBI taxonomy): Bacteria > Pseudomonadati > Pseudomonadota > Gammaproteobacteria > Enterobacterales > Hafniaceae > Edwardsiella > Edwardsiella tarda. Next base: position 27,436 of record NZ_CP084506.1, read on the forward strand.
GTCCACAGAGACAAAGTAGTAATGCTCACCGTGCTGTTCGCCCGGACGGCTGGCGCGCGTGGTGTGCGAAACGGAAACCCGGGAGTCATAGGCTGGCTGCGTCTTCAGCAGGGCCTGGATCAGGCTGGATTTGCCAGCGCCGCTCGGCGCGGAAACGATATAGAGCGTACCTTGTACCATGTGTGTGTCTTGTCAGCGTGTAAAAGAGCGAAATATAGCAAGATATCCGCTCATTATACACGGCTATGGTGACGGTTGCAGCGCTCTCGTTGCTTGGGTATGGCGATTTCGCCGTACGAACTATTCGCGCTCTGGTTGCTTATAGTCGAATACGGGCAGGCTCAGGTGGAAGCGTAACGCCAGTAGACGTGCGCTAAAGCCGACCACCAGGGTGATGATCACCGTGAGATCCTGCGGCACTTGCAGATAGAGCAGACCCAGGTAGAGCCAGGCGGCGGCGAAAGAGATACCGGCATACAGTTCCTTCTGAAACACGAGGGGGATCTGGTTGCAGAATAGGTCACGTAACACGCCGCCGAATACCCCGGTGATCACGGCGGCGATTACCGCGATGATCGGGCCATGTCCCATCTCTAAGGCGACCTGGGCGCCGATGATGGAGAAGACCATCAGTCCGACGGCGTCTAATAGCAGGAACAAACGGCGTAGGTGTGACATCAGTGGCGCTACCCAAGTGGTCAGTACGGCGGCGCAGGCGACGATCACGATGTTTTCCGGATGCTTGACCCAGCTCAGCGGGTAATGGCCTAACAACATATCACGTACCGAGCCGCCCCCGATGGCCGTCGCCGAGGCGATGATGATCACGCCGAAGGTATCCATCTGGCGGCGTCCCGCCGCTAATGCGCCGGTCATCGCCTCGGCAGTAATACCAATAATATAGAGAATGCTCAGTAACATAATGACTCTGCTCGTCCGTACAGCCAGGGAAACGGGAGAAAGTAGGCAGAATAGTGAGCCGAGACATTCTGTGCGACTGAGTTTTTCTAAGGGTTTTTAATTTCAATTAGTTTTAGTAATGCTAATCAGCTTGATTGCTGGTGTTTCCAGCCATTTTCACCTTACTTACGGATTAGATTTTATATTGAAATATATCCCTTTTGCCCCCGTTTCTCACGCCAGCCAAAAGGTCCAGCGAGCCTGAAGCCACTTCAGTGGCGTCGCGTGAGTGACGCTTTGTGCGATCACCTGCCAGGCACGATCGGCGTAGATCGGTGTGGCCGTTGATGTCAGGTGACACTGGCGGATCCCGCTGAAGCGAGGTGGGCGCGGTTTGGCCGGTGGTGTCGTTTGCGGTGCGTTGATGCTAGCCGCAACCCCCGACTCGTTGAGTAGTGCGCTGGGTTTGACCAGTACGATATCTGCCGGCAGGTTAGGCAGCATTTGCTGTAGGACGCGTACCGTGGTGGGGTGTGGGTGACCTATCGCGATGGCCGATCCGTTGCGTCGTGCCAGTTGTATCGCACGATTGAGTTGCGCCCGGATGGCGCTTTCGTTCTGCGCGTCGTCGAGGAAGACCTTACGCTTGATCACCTTTACGCCAGTACCCTGGGCGGCGTTGCTCACCTGGCTGTGCGCGATGGTGACGCTATCGAGGAAATAAAGGAAGTGGTATTGCTCCAACGCGCGCATCACCTTCTGCATGCCGGCCAGGTTGGAGGTCATGGCGCTACCCATATGGTTATTCATGCCGACGGCATAGGGGACGTTATCGACCGCCTGGCGGATGATGCGTTGGATCTCCGCCTCGCTCATGGTGGGTTGTAGCGTGTTGCGCTCTAAGGGCTGTTTACTGAGTGGTGCCATGGGCAGGTGGATCAGGATTTCACGTCCTTGGGCATGGGCGCGCAGCGCCATCTCGCGGGCGTGAGGGGCATTGGGTAGCACGGCGATGGTGATGGGTAACGGCAGCGCCAATACCTGTTTTTCTTCATGCGGACGGTAGCCGAAATCATCGATGACGATGGCGAGTTTACCGGCCTGCGCCGGTGCGGCCAACGCGCTGCACAGCAGCGCGAGTGAAGTCAGTCGGATCAGTGAGCGCAAGGCCTATTCCTTCTCTGCTATAGGCGTATTGGCGGGCGTTAACGCCCTAACCATGGCCGCGGGTTAACCGCCTGCCCCTGGCGGCGGATCTCAAAGTAAAGGGCCGACTGCCCCTGCCCGCCGCTATCGCCGACCAGCGCAATCGGCTGCCCGGCCTTGACCTGTGCACCGACGTTAACCAGCGCACTCTGATTGTAGCCGTATAGGCTCATGTCGCCTTTGCCATGCTCGATTACCACGACCAGGCCATAACCCTGTAACCAATCGGCCAACAGTACACGGCCATCGGCGATGGCGTGGACCTCACTGCCCTCTGGGGCGGCGATAACCATTCCCTTCCAACGCAGCTCGCCCTGTAGCGGCTCGCCGAAGCCATGGATGACGCGGCCTCGTACTGGCCAGATAGCCTGGCCGGCCGGCCGTCCCAGACCGCCGGTACGCGCCAATAGCGCGCGCTCACTCTCGCTGGGTTTATAGGTCGTGCCCTTCTTCTTGGCTTGGGCCTCTTTGGCTTTCATCTCGGCACGTACACGTGCGGCCTCACGCGCCTCACGCTCGGCGCGTGCGCGTGCTTCGCGTTCGGCACGTGCGATCTTGTCGCGTAGGCGAGCCTCGTTCTGGCGCAATTCGTCCAGCTGTTGCTGATCCTTGGCTAGCGAACTCTCCAGCGCGCTCAGCGTCTTCTGGCGGCTGGCACGCGCCTGCTGCAACAGTTGCTGCGCCTCCTGCTGGGTGGTCAATACCGCTTTCTGCTTGATCTTGGCGCTTTCCAGCTCACGCTTCTGCTGGCTGAGATCGGTGCGAGTCTCTTGCAGGGCGGCGATATTCTGCTGGCGGGCGGTGTTGAGGTAGCCAAAGTAGGCGAGTAGGCGTTCGCTGCGCTGACTTTCTTCACCGTTGAGCAATACCTGCATACCGGTGTGCTTGCCGAGGCGGAACGCGATGTCGAGCTGCCGTGCCAAGAGCTCGCTCTGACCGTTCTCTTTGCTTTGTAGCTTACGGATGGAGGCATTGAGCGCGGTGATGCGCTGATCCAGCTTGCTAAGCTCGGCCTGGGTATCGTGCAAGGCACGACCTGCCTGGGCTATCTGCTTTTCTTGGGCTTTGAGTTGATCTTGCAAGGCGGCGCGTTGTTGCTGCTGCTGTTTGACACTCTTCTCTTTGGCCGCGATATCTTGCTGGATAGATTGCAGTTGCTGCTTGTTGCTGTCCGCCGCTAAAGCTGCGGTGGGGAACAGTGTGCTGCCGGCGAAGAGGACGCCGGCACAGACCATGGACAGGCGCGAGAGACGACAACGCACCTGCGCCGCCAGTGTGGTGGCGCAGGTGTCATTCCCGGCAGACGGCACGACGTCCAGGCGAGTTATGCAAAACAGATCGTTTCCCCTCATGGGGATCGATTATTTCACGATGAACAGCGGCTTGCCAGTCATCTCTGCCGGGACATCCATGCCCATCAGGGTCAGCATCGTCGGCGCGATATCAGACAGCTTGCCCCCTTCGACCGCTTCAGCCTGTTTACCGATATAGATCAACGGGACAGGTAGGTTCGTGTGGGCGGTGTACGGCTGGCCGCTTTGCGGGTCACGCATCAGTTCGGCGTTGCCGTGGTCGGCCGTGATTAACAGCTGGCCCTCGGCCTTCTGTACCGCTTCGACAACCTGACCGATGCAGGCATCCAGCGCTTCTACGGCCTTCACCGCGGCATCGTAGACACCGGTATGGCCGACCATGTCGCCGTTCGGATAGTTACAGATAATGGTGTCGTACTGACCGCTACCGATAGCGGCAACCAGTTTCTCGGTCAGCTCGGCGGAGCTCATCTCCGGCTGTAGATCGTAGGTTGCCACTTTCGGGGAGTTGATCAGAATGCGAGATTCGCCTTCGAAGGGCGTCTCGACACCACCGTTATAGAAGAAGGTGACGTGCGCGTATTTTTCGGTTTCGGAGATACGCAGCTGGGTCTTGTTGTGCTTCATCAACCACTCGCCCAGCGTGTTGGTCAGTGAGGCAGGCGGGTAAGCGCACTCGCTCTGAATGTCGGCGGCGTACTCGGTCAGCATGACGAAGCTGCCCAGCTGTACGGTCTTGTGACGGGCAAAGCCATCGAAGTCGGCATTCACGAAGGCACGGGTGATTTCGCGCGCACGGTCGGCACGGAAGTTCATGAAAATCAGTGCATCACCGTCTTGCATCGCGGCATCGGCTTGGCCAGCGGCGCGGATTACGGTCGGCTTGACGAACTCATCATTTTCGCCACGAGCGTAGGCGGCCTGCAGGCCATCGATGGCGTTATCGGCCTGGAACTCACCCTTGGCTTCGCTCAGCAGGTCATAGGCCAGTTCGACGCGATCCCAACGGTTGTCGCGGTCCATGGCGTAGTAACGCCCGACCAGCGAGGCGATGCGACCCTTACCCAGGACGGCAAAGCGATCGGTGAATCGTTTCAGTGTTGATTCCGCACTACGCGGCGGGGTATCGCGACCGTCGAGGAAGGCGTGCAGATAGATCGCCTCGGCGCCACGCTGTGCGGCCAGCTCGACCATCGCCATGATGTGATCTTCGTGGCTGTGTACGCCGCCCGGAGACATCAGGCCCATGATATGTACTGCTTTACCTGCGGCGACGGCATTATCAACGGCGCGCGTCAGCACCGCATTGTTGAAGAAATCACCTTCTTTGATCTCTTTGTCTAAGCGAGTCAGGTCTGGTACACGATACGACCAGCCCCGAGGTTGACGTGACCAACTTCGGAGTTACCCATCTGGCCATCCGGCAGACCGACATCGAGGCCGGAGGCTGAGATCAGCGTATGCGGATATTCGGCCCACAGACGGTTCATCACCGGACGCTTAGCATTCAGGATCGCGTTATCCTGCTGATCTTCACGGTAACCGTAGCCGTCAAGGATCACCAGAACCATCGGTTTTTTGGCGTTCGACATTACAACAACCTCATATGTTGATAAGTTCAAGAGTGAATAGCCGTGCACACACGGTGCAATTGCCCCTGCGGTGCCGATGAAGGTGAGGCGCCACAGGCGATGGTGAGACTCGCCCCAATATACACGGCTATTCCGTCGTGAATTAGCGTAATTTTACTACAATCCGTTGCCGCTTGGCTGTAGAAAAATCAAGAGAGCCCCTTTTGTGTCCTATCACGCCGCGAGGAGGGCAAGCGGTGAGGGGGAAATTTTCGCGCCAGGCCGCAGTTTCAGCGCCCGGCGCGTGCTAATCGGCTGTATTTGGAGCGAGGCGAAGGTATACTCTGTTCCCTTGATTTAGCCCTTTAACCGATTCGGGAGTAGTAACCCCCCATGCAAATGCAAGAGATTATGCAATTCGTCACGGCCCACCCTGTGCTGAGCGTGGCGTGGATTGTGCTGTTTGTTGCGGTTGTCGTCATGACGATAAAAAGCCGTTTCTCTAAGGTGAAAGATATCAGTCGCGGCCAGGCGACCCAACTGATCAACAAAGAGGACGCCGTCGTCGTCGATACCCGGACGCGTGACGAGTACCGCAAGGGGCACATCGCCAACTCCGTAAACCTGACGCCGAGCGAACTGAAGAGTGGCAGCTTTGGTGAGTTGGAGAAGCATAAGGCGCAGCCGGTGATCGTCGTGTGCGCCAATGGCATGACCTCTCGTCAATCCGGGGAGCATCTGGTTAACGCGGGTTTCGCCCAGGTATTTTCTCTGAAAGATGGTATTGCTGGCTGGCAGGGCGATAATTTGCCGTTAGCCCGCGGAAAATAAGCTGATATTGACTGAGGAGTCATCATGGCCAAGATTGAGATTTATACCAAAGCGACCTGTCCGTTCTGCTTACGCGCCAAGGCGCTGTTGACGGCTAAAGGGGCTGGGTTTGATGAAATCGCCATCGACGCGCATCCCGAGAAGCGTGAAGAGATGATTGCGCGCAGTGGCCGCACCACCGTGCCGCAGATCTTTATCGACGGGCGCCACATCGGCGGCTGTGATGACCTGCACGCATTAGATGCCCGGGGTGAGCTTGACCCACTGCTGTAACTGGCGTCGATGTTTAATCGGGATTAACCCATTAGTTAAAGATTAGGAAGCAACCATGTCTGAACAAAACAACACCGAAATGTCTTTCCAGATCCAGCGTATCTATACCAAAGACATCTCCTTTGAAGCGCCGAACGCACCGGCGATCTTCCAGAAAGAGTGGCAGCCGGAGGTAAAACTGGATCTGGACACGGCGTCCAGCCAACTGGCCGAAGGCGTCTTCGAAGTCGTTCTGCGCGTCACGGTGACGGCTTCCATGGGCGAAGAGACGGCATTCCTGTGTGAAGTTCAGCAGGCGGGTATCTTTACCATCTCGGGTATCGAAGGAACTCAGATGGCGCACTGCCTGGGCGCTTACTGCCCGAACATCCTGTTCCCGTATGCGCGTGAGTGCATCACCAACCTGGTCGCACGTGGCACCTTCCCGCAATTGAACTTGGCGCCGGTGAACTTTGACGCTCTGTTCATGAACTATCTGCAGCAGCAGGCCGGCGAAGAGCCGACTCAGGAAGCGTAATGACGACGCCCGCCGCTTCCATGGTGGTCATCGGTGCCGGCTCCTATGGCACCGCGTTGGCCATTACCTTAGCCCGTAACGGGCATCCGGTGGTGTTGTGGGGTCACGATCCGGCGCACATCGCGGCGCTGGAGGCGGCACGCTGCAACCAGGCCTTCTTACCGGATGTGCGTTTCCCCGACAGCTTGGCGTTAGAGACCGATCTGGCACAGGCATTGGCCGCGAGCCGTGATGTATTGGTGGTGGTACCGAGCCATGTCTTTGGCGATGTGTTGCGTCAGCTTCGTCCTCATCTGCGTCCGGATGCACGTCTGGTTTGGGCGACGAAGGGGTTGGAGGCGGAGACCGGGCGTTTGTTGCAAGACGTGGCTCGCGAAGCGTTAGGGCCGGATATCCCGTTAGCGGTGATCTCCGGGCCTACCTTTGCCAAGGAGTTGGCCGCCGGGATGCCGACGGCGATTGCCGTCGCCTCGCAAGATATGGCCTTCGCTGAGGATTTACAGCACCTGTTGCATTGCGGTAAGAGCTTTCGCGTCTACCTGAATCCCGATTTTATCGGGGTGCAACTGGGGGGGGCGGTGAAGAACGTCATCGCCATCGGTGCCGGGATGTCGGATGGTATCGGCTTTGGTGCCAATGCGCGTACCGCGCTGATTACGCGTGGTCTGGTCGAGATGAGTCGGCTGGGCGTTGCGCTCGGCGCCGATCCTGCCACCTTCATGGGGATGGCCGGGCTGGGTGACTTGGTATTGACCTGTACCGACAATCAGTCGCGTAACCGCCGCTTCGGTATCATGCTGGGGCAGGGGATGGGCGTCGAGGAGGCGCAGGCGCAGATCGGCCAGGTGGTCGAGGGGTATCGCAATACCAAAGAGGTGATGTCGCTGGCACAGCGCCATGGCGTCGAGATGCCGATCACCGAGCAGATCTACCAAGTGTTGTACTGTCATAAGAACGTCCGTGAGGCCGCCCTCTCGTTGTTAGGGCGCGCCAGTAAGGACGAAAACGCCCGCTGAGCGCCGTTTAGGTATCCGCCGTATCGGCGGATACCGCATCCTTTCATCCTAGGGGTGTGAATCAGGTCGGGATTATCGCTATCCTCTTCTTGACCGCGCGCGCCCCTGTCTGATTAATTAATAACGTAATTCATTATCCGATCCTCTCCATTTCCCTCTCCTGTGAGTGTCTGGCGTCGGCGGTCGCTGCCATGTGGCCGCATGCGTTCCATTACCTGGAGGACGGGGGATAGCACGAGGATCGCTTTGTAAGGCCGGGGTGTCGCCGGCAACGAGGAGGGGAGCATAAACATGTCGACAGAAGAATTGGCGCTCATCTGGCATAACATCAAGATGGAGGCGCGCGGGCTGGCGGAGTGTGAGCCGATGTTAGCCAGCTTTTTCCATGCCACGTTACTGAAGCATGAGAATCTGTCTGGCGCGTTGAGCTACATCCTGGCGAATAAGCTGGCCGATCCGATCATGCCGGCGATCGCCATTCGAGAGGTGGCGGAGGAGGCTTATCGTGCCGATCCTTGCATGGTGGACTATGCCGCGCGCGATATCCTGGCGGTGCGGCAACGCGACCCGGCTGTCGATAAATACTCCACCCCCTTGTTATACCTGAAGGGGTTCCATGCGCTACAGGCGTATCGTATCGGTCATTGGTTATGGCGCCAGGAGCGACGAGCCTTGGCCATTTATTTACAGAATCAAATCTCTGTGGCGTTCGGCGTGGATATTCACCCGGCGGCCCGTATCGGCTGTGGCATCATGCTGGATCATGCCACTGGTATCGTCATCGGTGAGACGGCGGTGGTGGAGAACGATGTGTCGATCTTGCAGTCGGTTACCCTGGGGGGGACGGGCAAGGAGTGTGGCGATCGCCATCCTAAGATCCGTGAGGGGGTGATGATCGGTGCCGGCGCTAAGATCTTAGGTAATATCGAGGTAGGCCGTGGTGCCAAGATCGGTGCGGGTTCGGTCGTGTTGCATGCGGTGCCGGAGCACACGACGGTGGCTGGTGTGCCAGCGCGCATTGTCGGTCGACCGGAGAGTGACAAGCCCTCGATGGATATGGATCAGCGCTTCAATGGTAATAGCCACGGCTTCGAGGATGGCAGCGGTATTTAAGCGTGTCTTAGGCGCGCCGGATCGGATAGCGAGGGCGGTCAGTGACCGCCCTTGGCATTACTCGCGCAGTAGGGCACCGGCATAGCCAAGTTGACGCCAAGCCTCGTAGACCACGACGGAGACGGCATTAGACAGGTTCATGCTGCGGCTGCTGGCCAGCATGGGAATACGGATCTTTTGCTGCGCCGGCAGGTTGTCCAAGATCGTGGCGGGCAATCCACGTGTTTCCGGACCGAACAAGAGATAATCGCCAGCCTGGTAGCTGACCGCGCTGTGAGCGGGAGTACCCTTGGTTGTCAGGGCAAACAGGCGTTGTGGACATTCGCTGGCGAGAAAGGTCGCATAGTCGTGATGGCGGCGGATGTCGGCGAACTCATGGTAATCCAGGCCGGCGCGGCGCAGTCGCTTGTCGTCCCAGGTGAAGCCCAGCGGCTCGATCAGGTGGAGATGGAAGCCCGTGTTGGCACATAGGCGGATGATATTACCGGTATTGGGTGGAATTTCAGGTTCGAAGAGTACGATGTTCAGCATTGGCGCCCCCAGAGTTCAGGGGGCGCAGTATAACGCAGAGTGTTAGGCTTTGCCCACGCCGCTACGACTGGAGAGGGGTAGCCAGAGCGTCAGACGTAGCCCACCTAATGGACTATCTTCGGCCCGAACCCAGCCGTGATGCTGCTCGACCACGGTAGAGACAATGGCCAGTCCCAGCCCGGTACCACCGGATTCGCGATCACGCGCCTCATCGGTACGGTAGAAGGGGCGGAAGATTTGCTCACGATCCTGTGGGGCAACGCCGGGGCCATCGTCATCCACATGGATAGTGATCCCTTGTTTGTCACAGCTGAAATGGATCACGATGTGGCTATTGGAGTAGCGCAGCGCGTTACGCACGATATTCTCGAATGCGCTATCCAGTGCCGCATGGCTGCCAAACAATGGCCATGGGCCGGGAGGCGTTGGTACCTCCAGTTTTTTACCGCGTTGCTCTGCTTCGAAGCGGGCATTGTCTAGAACATCGGACCATAGTTCATCGGCACGCAATGGTTCGCGATCCAATTCGGTCTTGTGCTGGTTGCGCGATAGGGCTAACAGATCGTTGATCATGCTATCTAAACGCTGAGCCTCGGTCTCGATGCGCGCCAGCTCGCTGTATTCACCATGGCGTCGCCGCATCAGGGCGGTGGCCAATTGCAGGCGGGTCAGCGGCGTGCGCAGCTCGTGCGAGATGTCGGAGATCAGGCGCTGTTGGGCCTTAACCATTCCTTCAAGTGCACTCACCATCTGGTTGAAGCTGACGCCGGTCGCCAAGAACTCCTGGGGCCCAGACTCCAGTTCAGGATGCTGGCGCAGATTGCCGCTGGCAACTTCATCGGCCGCCATCTTCAGCTTGCGGGCTGGGCTCGCCAGACTCCAGGCTAACCACAGCAACAGCGGCGAACTGATCAGCATAGTGACCAGCAATAGCAGTAACGGACGGTCGAAGAGCAGATTGACGAAGTCAGATTGCGGGCTATTGGCCGGGCGTAGCAGATATAGCTGGTAGTTATCCTCGCCATCACGGATGGGGAAGGGGCCGAGGATCTCGACACGACCATATTTTTTCTTCTTCGGATGATCGGCGTTATCGGATTGGCCGATGAAGTTACGCACGATCTGCATCTCGTTGCGTTGGGCTCCGATCACACGCCCCTCGCTGGTCACCAGCAGCAGGCGTTGGCCCGGCGGTGACCATTTATCGATAGCGCGGAATAGTCGACGCCACCACAGTAGGTCGTTGGGAGGATCGACGGCCAATTCGGCTTCGACATGCTGCTCCAGCATGATGCCCTGGCGCCGTTCACTGTCCAGCAGGCTGGTGATCTGGCGCGAGTCGAGCTTGGGGAGCATCAGCACCACCATCAACACCAGGGCCAGCGTCAGCCAGAAAATGGCAAAAATACGCGCCGTTAGGCTATTGATCATGAAACGGATACCATCAGATAGCCGCGTCCGCGCAGCGTTTTAAACCATGGCTGACCGTCCTGGCGCTCCGGAAGTTTGCGGCGAAGGTTAGAGATATGCATGTCGATGGCGCGATCGAAGGGCGTTAGCCGCTTACCTAAAACTTCTTGGCTGAGATGTTCGCGCGAGACGACCTGCCCCAAATGCTGCGCTAACAGGTATAGCAGGGTGAACTCGGTACCGGTGAGCTCCAGTGGCTGGCCATCGAAACTGGCTTCTTGGCGCCCAGGATTCAGTTGTAAGCGGTCGACCTGAAGGATCGGTGCTCCATTATCGCCGTTTTGCTGCTGTTCGTTCCAGCTGGAGCGGCGCAGGATAGCGCGGATACGTGCTACTAACTCCCTATCGTTGAACGGCTTAGGAAGATAGTCGTCGGCGCCTAATTCCAATCCGAGGACACGGTCAAGTTCACTGCCGCGGGCGGTGAGCATAATGACCGGGGTCTGATGATGTTGACGCAACTCTTTTAAGGTATCGATACCGTTTTTCTTCGGCATCATGACATCCAGCAGTAGTAAGTCGATGCTGGCGTCCAGCATGGCTAAGGCCTGCTCACCATCGTGAGCGACGATAACTTCAAATCCTTCAAGATCAAGCAGTTCCTGAAGAAGCGACGTCAGTTCGCGATCGTCATCAACCAGTAAAATCTTATTCATTGGGTGTTACCTCCTGACGCAAAATACGATATCAAATGCCGCTAATCCATGACTTTACTTAGTTTTACATCCCCTGACGCATGTTTTCAGCTGCGCGGGTAGACTGCACTACATCGAATCAATGAGCGAGCCGGTACATAGGAGTGAGAGATGCAAAAGACTGCAACCCTGACCATGGCCGCTTTGCTTACGCTGACCAGCGTCGCTGTCTCTGCCAATGAGGGTGAGCAGATTAGCCGTTGGCATCAGGGCAGCGACATGATGCAACAGAGTATGGACCATAACCATATGTTTGATGGTGTGAGTCTGACAGAGCATCAACGCCAGCAAATGCGGGATTTGATGCAGACGGCGCGCCACGGTTTTTCGAGCGTGAATCTGCATGATATCGAAGCCATGCATCGCCTGATGACCGCAGAAAAGTTTGATGCCAGCGCGGTGAGAGCGTTGGCAGAGAAGATGGCACAGGAGAGTGTTGATCGCCAGGTTGAAATGGCTCGTATCCGTAACCTGATGTTTAACCTCCTGACGCCGGAACAGAAGGCCCAGTTAAATGCACGTTATCAGCAGAGAATCGCCGGTTGGCAGCAGCAGATAGCGTACATGCAGAATACTTCTGCCCAGAAGTAGTGTACGACCGAGTAGCACCCTGTTTTTCCTTGCCATAGACACCATCCCTGTCTTCCCCCACATGATGTGGGGGTTTTTTTTATCAGGTACTTAGAAAAAATCCCTTATAAAACAATCGATCCTGCAACTGCCATAAGCAGTTACAGGAAGGGTTTAGCATTACGGGTGTAGACAAGATGTAGACAACATTGTCACGCCGTCAGCCCGCCGCCAAGTGGGTTTAACGTCACCGCGTGTTGCAGGTAATCGGGGGCGAGGTGAGCATAAACCATCGTTTGCTGAATGCTCGCATGACCCAGAATCTGCTGTAACGCGATAATATTCCCCCCGTTCATCATGAACCAGCTCGCGAACGTGTGCCGGAGCACATGCGTAGCCTGCCCGCGTGGCAAGTCTGGTTTAACCTGCCTGAGTCGTTCGCAGAAGTTTTCATAATCAACTTTGAACAATGGCCCTGTGTCACTGGTCTTGATCTCCTTCTCTAGCTCTGCAGAAATTGGAACCGTTCGCTTTTTCCCATTTTTGGTCCTAAGGAACGTCACACGCCCGTGATTAACCTGCTCACCTCGCAACGTGCTGCCTTCTCCCCAGCGCGCGCCGGTACTAAGACACAACAGCGCTACGCGGCGATCATCGCCGGTCAGAGTATCCAACAATCTGCCGATCTCTGATTTGGTGAGATAGGTCATAGCTGGCGGTGATTCTTTCAGTGGTTCCAGACCCTTGCAGGGGTTTTCCTTCCTGAACTCTTCCAACTTTATCAACGTGCTGAACATCCCGGATAAGCGGTAAATATCCCGATTGATCGTTGCTGCGCTGATACCGTCTTCCAGTCGTTGGCTTCGATGCTGTGCAATCATTCGCTTGTTCAGTCGGTTGACGGCTGGATCGCCCAGCGCTCTGATTGTTTTATTCAGGTGCCGCTTTTCAATCTCGCCATTTTCCTGAGTCTGTCCATACAGCAGCCACCAGGTATTTAACAACTCGCTTAAGGTGCGGCGATCAACGCTCGCGCCCAGCCATTCTTTTTTGTCAGCGTTGGCTAATACATAACGCTCAAAAAGGATTGCCTCTTGCTTCTTCCCAAACCGCCTGCGGATGCGTTTTCCGTTACGCCCGCGCGGCCATACGTCCACTTCATATTGACCACCTTCGAGCTTCTTAATCGACATAAGAAAGCCCTCCGGCGTTTATTTCACCATCCTGGTAACAGATAGTGAAAATGTAATGTTTATATATGGTTAACCAGTTTGTTTCTCGGAGTGGTCTGATTCCGTTGATTCTTGCCCAATGTGTGCGAGAGCCGGTGCGATTTGACCAGCTTGCGGAGCGGTCTTATCAGTCATTAGCCAGAGTGTATATTTTGCGAAACGTGAATGCTGCGTAATCTTGAGCAAGATATCGCTGCCAACTCCATCTCTTCTGCCTGTTTCGTACTGTTTTTGAGTGCTTGCCGGGATTCCTGTCAATTCAAAGAATTGAGTTCTGGATAGCCCTTCTGCATCCCTTATTGTCCGAATTTTCTCCCCGATACTGCTTGACAGGGATTCATATGACACCATATATTCCTCCACATGGGTGTCAATTGACACCATTAGGATAAGAAAGCAACTTCTTAGATAAGCAGTTACAAGCCGAAATAAGCGCCTAGCGCCAATGCGGAGATTAGCACAAATGAACGTAAGGAAAGAGCAGTGCGGACGTTGCGGATATGCCGGATCGATCAGCTATGTGGAGATCAAAACCGTCCAGCGAGAGCTGGTAACACCGCGAGAAATGATCGATATAGCAGGCGACATAGCGAGCTACGCGATTAAAAAGGCCAGTGAAAGCGGTAAAGATATCTCTGGCCGTGACATGGAAAACATCTTTGCTCTTGCCGGGTTAATGATTCCGGATGGTCTTCGCTAAGACCAGTTACTGAGTTAGTGACGGCAAGCGGAAGGGTGGGTATCGACAATACCAAAAGTGTCTCGATAACGGCGGGAAAACGACAAGACAGGTGGCATAGAACCATGTTGGTCAGTAACGGTTGCATCGGTATAGATGTCCATTACAAATGCAGAGGAGTAGCAAATCGCATGGTCTTTTGTATTGAAGGGGCCAAGTGCCGTTAAAGCCTCGCCGGTGAGGGTGCATATCTCACACATCCAGCGTTGATCGTCTTTTTGAGTGATACGTAAAAGCAGGGAATGAGGATTGTCGGGATTGGATTCGTGAGGGCATAGAAGGTTGTTATTGTCGTCAACCACCGGTATTGAAAAAAGTCCTAAATGAAAGTTCTCGAGGTTTCTAATAGCATCGATAAAGCTATCAAAGAACTGACTTTTAAACAAAATTTCGTCTCCGATATCGAGTTCCCAGCAATACGATTTTGGATTGGTTTTGTTACGAATAAGGGTGAATTTCATATGAGAGGCCTCAAGTCCGCAGATTTTTACGTTGACCGTGTATTAAAGGCGTCAGAAGCCATGCTGTATGCGTTAAATCACTATTCCTATCATGAGGCCATGGATGTGCTGGACTGGATTCGCAAAAGAATAGAGGAGGATGCGGTTATCAAGCTCTCCCAGAGGGGTGCTGTTGAGCACGACCCCAGTTTTCCTGTTCGGGTAGCGCCGAGAAGGAAATTTATCTATTCCATACCAAATAAGCCAATTGATCCAAAAATACCTCATTGAAAATGGAACGCTGTGCAGGCTTTTGTATCGCAACAATATCCTAACACAGCAACCATGCGCCGGGCATGGCTAAAAATCCCGGCATGATTTCATAAGAGGAGCTAACACTATGACAGACAAAGAGTTAGAGGGGTTCATTGAAGTGCGTCACGCTGTTGACGCGGTTCCATACCCAAAATTTGCTGAGCTGATCGGCAAGAAACCCGCCACGGTTAAAAGCATGATTGAAGACGGTAAGTTACCGATCATTCCATGGAAGAACCCGGAAAGCCTAGGCGCCCGTGCTGAGAACTGGATCTATATTCCTGAGTTCAACCGTGCGATGCGCGATGCGTATTACAACCGCCCGCGTGAGCAGCGCGATGCCTGGTTGTTGTGGATAGGGCTTTAATCTGCCTTTAGTAAGGATAATGTTAAAACTATAGCTGGATAGAATAACCAACTAGCCAGATATGAGCACGAATTCAAAAGGTAAGTATTAAACCAACCAGTACAGGAGGCTTTGTGAACACACATTTTCAACATGTCATCAATGCCATGCTGAAGAACTACAGCTTTAAGAAAGAAAACCTGAGTTCTTTGCATGGTCTCAATAACCAGGCTACCAAAGTCTGCATGGAACATCATTACGCCGATCTCCTGGCCGGTGTCGGCAAGCTGGCTGGCGCAGCGGAAGCTGCCGGGGACTATGAGAGCATGGATGAAATTAACCAGCTCTTTCACAAAATCCTCACCAACGAAATACCTGCCCCACTTAATACGGGAGCCTAATCCATGCCATGGCCCGTTTCGTCTATAAAAATAATCACCGCATTGGTATTACTCATACTTTGCACTGTGGCATTTAGCGCCTTGTGTCTGGGTATATTTTTTATGTTGCTTTGCGTGTCGAATATGTAAAGCAACAAAATAAATAAGGGGGTAGTCGATGTCTAGTAAGAAAGTTAAGCAAGAAATAAAGACAATCAAGCGCCTTATTGCAATAGCAGGGCGCCGTCTGGATGAGGGTAATTATGATGTTGTCGTAACCTTACTTCGAGAGGTTACTATCCAGGCAGGAGAGACAGCTGAAAGAATAGAGTCCTACATTCAGTCGAAATAAATCACACGCATAGAATTAACTCCACCGCACTGCGGCGGGATTCGCTCACCCCGAAGCTGGAAACGGGAGGCAATTATCATGCAGCTGATTATTCCTGCTAGATGTCGTGGCGGTGAATTAGAACGCCAGGCACGGGCAGCATTCAATCGAGTATTAAAAGGTGATGGCAGTCATGTCCGCCGCCTTGAAGTATTACCCCGAGCCAGAGTGATCAATATCACCGACCGTTATCGGTTATTCAGTTTGGACGAAGGGATTACGTGGAAGCTGCTTAAACATCCGCAATACACAAGGAATATACGCAAATGGCGTACACATTAACATTTAGCCCTGAATTTAAGCCGCTCATTCTTGAGGGCAAAAAAACCGTAACGCGCCGTCCGGTAAAATTCCCTTGCCTGCGCTCACACGTTGATCCGGCTATATGGTTTTGGGAACAAATAACCGACAGGTTAACCACTGTCGCACTGGATGCGGACAGCGATCTTCTCATCCCCAGTAATACACACGTTCTCACCAGGAGCTACGCCGCCTCGCTCCTGGCTCATTGTCCGCATGGCATCGCAGGCGATCTCATTGAGTTATCAATCAACTCACAAGCCCGCCCGTTCGCCCGCGCGATGCTGAGCGACGTATCTATCGAGCACCTGCACGACATCAGCGAACAGGGAGCCATCGACGAAGGTATGCCCGCAGACACCCCCATCTCGCATTTTCACCACACCTGGGACGCCATCTATAGCCGTTCTCCTCACGCCTGGGAGCAGGATCCGGCGGTCTGGGTGCTGTCCTTTCAACTCACCGAAGTCTTGCCGGAGGTACACCCATGAAACGCCCATGGACAAAACAGGAAGAGCAGCTCCTGGAACAGCAAGTGGCTGAAAGGAAAAGCCTTGCGGAAATCGCAGTGGCACAGGGGCGCACGCCAAATGCAGTTCGGCAAAAGATTTACGCTATGGGGATGAGCCGTCGCAACGGCCCCTCACAGTGGGACATCAACATGGCGCATGCGCTGCGCGCCGAAGGGCTAACCGTGCGAGAAATTGCCAACAAACTCGAAATCAAATTCGACGCGGTTGACTACATCATTTACCACAAAAAACCGGAGGCTGGCCATGCAGCTGCGTGAACGCCTATTTATCCGTTTCACTTCTCGCGGGAAAACGTACTCCGTTCCTGATGAGTTAATCGCGCATACTGAGCCGCACCCCGCAATCCCCGATGGGGCGTATCTCATGTTGATCGATGGACGCCAATTTGCTGCGGAAAAGATTGAACACACCATCGTCATCACTGAGGCGCCAGCAACCTTGGGGAGCATGAAATGACGCCAACGATCAATAAAACCCCACTGAAATGGGCGGGTAGCAAAGCACGCATCATGAACGAACTGCGCCAATATCTACCAGCAGGTCAACGGTTGGTAGAGCCGTTCGGTGGTGCCTGTACGGTGATGATGAATACAGATTACCCAGGGTATCTCATTGCAGATGTTCTCCCTGATCTCGTCAACACGCACAAAATGATAGCGTCCGCCCCAGACGAATTGGTCAACCGTACGCGCGCCCTGTTCGCCTGTGGCAACTTCGCTGACATGTACTATGGGCACCGCATGGACTTCAATACCGCGGCTGTCGATCCTCTGCACCGTGCGGCGGTTTTTCTTTACCTCAACCGTCACGGCTACAACGGCCTGTGCCGTTACAACCAGCACGGGCACTTTAATGTGCCGTTCGGCAACCATAAAAAACCGTACTTCCCCGAAGCTGAGATCGACGCCTTTGCCGAGAAAGCGCAGCACGCAACATTCATCTGCGCCAGCTATGAAGAAACCCTCGCCATGGTGAAGCCGGGCGATGTGATTTATTGCGACCCGCCGTATGACGGTACGTTCTCCAGCTACCACACATCCAAATTCAGCGAAGACGATCAGTACCGTCTGGCATCCATCCTGGAGCGCCTTGCTAGTGAGGGTTTCCCGATTATCGCCTCCAACAGCAATACCCTATTGGTGCAGTCGCTCTATCGCAATTTCAAGCGCCACTGCGTTGGCGTTAAACGCAGCATCGGCGCTACTGCTGACAGCAGAAGGGGGCCGGCCTCCGAGCTAATCATCACGGCAAACGCGACCATGCCGGAGCACGCTGCATGATCGCTTGCATTCGCACACCAAAAAACCGCTTGCGTGATCTCGTGACCGGAGGCTATATTTCCCGTGCAGCCGCAAAATCGGCTGCCGGGATTAGCCTCCCGGACTTAACTAGAGCGCACAACCGCGCTGTAAGCGGTTTTTTTGTGTGCGAAGCACGGCCACATCTGCGCATTATGGTGGGGCGTGCAGGGGCGTCTACGGACGCGCCGGTTTCTCTAGTTGCCGGTAAGGCTAACCCTGTACGTCTCACCACCCCGAGATTAGCCTCTCTGGTTGGTGAGTTATCAAAACCAACTAGAGAGGGTGCCCTATCATGGCAACCATTCACGATTTCAAGCCGCACGCCGGCCAGCCGTCCGTACCCGCTACATTCTCACCATCAATCACGCACAAGCTCTATCGAGCAACCGCAATCACGCGTTGGATTTCCGTCGATGCATGCCTTGCCGAGGGCAATATGCTGCCGGCGGTTTGCCTGCCGCACATCATCAGCTATCTGCGCGAAGATCTGGCCGCCATTAGCCAGGAAGCCCGCGCACTGGGGCTTATCCCAAACTCTCAGAATAACGACTAATACAGCAACACCGGGCGCCAGTCATACGCTGGCACCTGGTGCATTGTCATATCCGCTCACCCGGAGGGCTTCCCATGCCTAAAAATCACGAAGTTGCACAACATATTGACGATCAATCTGCAGAGCCAGTAACCGACTTTCACGCCTTCATCGACTGGCTATGGGCTGTAGATGCAAGTCTGGGCGTAAAAGTTCAGGAGCTGCACGACCTATGGCGCCAAAAGTTGGCACGCCACAATCAGCAACACGCGTTCCAATTGGATGAATTCATTATCGACGGCCGTTACCGCGTTCGCATTAATCCCCCCGACAGCGTAGAACGCGCCGCCGGGTTTGAGCTGATAAGCCTCATGGAGCCAGGCGGCAACCTGGTAGCCATTTATCAAACGTCGGGCGCCCTGATCGCCGATCTGATAGCACACAGTACCAGTCGCTCAGGCCATCAGGTCAACGCTCAGCAGTATGCCCAAGAGTCCGCCCGCCTGCTCGATGTCTGCAATCGGGCATGGTTGCAGAGCACAGGCATGGAGCCGTAACGCATGCCAGGGCAATGCACATGGGGTACGCCTCACCCCGCTATCGACCCGGAAACCTTTGGCCGCGCCCCGCGCACCGACCTAGGCGATGCGATTGCGCTTTATGCGAAAGAAGCAAAAAATCGCAAAGCGCGCGAAGAACGGGAAGCCCGTCAGCAAAAGGCCGAGAGAAAGCAGGTCGCCTCCCATCTGGAGGCGCTTGCCGAAGAAGCTGGCGAGCGCTTTCGCAAGCGCGATCTATTGCTGCCCAAAATCCGCATTGCCCACGCTGCCGCCCGCAAGGATCCAGACTCTGGCCCGCTGGCCGAGTTAATGACCCTGCCGGACTATCTGCGAACCCCGCTACTGCAACGCCTAAAGCACCTGCAGAAAAAACAGGAAGCCGCAGAGGCTGCCGGCAAATCATCCAGACCGGCGAGCCGCTATATCCGCAGTAAATTAGCATTGTTATTACGCCGCATTACGCTGACGAACAGTCGGTTTCTGACGCAGCAATACCAGATAATCGCCGTGCGCGAACGCCTCGATGAGTTGCTGCATCTACCACACCTGAATAAGCGCCGCATCCAGACACTGGCCACACTGACCGCAGGCGCTTTTAGTGGGGAGTTCGACCGGCAATATACGCGCCCAGACATCGAGCAAACACCGATGCAGGCGCTCGCCATTTACCAGCGCCTGGGGTACATGGCGCTATCGCTGCATATCACCCCGCCCCGCTGGGAGGCGCTGCGCCTTGATAAAAACCGCCGTAACCCTATCGATATGGACAAGCTGCCGGGTGCCATAGCGCGCCTGATGTGTGCCGAATACTGGAAGCGTAAGCTGTGGCGCCTGCGCTGCCGCTGGCGCGAGGAGCAGCTGCGCGCCGCCGGTCAGGTATCACGCCAGGTATCCCCTTACATCAGCCGCGATGCGCTGAGTGCATTCCGCGAGCAGCGCCGCCGTCTGCGTGAATTTCTTAAGTCCCATGAGCTGGTTAGTGAGGATGGTTTTACCATCGATCTTGAAGATGTTTACTACGCCAGCGCCAGCAGCCCTAAACACCGTCGCTTCGAGATGATGACGACAATGAAGGGCATTGAGATGATCGCCGAGGAGCGCGGGGACGTACCAACGTTTATCACCGTGACGTGCCCGTCACGCTTCCATGTAACCACAGAGGATGGCCATCCCAATCCAAAATGGGACGGCTCAACTACGCGCGATAGCAGTAACTACCTTGTTGACCGCTTTTTCTCTGCGGTTCGTAAAAAACTCAAACGCCAGGGGCTCTTCTGGTATGGCATCCGCGTTGCTGAGCCGCACCACGACGGCACCGTTCACTGGCACATGATGATGTTCACCCGCCCAGAAGAGCGCGAGACAATCGAGGAAATTGTGCGCGATATTGCCATTCGGGACGACCGCGAAGAGCTGGGTGATGACATTACCCCACGCTTTAAGAGTGAGATCATCACTGCAGAGAAAGGCTCGCCCACTGGCTACATCGCTACCTATATCGGGAAGAACATCGATCGCGGTGCAGTAAAGGGAAATGACCCCAAAACAGGCGAACCGCGTAAAGACAATGAGAGCGGCAAGGACATGGCTGAGACGGTAGAGAATGCCATCGGTTGGGCCGGACTGCACGGGGTGCGTCAGTTTCAGTTTTTCGGCATCCCTTCGCGCCAGGTCTGGCGTGAGTTGCGCCGCCTCGCCTGCCAGATGACACGCCAAAAGGATGGCCCACAACGCCTGCCGGATCCGGCAATGGATAATGTTCTGGCCTGCGCTGATGCTGGGGATTTTGCCGCCTACATCATGGCCCAGGGCGGCGTGCTCATCCCCCGGAAAGATTACGTCGTACGCACCGCCTACGACATCGCCGATAGAGAAAATGACTACGGTGAAACCCCCATTCAGATTTACGGCATCTATTCCCCGATACTGGGCGCCGCATCCCGTATATGCACCCATCCTGACACCTGGAAGCTGGTCAAAAAGGCTGCGCCCACTACCTCTCCCGCGGCGCAGCCGAGGGAGTCTGTTGACGTTCCGGGCGGCCCCGCCGCCCCTTGACTTGTGGCAATAACTGTCCCACTGAACAGAATACGCTCAATAGAAAAGCGAAGAACTCTCGAGATTGTCGTTGGAAGGTCAATGAAAGCGCCACGGACACCTTACTTGAGAGCCAGAACGTTGAGTTATTGATGGTGGAGAGGTTAAAAGGAGAGCTTTCCGTGATGCGGTTTGATGTCGGCGAGAGCGTGATCTGCTCTCTGCTGCAGGGCGCACACCTTCAGGATGGTGCTGGCATGGTTGTGGCCTTCGACCAAAAGAGCGGGCATCTCATATCTAGGCAATCCGCTGCGTCACCTGGCCGGATTTTCACTGAAACGACATCGCTAATGAATAGATTAAAGAGCGCGGCTCGTCAAAAAGATAGATTGAATTTACCCAACACAAAATGAAAAAAGCATGGCATTTGCCATGCTTTGCGATAGTTAGTTAGGCTCGAACTAAGAATGCCCATGCTTTCCATCCATACTCATGCGCATCAAGTTGACGGCCTGAGTTTCCCCGAACCTTCCGGTAACGACAGTACTGCCAGCGAAATCCCTTCGGAGCTGGTCGCGCTGCAATATTTTTCAATGACATTCATGATCACCTCCTTACTGGGAGTGATTTTTACCTTGATTCTTTATGCCTGAATTGACTAGAATCCAGAACAGAAACGTTGTAAGAGTCCAAGGTGGCGATGTCTCCCAGAGCATCGCACTTTGCTTTAAAAGCCCCTGATGGTTGCCGCCATTAGGGGCTTTATCATTTATGCTGCCTGACAAGATAGCTCTGCTGTAGCAGTAACTACCCCACCAGAATATCCAAATTTGAAGTCCCACCCGAGGGTGTTCAGCATAGAAAAAAGCCTATCAATCGTATGATTATCCAGCTTTCCGTTGATGATCTCGCTGACTCTTGGTTGAGTTGTTCCCAGTAGCTCTGCTGCTGCTCGCTGGTTAAGCCCTCGCTCTTGAATCATCTTACGAATAATTACCATCAGTTGTGCACGGATGTGTTTATCGTTAGCTTCATTTGGAGAAACACTTGATGATGCATAGGGGTTCTTAACTACGACGAATTCCATAACTCTCCCACCTTAGTCAGCAACATTGCTGACACTGAACACATTATATCAAATTTGAGATACAAACAAGCTATTTTAATTTGTGTTGGCGGCGATACTCTTCCAACTGCTTGTACCGCTTCGTTGCCGTTCCATACTCTTTTTTAGATACGCCTTCTGTTTTTTTCTTAAATGTATGAATTACATAGATAGACTCGTCAAATTTTGCGACATAGATCACTCGATACGAATCAGTGCTCTTGATAGTCATCTGCATAGCATATCGGCCTATCGTTTCCCTCATCGATTTTTTCTGTACCGGCGGGAATGCAGACATTTCGTCCTCTCCGTCAACCTCAACAGCTAAGGCAAAGTCATCGAATGAGTGAGGGCAATTGCTTTGCAACGCAACAAGTTCAAAATTTATCCTGTCTCGCACGGGTGCTGGATAATTATCAATTTCTTCCTGAATTTTCTTGTTCCAATATGTAATATCTTTCATTTAAAGATTCCCGCTTGCATGACCGGTGAATTATACAGCGCTCCACCTATTGCTCAACCACCCCTCGCACTTGGCTTGCTTCACAAAACCTGTCGCCACGCATGTACATTTACTTGCAAGGAAGTGAACAATTTTGAACAATATTTTTGCCCACCAAAATCCCCTCCCAGCCCAGTCTGGGCGCGGCATGACCCCGCTTCCGTTCGTGAACAGAAATCGCAACATTTGCTGCGCGCAGGTGACGGGGGACACGCCCCCGCAACGGGGTAGGGATGCCCCTATACCGTGCCAAATAACGCCACAGCGCTACACTGGCGCGTTATCTCATTTCAAATGAATAAGACAGTGCGGATATGTGCGCGCGCTATAGCGTGGCGCACAGCGCATATGCATATACGGTGGATTAGATGATTGGATGGGCGCGCTAGCTCCAGACTGTCTGGCGCAACACCTTGCTGCAAGCTTCAATTGGCGACACAATAGTCATGAGCATCAACAACGCGGGAGGATAAAACATCATGGGTCATTTTGATGATTTGTGCCATCTTAATCGGGAGACCGAGGAAAAGCGGGCTGAGGCTGCCAGAATCTTGCAAGATGAAGCGGCTCGACTGATTGAGTACTACGAGGAGTGGCTAGAGCTACCATCAATGTACTGGACGGACAAAAGCGGTGATTCTCATCCCTATGTCGAAACAGGGCTACCCAGCGGTAGGGCAGCAGATTTCAGCCCGCTTTCCGTTCGCGGAATAGCGACAGCACCCGACAATGTATTCCGTATGGCGGTAAGAACCTGGATAGATTCGTTTGATGTTGGCTACCCCGTCAGTGTTGTGATCGATCTTCAACTATTCTCCGTTGGCGATGGAGGCTTATCCCTTATCGTACGCGTTGAAGACGATGCACCCATTAAGGTTTTTATCGACAAGTCCAACGATGAGGTCTGGGATCCGGTAGTGAAGAGCATGAAAAAACACATCGCATCCCACCTAAAAAAGCGCCGCCCCGCTGCATTTCTTTAATCACAATCTGCCTCGCGGGTACGCAAGCCATTGCATACCCGCGAGGCAGCAGACAAGCGTAGCGCGTCAGTCGCCAGGCTTCAGCAGAGCGTAAGGGTTGAAGCGGATCACCTCTTCACCCAACCAGTCGTTAACATGCTTAAGCGCCTCCATCACGGGCGTCAGTTCGTTGATAGCGAATACCTTAGCGGCCTTCTCCACATCACCGAAGGAGCCCTTCTCGCCCGGCATGGCTCCCATCAGCTGCGGTGGAACGCGGTGCGCAGCCAGTACGTCATCCCGTGATGAGGCCTTCACGTTCACAAACTCGTCCTTGGCGGTGATCTGTTGGAAAGGCAGGATTTGCACACCATCCTTGCCGCCGTTCGGCGCGTACAGCACGATATTTTTAAACGCACCGCGCCCCTTCGATTCGGTCAGCATCTTCTGGATAGATTCAATGCTCTCACGATTGGCCTGAGCGGCCCCGATGTAGACGATACACCCAGCATGCGATCCGTTGTCGTAATAGAGTTTGCGGAACGTGTCTGCCGAGTGCGACAGGCTAGCCGACAATAGCCCCCCGATATACTCCGGCATACCATAGATCTCCTGGTTGATATCCGGGTTAAGAACATGGCAGATCGCCCCCGTTGGGAAGGCGTGCTCCGGATGGGCGCCATCAACAAACCAGTAGGTATCCAGATCTACGCCACGCCGGGTATATTTTGCCAGCGCATGACGCAGCGCCACTGGCATTCCCAACCGGTTACGCCGCAGCTCGAGATAGGCATTACCAAACACAAACCAGTCCAGCACAAACGCCGAGAAGGCCTGCCGGGACAGAAGCCGGTGCGGGATAAAACACCCCACCAGGACATTGCGCTTAAAATACAGCGCCGACTGGTGCCAAGAGGTTTGCCGTGCCGCGCGCGCCAGGCCGCTCCAGTCCAATGGCGTCTCGAAATAGCGCCCGTTATCTGCACAATACATGTTATCGAGCAGATCCCAGCCGTTGGTCTGATACGGGCCGTCGAAAGTGAACGCACTCAACCCTGGCGCGTCACGCAACGCCTGTGCCATATCCTGCCCTGTGCCTCGGGATAGGTTCTTACTCCGTTTTTTCTTCATTGCCCTCAAAACTCCATTGCAAAACCTTCATCACCGCCCTGCTCTTGCCCCAGCGGCTCATTGATAACCGCCAGCATGGTTGCCCAGGCCAGATCGCCATGGCTGACGCCGCGGGTGCGGTCGGTGTCATAGGTAATGAACCCCGCCGGGGTTTTTATCTTGCGCACCGAGTTGAATGCGTTGGTTAACGCCCGTTCGCCGCGGTCGTACTCCCAGCGCCCGGCACGGATCACCTGCAGCATCTTCAATACCAACGCCCTTTTAGAGGCAATATTGAAGGTGTAGGGAACAGCAGCCGGGAAAAACTTCTTCACCAGCTGGTACACGGCATCCCCGTTCCCCCCGGTAACATCAATACCGATGTGCTGCACGTTGTACTTAAAGGTAAGATCTTCGATTACCCGCGCCTGCTCTTCGAACTCTAGCCCCTGCACCTGACGTGTTTCGACGGTACGAAATTTGCCGCCGGGCACGGCTGGCGGCACGGTGACCGACAACGCGCCGCTATCCCCGTTACCACTGCTGCCGTTGGCGTCATAGCCTACCCAGACCGCGCGGTTACCCATCGGGCGTGTTGCAAAGGGTTTCCAGTCTAACCAGTCGTCATAACCATCAACACCGCAGCCGATCAGGGCATTCAGGCTAAAGGCCGACTCCCCATCCCGCACGAAATCACACATGTAGAGGTTGCGAAATTCATCCTCTGTGTTTTCATCGTGAATCTCGTCGAGATCGGTATATTCCCAGCCATGATCGATAACATCCTGCAGTGTTACGATTTGCCGCCATATTTTATCCGGGCATAGCACACCGCTGTTCAGCGCGCGCCATGACACATCAAATGGCTGTCGTTTGGATTTTGGGCGCTTTTCATTCCAGCGGTCGCCCGTCCAGAACGGGTAGGCTTCATGCGTGTCACTCGAGGGGGTGGAAAAATAGGTTCGTGTTAACCCTGTGAGGGTAGCCATTGCCGCCGCCACCTTGCGCAGCTTGATGAAATTGCCGATCCAGAAAAATTCATCAAACTTCAGGTTGCCGGTATAGGACTGCGCTGTTGCCGCGGACGTCCCCAAAAAATGCAGCTCGGCCCCATTGGACAAAATGATTTTGTCGCCGCCCTTTAGCTCGACATCCACCTCTTCTGCGGCCCGCTTGATAAATTCGCGGAACTGGTGCGCCTGACGCCGGGATGCGGACAGGAAAATCTGATTCCGCTGATAGGGGTATTTCACATCATCGCGCAGCGCTTCCAGTAGCGCCTCGCGCGCCATATACCAGGTCGCCCCAATCTGGCGCGACTTGAGGATCATTCGGTTACGCTGGCGGCGTTGCGCGTACCACCCCTGCTGGTGCCAGGCCAGCGACGCCAGGATTTTCTCCCGCAGCGCGGTGATCTGCGCCTCTGAAAAATGGTTCTTCAGCCTGCGCTTGCGGGGTTTGGTTCCGCCGGCCTCGGTAGCCTGATCGCCGCTGAGCTTTTTCAACTGCCGGGTAAGAAGATCGATCTCCTTAAAATCGCCCCCGCTCTTATTCTCCTTCTGGGTCAGCTGCACCAAGCGTGCATCCATCGACTGGCTAACCCGCTTTATCGGTGGTGTTTCGTCCCATTCATCACGTTTTTTCCAGGTGTACAGGGTGTTGACGTTGACCCCCATCAGGCGCGCGATCTCTGCCGGAGAATACCCCTGCCAAAAGAGCTGCTTAGCGCGCAGACGGATAAAAATTTCTTGCTCCATCACTCCCCCTATCGGTCATACTGGAGAGCTTACCCCGCGCGCGATCCCAGCCCAGACTACTTTTAGTTCTCCCCGACTAACGACAACAAAACCACGTTGAGACAATGGGTTAGCCTTTGTCATGATGGTTGCATGTAGTCAAATGCAGGGCAATACATCATGGGACAGACCACCAAGCCAACCAGGAAAAAGTTCCGCGTCGCCGTCTCCGGCAATACCGTAGATGGGCGCGAAATCAGTAGTGAGCACCTCAAGGCTGCCGCAAAAAATTACAACCCTAACGTCTACGGCGCTCGCGTTAACGTGGAGCACTACCTTTCCCCCGTCCCCAGCAGTGATTTTGCTGCCATGGGAGATGTGATCGCCCTGAGCACAGAAGACATTACTGAGGGGCCATTAGCCGGGCGCACCGCACTCTTTGCCGAGATTGAGCCCACTGAGCGCATGAAGAAACTGGTGAGCGAAGGAAAGAAAGTCTATTCCAGCATTGAGCTACACCCACAATCAGGTGTGACCGATGGTCCCTACCTGATTGGTCTGGCAATGACTGACACTCCAGCCAGCCTGGGCACCGAACGCCTGAAGTTCACTGCCCAGCAACGCACCCAAGTGATGCAGTTCAACCAGCAACAAGGTGATGCCCCCCTCATTACCGAGGCTATCGAGGCTGAAATTATCGAACTGGCAACACAGCAGGCTGATGAAGGCAAGCAGTGGTTTGCGCGTGTAATGGGATTGATTGGCAAGGGGCGTCAGTCCGATAGCGAGCAGTTCAGCCAGGTACGCAACGCGGTGGAAAACGTCGCTCAGTCCCATGCCGATCTGCTCGACCGCTTCGGCAAGCTGGAGCAACAGCACCAGAGCGATACGAAGGCGATCGCCAAACTGACCACAGATCTCGCCACCCTGCACAAGCAGCTGCACGAGGATGCTAATCCGTCCATGCGCTTTACCGCCACGGGTGGCAGTGACAACCAGCAGTGGGACTTCTGATTCTAGCCAAGAGAGAGACAGCAAATGGCAATGGTATTAACCGCGCACACCCGCACCCAGCTCAATCAGTACATGCGCCATCAGGCGCAGCTGAATAGCGTCAGCGTTGAGACACTGGGCAAGCGCTATAGCGTCACCCCAGAAATTCAGCAGCGCATGGAGGCCGCCTCGAAAGAGAGCACCGAGTTCACCCAAAAAATCAATATCATCGGTGTGAACGACCAGGAAGGCGAGAAGATCATGGTCAATACCACTGGCCCGATCGCCCGCACCAATACCAGCAGTGACGGCACCCAGCGCCGTAACCCGCTAACAGCTCACGATCTGGCCGCTACGCGCTACCGTTGCGAACAGGTTAACTACGACACCTATATCAGCTATCCGCAGTTGGATGCCTGGAGCGCCCAGCCCAATTTCCGCACGCTGGTTAACCAGCAGATTGCACGGCAGATTGCCCTTGATCGCATCATGATTGGCTTTAACGGTACCTCTCATGCTTTGGCTTCCAACTTCGCCAGTAATCAGTTACTTCAGGATGTCAATATCGGCTGGTTGCAACATATCCGAACGAAGGCTGCCGTACGCGTTATGTCAGGCGTGACCCTGACCGCACGTGATATGGATAACAAGGCCATTCACAAGGGTAAGTACGATAATGCAGACGCCCTGGTACAAGATGCACATTCATCCCTGCTGGATGAATGGCACAAGGACGCACCTGATTTGGTGGTCATTCTGGGGCGCGATCTGTTTAACAGCCTGCGCCTGCCGATGATTAACGCACTGAGTGGCACCAATCCCAACACGGAGTTGATGGCTGGCCAACTGATTATTTCGTCACGCATGATTGGCGGCCTACCTGTCTACCTGGCTCCGTTCTTCCCCAAGGATGCACTGCTGATCACCAGCTTCAACAACCTGTCTATCTACTACCAGCGTGGCTCCCTACGCCGTCTCATTCGTGAAGAGCCGGAGTACAACCGCATCGCTACCTACCAATCCACCAATGATGCGTATGTGGTGGAAGACTTTGGTAAATGCGCCCTGATCGAAGGGTTGAAGTTTGCCACGGAATAAGACCTGAGCCGGGTATTGGCACCCGGCCATTGTCATAACGAGGGGATAAACATGCTGACTCCAGCACAGGCGCATTTTCAGCGCGTAATGGCACAGCGTGCAGGGCTGTCTCCCGAGCAGGACAGTCCGGTCGAGCGCACGGCGCATGAACAGGTTTTACATATGCTTCGTCTGGCGCAGTCACGCCTGGGCGGTATTCAGTCACGCCAGACGAAAGCAGAGTTGAAAAAGGAGATCCTGCCGCAGTTCGCAGGCTGGATCGAGGGAACCCTGGAGGGTGACCGGGGGCGTCCTGATGAAGTCATCACCACATTAATGGTATGGGCGGTGGATTGCGGCGATTTAGCCCTGGCTCTACGTCTGGGGGACTATGTGATCCGTCATGGCTTGAGTCTGGCAGATAACTTCGGCCGCAATGCGGCGACAACCCTGACTGAGGAAATTTGTAATCCTGTTCTGACGCTGGCCACCACCCAGTCGGACGCTGATTTGCATGACGCTATTGCGCCGCTGGATACCCTGGCGAACCTCGTTGAGGGACAGGATATGCCTGACGAAGTTCGCGCCAAATTGTGCAAGGCTCGCGCCTTCGCACGCCGTGCCAACACCGATTCTGACAGCATGGCGCTATCGCTGGAACTGTTACGCACTGCAATGCAGCTTAATCCTCATGCTGGCGTAAAGCGTGAGATTGCCGCACTAACGCGCGCACTGAAAAAGGTGCCTGGCCAGCCGATTGTAGAGGAGGTGCCGCCAATGGCTCCTTCACGTAAAACAACGCGTACCAGCGTTGCCCGCAAAACTATAGGTAAAACCAAAAACGCTGGCAAAAAGAACACCTAACCGTCTCGACCCCCGTCGCAGGCGGCGCGGGTGACTATCTGGCCGGTATCTTTGGCCTTTTGGTCGCCCGCCCACCGCCTGATTTTTTTGTGAGGCAAAGATGAGCGTTATTGCCAAGCCCGACGCAGTGCCCACTCAGCGTGATGTCCCAGACATCGACGATGGTGCAATCCAGGTAACCACAGATCCATTCTGGCCAGCCATCTCATTGCGTGATCTGCGCCTGGCCTGCCGGATATCTGGTCGCACCACAACAGCGCGCCTGTTGCATGCAGCAACCGAGGCCGTGATCCATGTCAGCGACGAACTGTCGCCCTGGGCGCAGCGGCAACAGGAGGCTGGGTTTACACAGTTAGGAGAAGTTCCTGCTCGCACGGTTAATGGTGAAAGCATCACGGTTTATCGTTATCGGCGAGCAGTTTACGCCATCACGCGAGCCCTAATTCTGGAGAGTATGCGCGATGTTGACACGACTGAGCACGGTGACCGCAAGGCGGATGCCTTGGAGCCGCAGGCAGATACCCTGTGGCGCGATGCACGCTGGGCCATCGCCGACATTCAGGGTACCCAGCGTATCTATGCGGAGCTGTGGTAATGCGAGTAAAGGCACTTCAAGGGGACACCGTGGATCTGTTGTGCTTCCGGCACTACGGCAGTACCCAGGGTGTGACCGAGCAGGTTCTGGCAGCCAATCCGGGCTTGAGCCGCGCGCTTTTCCTGACCGCTGGGCAGGAAGTCGAAATGCCCGATCAACCCTCAATCAAAACGCGGGAAATGATCCAGTTGTGGGATTAGGTATGTTCAGTCGACTGCATGACAGCATCACATTTTTTGCCGCCGCCATCGTGACAGGGATTGGCGTCATGACCATCAGTGAAAAAATTGCCCTCGCTGGCCTGTTGCTGGGTGTCATTTCCGGCTGGCGTGCCTGGTTGCACCGCGGTCGGATGGAGCGCGCCCAGAATCGACGCAATGAGCTGATCGCTCAGTTATTGCAGCAATCTCAACAGCACAACATGACGGATGAGGCACAGAAAATACTACAACAGGAGGCCGGGGACGATGCGCACACCCGTTAAACGTTATGCCGCTGCCGCTGTTGTCGCCATGGGGATTTCTATTACACCGGGGGCGCTACGTACCACTCCCGAAGCGCAGCAGAAGATCGCGGTCTGGGAGGACTGCCGTGCAACACCTTACCGGGATGGCGCAGGTGTCATGACCGTAGGATGCGGATCAACCAGCAAGGTGCAGAATCGCACTTATGGTACCAGCGAAGTGGCGGCCCGTTTTGTTACCGACATGCAGCATGCAGAAAACTGCATCCGGCAAAACTTCAGAGGGGATGTGATGCCGCAGTCAGCCTTTGAGGCAATGACTGATGCTGCTTTCAATCTGGGGTGTATCAACCTGATGTGGTATCGGGACAAACAGAGTCGGCGCCACCGCACCACTATCTGGCGTCATGCACAGGCGCAGCAATGGCCGGCCATGTGTAACCGGCTGACCGATTTTGTTAACAGCGGCGGCCAGCCTGTTCAGGGATTGATTAATCGGCGCGCTGATTTTAAAGCCTGGTGTCTGCGTGACTTGGCGGAGGTGCCATGAGAAACAGCCTGATCCTGGTCTGTCTACTGGTGCTGGCCACCGCCGCCTTCACCTGGCAAACCTACCAGCGCGGAAAACAGCAGGGCCAGAGCGAGGAGCAACGCAAGGTGGTTGCCGATAGTGCCGCCCTGCTGCAGGAGGTGCGCAATACCGCCGCTGATGCCCGCAATGTCCTGGCACAAATCCAGGCCACTGCGCAGCAACGCAATACTCAGGGGGGAAGAACGCCGTGAAGCGATACGCGCTGATCTTAAAAATGATACGTGCGCCAGCACTGCTGTGCCTGATCGGGTGGTTGACCGCCTGCGTCAGCACGCCGCCCGCGCCACCGGCGAAGATCCTGTGCGAGCCCACGCCGCCCAGCCTGACCACCCCAACGCCAACGCCACCGCTCCCGGTACGCGTGACATGGGGACGCCTCGCCACCTGGGGGGATAGTCTGCTGGACGCCCTTGAGGCCTGTAACGCCGACAAGGCAGGGATCGCCACTCTGGAACAACGTCGTCAGCAACGATTAAACACGCCCACCAGGCCATAAGATGGGAGGCCACAATGTTCAAACTGGATAGCCTGCGGCGCACCCTGACTCATACCAGCCAGTGGTGTCGTGCCAACCCGGAGAGGTTCACCGTCTTTGCCGAAGAGGGCGGTATCGAAATCAGGGGAAAAACCCTCTCCTTTGCCTATCACTACAAGGCGGTGATTTTCGTCATGGATTACACCGCCGATATCGATCGTCTGGTCGTACCGCTCATAAGCTGGCTGTTTGCCAGTCAGCCCGATCTCCTGCTGAACCCGGAGAAGAGCAAGGCGTTTAAATTTAAGACAAACCCAAATGACGACGACAGTGTCGATCTGCTGTTTGAGTTCCCACTTTACGAACGGGTAAAGGTCTCCCTCGATCCTGCAGGCCAACTCATTACCGAGCATCTGCCTGAGCCGCCCTTCCCTGTGGATGACACAGCGGAACACTGGCAGACCCTGATTGACGATGTAACCTGGAGCGCCACCAATGAATGACCGACAGTTTCAGACTCTGGACGGTATTATCGCCGAGATTGTGGGCGCCATGACAACCGCCGAACGGGCTAGGCTCGCCCGCGCCGCCGGACAGCAAATCCGACGCGGCCAGCAGCGCCATATTGCCGCGCAGAAAAATCCGGATGGATCCACGTATACACCGCGTGGGCGCCGCATTCGCCGTACTCAGCAGGGGATTAAATTCCTGTGGAATGATCAGGTTCGCACCCTGAGAAACTGGCATCACGGCATTGGCCGCCACGGTGCCACCATTACCGGCTTTGATATCGAGCGCAATGACATTCGCACCTTCTTTCGCAGCGATATTGAGCGTTATCTGGAAATCAAGACGCGAACGACTCGGGGCAACACAGCCAAAAGCAAGGCCAATACCATGTTCCAGAAACTCCGTGCCGCCCGTTTTCTGAAAATGCAGGCCACGCCGCAAGGCGTCACCGTAGGCTATCAGGGGCGCGCGGCGCGCATTGCCCGCGTTCACCAGTTTGGTCTGCGTGATCAGGTGGGGGCTGGCGTGATGGCACAGTACCCCGCACGCGAGCTGCTGGGGCTGACACCACGGGATGAGCGTCAGCTCACCGACATCATCATGCAGCACCTGGGAGAGCATCGCCCATGAGTGCCGAGCTGTATCGCCTGCTGGAGAATATCCTCCGCGTCGGGGT
The DNA here is from genome assembly GCF_003113495.2 of Edwardsiella tarda ATCC 15947 = NBRC 105688. NCBI lineage: Bacteria > Pseudomonadati > Pseudomonadota > Gammaproteobacteria > Enterobacterales > Hafniaceae > Edwardsiella > Edwardsiella tarda. Next base: position 60,208 of record NZ_CP084506.1, read on the forward strand.
GGTCGCTGAGGTCGATACCAAAAACTGGATGGTGCGGGTACGCAGTGGCGACTTGTTAACCGGCTGGTTACGCTGGAATACCGCCCGCGCCGGCGCCTTCAAACTATGGCTACCGCCAGCAGTGGGTGAGCAGGTCGCTATCGGCTGTATGGGGGGTAACCCGGAAACGGCGATGATCATCGGCAGTCTCTACAGCGCGGGTAATCCCGCACCAGGACAAACGGGACAGGAAGCGGTATTGACCGCCCCCGACGGTGCCACATTCCGCTATGACGCCGCCGCGGGCGCACTGGAAGCTACCGGGATTAAAACCGCCGATATCTACGCCTCTATCGGGATCACACTGCATACCCCCAAGGTAACCTGCACCCAGCATCTGGAAACCGCCACTCTCTCTGTGACTAAAGGCGGCGAGATGCGGGGTGATTTCACGCACAGTGGCGGAAAATTCACATCCAATGGCGTGCAGGTTGACACCCATAGCCATGGCGGTGTGCAAAGTGGTGGTAGCTGGACGGAGGGCACCCAATGACAGCACGTTACACCGGTATGGATCCGCGCGGCCCTGGCACACTCAGTGATGCCAACCAGCTACAGGCAGCCATCCAGGACATCGTCATTACCCCACTGGGCTCCCGCGTCATGCGCCGCGACTATGGCAGTCTTGTGCCAGACCTACTGGATAGTCCACAGAATGCGACAACACGCCTTCAATGCATGAGTGCCGCAGTGATTGCCCTCACACGCTGGGAACCACGCATTGCCATCAGGAATATTGATCTTCGCTATACCGGCGGAGCGCGGGCCGAACTAACACTGGATTGCATCATTATCGAAAACATGCAGCCCGCCCGTTTCACGGCCGAACTGTAAGGAGCACTCATGCCTACTGTCGATTTATCCCAACTCCCACAACCCCAAATCATTGAGGTGCTGGATTTTGAGACCATCCTGACGGAGGTAAAGCAGGTGATGCTGAGCGCCTTCCCTGAAGAGCAACGCCCAGCGATTGCGGCAGCCATGCGTCTGGAGTCCGAGCCGCTGAATGCCATCGCGCAGACCATCGCTTACCGTGAAATGCTACTACGCCAACGTATCAATGAGGCTGCCGCTGCTTGCATGTTAAGTCACTCAGCGGGCACCGATCTGGATAATTTGGCAGCCAATAATGATACTCGTCGCTTGCTCATTCAGGCGGCAACCGAGACGGCAGACGCAATCTACGAAAGTGATACAGCATTACGCCTGCGCGCACAGGCGGCCTTTGAAGGATTAAGCGTGGCGGGCCCGACAGGTGCTTATGAGTTCTTTGCCCGCAGCGCGAGCGGTCAGGTTGCCGATGCCCGGGCGACCAGTCCACACCCCGCCGAGGTGGTTGTGGCCATTTTGCCCTTTGGTGAGCAGGGAACCGCGTCACCTGAGTTGCTGGAGATCGTACGCACCGCCTTGTCGGCTGAGCACATCCGCCCCGTGGGGGATCGGTTAACCGTTAAAAGTGCTGAGCTGGTGCGCTACCAGATTCAGGCACGCCTGTTTTTCTATCCCGGCCCCGAGTCGGAACCCATTCAGAATGCAGCAGAGCAGGCCCTGCAACGTTGGCTACTCGAGCAACGGAGAATCGGCCGCAATGTGGCACGCTCCGCCATCATGGCTGCGCTCCATGTACAGGGCGTGCAGCGTATTGAGCTGGTGTCACCTGCAACCGATCTCGAAATAACCGACACCCAGGTCGCCTGGTGCGATAACGTCGTATTGAGCAAAGGGGGCACCGATGAGTGACAGCTTGCTGCCTCCTTCCGCCGGTGAATTTATGCGCTGTATTGAGCGCGCCGAAACCGGCATTGAGCAGATCCCTGTGCCACTCAACACATTATGGGATCCTGACCATTGTCCCGCCCCGCTTCTGCCCTACCTGGCCTGGGCGCGTTCAGTCAACCGCTGGGATAAAAACTGGCCAGAGCAGACCAAGCGTGCCGTGATCCGCGCCTCCTGGAAAATACATCGGCACAAGGGAACCATCTACGCGCTACGTCAGGCTGTAGAGCCGTTTGGCTATTTACTGAAGGTTAACGAGTGGTGGCAAACAGGCGGGCCGCGAGGCACGTTCAGCCTAGAGATTGGGATACAGGAGCAGGGGATCACCGACGAGACCCGTCGCGAGCTAGAGCGCCTGATTGACGATGCCAAACCACGCAGCCGCCACCTAACCGGGATCGCGCTCTCTCTTCAGTCTACGGGCACCATCACGATCGGTGCTGGCCATTTCTACGGAGACACGCTGACCGTTTACCCTTACCTGCCAGAAGTTATTACAGCGGGTGGGAACAGCAATACGGGCGCTATCGTTCACTTAATTGACACCATGGAGCTTTATCATGGCGAGTAAATATCTTGCGATTCTAACCAATATTGGCGCAGCTAAGCTGGCTAATGCTGCTGCACTCGGTAACAAGTTGGAGATCACCCAGATGGCCATCGGAGATGGCAATGGCATGCTCCCCACCCCCGATCCGGCGCAAACGGTATTGGTACGTGAAGTTCGGCGCGCGCCAGTTAATTCACTGACCATTGACCCGAAAAACCCCAGCCAGATTATTGCAGAGCAGGTGCTCCCGGAAGATGTCGGGGGGTGGTGGATCCGTGAAGCAGCGCTGCTGGACAAAGACGGCAATATGATTGCTATCGCCAATTGCCCCGAAACCTATAAGCCACGACTTCAGGAGGGCAGCGGTCGGGTGCAGGTCATTCGTATTGTGCTGATCGTATCCAGTAGCGACGCCATCACGTTGAAGATTGATCCCGCTATCGTGCTGGCGACACGCCAGTATGCCGATGAGAAAGCCATCGAGGTACGAGGATATGTTGATAGCCAGCTCCAGGTACACGAACGTTCGCGCAACCATCCCGACGCGACAACAACAGCCAAAGGCTTTGTGCAACTAAGTAGTGATGACAACAGTGCCGATGAGCGCAAAGCTGCAACGCCCGCAGCTGTAAAAAAAGTCAGAGATTTGGCGGAGGCCAAAGCTCCGATTAATAGCCCGGCGCTTACGGGTGAACCGACTGCGCCCACACCGCCCAAGACGGATAACAGCAAGAGGCTTTCAACAACAGCTCACGTTAAAGCCGCTCTTGCCGACTATGCGCCATTAAACAGCCCGGTGCTCACGGGGAGCCCAACCACCCCCACACCACCGGCATCAGCTCGAGGGCGTGAGCTTGTTAATGCGGAATTTGTTGCAGGGAAAATTGCTGCACTTATTGGCTCAGCCCCAGGCGTAATGGATACGCTACAAGAGATCGCCGCCGCTCTGAACAACAACCCGAATTTTGCCAATGAGATTATCCGGCAACTATCAGGGAAACAGCCACTGAACGCTACCCTGACAGCGCTCAGCGGAAAAAATGTCGCCCAGCTTCTTGAATACCTTGGTTTGCGAGAAACTATCAATCTGGCAAAGGATGCATGTTCAAAGAGAGTTGTTAAAACGATTCGTAATGGTGAATTGTTAGCGAGCTACACGACTCCAGGGTTTTACAGTATTTCTATTGATGATGCGAGCACTGTTGATGATTTCCCCAATGTTCACGGAACTCCAATTTATAGCTATGGAGTGATGATAGTTATCAAAAATGATAACACCATTGAACAGTTATTTATTAGTCATAAGGGTCATGTTGCGACAAGACAGACCTGGTATGGGGCAGACCGTTATGAGATGTGGGTGGTCCAATATAGCAGCGTCAATAAACCGACGCATCCTGAGTTAGGATTGGGTGATTCAGCTTCAAAAAACATTGGCTCGGCTACGGGAACTGTAGCGGCAGGGGATGATATCAGGTTTAATCACGCAATCGGGATTTCCCAATCATATCAGGTCATGACATCTTCACGAAAAATAGGCATCACGTATATAAATACTCAGACTAGACCGATATTTGTAAAAGTAAAGGCTCGCATTGATGCCAATGCTGAAATATCCATAAATGTAGATGGTGTCCAGGCTGCGGGTGGTGACGCGGCAAACGTGACTGGCGCTATTCAATGGGTTTATCCCAGTGCCATAGTGCCACCAGGCTCTTCATATATTGCTTCAATTGCCAAAGGCTGGGGAGAGCTAATAGAGTGGGTGGAGTTACGATGAAATATTTTAAAGACAGCAATAATGTTATATACGCTTATGATGCTGATGGCTCACAGGATGAATACATCAAAGATGGCCTGATTCATATTTCAGAGGATGAAGCGATGTCCATCGTTAATCCACCACCAACAAAAGAGGATTTAATAAGAGAGGCGGCGCTTAAAAAAACATCTCTACTAGCTGAAATCGATACAGTCACAAAGTTATGGCAAACTCAATTAGCCCTAAACATTATTCTTGACTCAGATAAAGAAAAGCTCAAAGAATGGATGCGCTACGCACAATCTGTGGCAGCGGTTGACCCAGATAGCCTGCCTGAGTCATGGCCGGTAAAACCATCAGTATAAAACCTACGCCCGCAATAATGCGGGCGCTCTGTTATTCAGGCATGGATGGGAATATTGCAGGCAATTGCGTTGTATCTACCCGATTGATGCCAACGCGGAATTTTTTCCAAGCCTTTAGCCTTGCCTCCTCTTCTGGTGTCGCTACGCCAATATCGACGGCGTCCTGCAATGGGGCAATGGCCTTCGCAGCATCGGCCAGCAAGCGCTGTTTCTTCTGTTCCGCCTGGACCGTCAGTTCGCCGGTGGTGTACGTCCGAGGGATGATGCTCCCATCAACAAACTGCCATCCACCATCACCATCCGCTCCATTGGGTAATGAGGCCATTTCGACAACACTTCCACCATCGGGACAAATTGCACTGGCATCTTTATTAATGGCGCAAATCTCCCCATCGGGGAGATATTTCACTTTGAAAGTATTTGGCTGAAATTGTGCTATTGCTTGATACCAGTCTCGCCCTAATTCATCATGCCAAAAAAAAGCCTCAAACAGCTCGGCAATTTCTTTTTCCTCGCCACTCTCTGGCTCATATCGGGTTAGATTTTTCAAATGTAACATTATAGACCACCTACGTTATACCATGTGCCGTTAATAAATTTTTGGAGTGCCCGGCGGTAAATTTGGTCTGGGAATTCATCGCGGTTGTCATTTGCCACCCCGGTTATCACATATGGTGGCTGATCATTGTATCCTGGGCCATTCCACATCCAGACGCTCTCTTTAGTTGAGAAACGAATATCTTGCACTGTTTTCGTAGCAGGCATTAGCTCTATCCAACCGTTTTCAAATCCGGCACGATCACGCGCAGAACGGTAAGCAATGCCACCATTGCGATAATTCACCTTAAATTGTACTGCTGGGCAACTTCCTACCCCCATATTGAAATGAAGGATTAGGCATGATGCTCCTGGAACATTCGCCTGGTACACCCCACTAGGAGCATTCCATGCAACGCCTGTATCAGATACAGCAGTATCACCGGTTTTTCCTAATGCAAAAGCAGGTTGTGGATTGCGTGTGTTATAGTCACGACGCCAGCCTGGCGAATAATCGCTACCGTGATTGATATAGGTGAATTGGGCATTATTAGAAATCGTTGTCGTCGGTGTGGTAATTCTAACCGTCATTGCTGACCGATTTCCCATAACCTCAATTACACAACCAGCCAACTGAATGTCACCACACCCAGTATCAGTAATTACTTTATTGTTGCCATATGACCAGGAGCACTTGCACATCCAGTATGGGTGATCAAATGCAAACTTAGAGGTCAACCATTCAATAAATTGCGCTGTAGTCCAATTACCTGCTCCAGTGCTTATCGATTCACCGAATGCGCGTCCCGCCCCAATGGCTTGTGTAAATTTATCTTTATTGGGGATGTCTGCACCATTCTGTTCTTTCTGTAGCGCACCTGCGGCCTGATTGATAGTTTCTCGCAAACCAAGGTTTTTGGAAAAGCGGCAACACATAGCGAAACCTGCAAGAATCCTCCCTCTGCGAAATAGAGGAGGAGAATTGATGGCCGTCATTGGTTATATCCGCGTATCAACAATCGACCAGAACAGCGATTTACAGCGTAATGCCCTCACAAGCGCAAACTGTGACCGCATTTTTGAAGACCGTATGAGTGGGAGAGTTGCCAGCCGCCCCGGTTTGAAACGCGCTTTAAAGTGCGTTAATAGCGGAGACACTCTAGTCGTGTGGAAACTGGACAGGCTAGGGCGCAGCGTTAAGAACCTGATCGCACTGATATCGGAGTTACATGAACGCGGTGCCCACTTCCGCTCTTTAACAGACAGTATTGATACTAGCACTGCCATGGGGCGTTTCTTTTTTCATGTTATGTCGGCACTGGCGGAGATGGAACGTGAGCTGATCATCGAACGAACACTGGCCGGGTTGGCAGCAGCCAGAGCACAGGGACGCATAGGTGGAAGGCCTAACGCATTAACGCCGCATGAGCGGGAACAGATTGGGCGGCTATTGGCTAAGGGACATACTCGCCAGCAGCTGGCCATTATCTACGGGGTGGGGGTATCGACGCTCTACCGGTATTTTCCGGTTAATAGTCAGAGAAAGGATGACACGGTAGGATTGTAATTCTTTTTCCAATATTGAAGTGCCGCAGTAATACTATTTATTGCACGGCACTTCACTTGCTAAATCAACACTCAAAGATAATCACATTCCAAAATACCAATATCATCTTAGTTAGCATCCTAACAAATAATTAGATAAATAATGCACCCTATCTGATTAATACGCAAGCAGAATAAGGTGGGGCGCAAATGAGTTTTTAAGAGTATTAATTTATCGATGGCTATATGTTTTGTTGAAAATAAAAAAAGCATCAATTATGAGTATTGGCAATTTAATATTTAATATATGCTTCGTATGTACGAAAGGGGAAATGCTTCCTGTAAACTTGTCAAACTTGCCGCTGCATTGCAGCGGCTTTTTTGCTCCCCTACTTAAAAAGCGCATGAAGTGAACGATTAACATCGTTGTATATAGTGTTAGCCTTGCTTCTTAGATCCGGCAACAAATCACCAATAGATGATACCTGTAGGCGCTCCCGAACATCCTCGTCACAGCGCTGGAGATCAAGGTTAAACTCAATCTTCCGGGCTTTCCCGTACTGATCCAGTTCAGAACGGGTCAACCTCACCCCTGTGAGCACATACATACCATACACCTGCCCCACGCCATCAATCAGCGGCCAGGCCCGCCCCGTGTAGGCCTGCGTGGTCAGTATCGTCAGCGACGGTTCACCCCCGGTGATCTCCGGGTACAGCACACCAGACAACGAAATCTGATCTTCACCACTACCGATATACTGCCAACTGGCAGAATGGTTGATACGCTCATTTTTCACATGCCGCCAGGATTTACTCTGCTGCAACTGCTGATGGGGTAACGTCCTGAGCTCAAAAACAAACATTCCAAAAATCATCATCATGGTGATACCTCATTAGTCTGCATCTCGATAGCTCCCACGTCTGGCTCGCGCCTGCTTCTCAAGTTCAACCCTGACCGCCTCACCTACCATTTTCGCCAATGTTTGCGGATTCTGAGTAGTCACACCATGCAAATGCACATGAATATCACCAATTGAAACGCTGTCATTTTGAACCGATGACATGGCCGGGGCCGCAGTTTTCGTTAGCGTGCCAACAGGGGCCAAAGAGGGCGCCGTGCGAACCTCCGCAACCGCAGGAATACCGGGCAGCGCTGCGCGTCCGCCAGACAGCATTCCGCTTGTTGGCTCCCTCCACTCGCCACGCACCGCTAACGCCCGTGGTAGGTTTCTGAACACGATATCCCCCGGCCCAATCCGCTTGCGGGTTTCCTTCAGCATGTCGCCGGTATTGTTGGCTATCCGGTTCAGCACGCCATGACTGCTCAGCGCTTCAAAACCAGCGCCAGGCACGACAGGGATGGGCTTGGGCGTCTGGGGAGACTCTTTTGGCGCAATGGCATCAACCGTTGCCAGGAGCGCATTAGCCTTCCCTTTCAGCAAGGACTGCGCCTGCAGTTCCTCTGCCTTTTGCCGTGCTCGCTCAATACCATCGGGGATCATATCCAGTTTTTCCAGGATCCAACCCAAAGCATCCATAAGTGCCGTTGCGGGAGTTAATAGTGCCTGAAGCGCTGCACCCACTACGCGACCAAAGGTCTCGCCCGCCGAAGTACATTTCTCCAGAGTATCCCTACTGGCATTCACAGGTTCAAAGAGATGAGTGAACCACTCCCATACAAACTTGATCGCATCCCCGATGCCAGAAAACAGAGGGGTAAACGGTTCAAATGCTGCACGAATGGGGGCGATCCCCGCCATCATCCCAGTGATAAACCCATCGAAAAATACCTTGATGGGTTCCCAGTATTTCCAAACCAGTACACCTGCAGCCACGAACGCCGCTGCCAGCAGGCCTATGGGGCTCAACAGGAGGGAAATGGCGCCGCTCAGCAGAGAAACACCTGTTGTAATCATGCTCCACAAGGTTGGCAACCCGGTTAACCGCAGCAATAGCGAGCCAATTCCTCGCCCCAGTGACAGTAATGCACCGCCCGGTGAGAGAAACGCACCAACCAGCAGGCTTCGCAATGCAGGTAATACGCTCCCCAAACGCCCCAGACCACCGGTCACCTGGCGCAGAACAGCCGACCAGCCACGAAGTCCACCTAATGGGCCACGGACAACCTTCGCCAGCCGGGAGAAGATTGGGAGTGCCCTCCCCAGACCTTTGGTCCCCATCAGGAGCGAGAAACCCAATTGAAGTTTGGCAACAGGCCCAATCAATACACCCACTGCCAGTGATAACGCCCCCATGGCTGCCGTCAACGCCAACAGACTGCCACCCAGTACCAGTACCGTTCGTGCAAGAGTGGGGTTGGCCTTCGTCCAATCGGATACCCGCGTAATCACATCGCTGAGTTGTTGTGTCAGCTTGCGCAACCCACCGTCAATCACCTCTTCAATCTGTATACGCAGCCCCTCCCAGGCACTGCTGAGGTTATCCAGATCCCCTCCAAGGTTATCGGCCATCACCCGGGCGACCTTTCCAGCCTCACCTCGTGCCGCCTCAAGCTCTTTCAGTAAAGCCTGCAAGTTCCCTTTGCCGGCAGCATCGACAAGAGTTTGCAATGAAGTGAAGGCCTCTTCCCCCGCAATATCCTTGAAGAAAGAAGCCTGCGCGGTGTTACTGTATTTCCTGGTTGCGTTATACAGATCGAGCAGTACATCAGTAATCGGCCGCATTTTCCCCTGAGCATCAGCGGCTGATACGCCCAATTCTTTAAGTGCGGTCCTGGCCTTGTCGGTGGGCGCTGCCAGGCGCCCCAGTGTCGCCCGCAACCCTGTCCCGGCCATGCTTCCACGGATCCCCTGTTGGGCCAAGATGCCCACCAGGGCGGCCGTCTCTTCAACACTAATCCCAAGTTTCTCTGCACCAACACCGGCATACGTCATCGCCTCACCAATACCACGCAAATCGGTATTGGTACGCGTGAATGTTGCCGTTAGCACATCGCTGACGCGATTCATTTCCGTTGGATTGAGATTAAATTGCGATAAGACGTTAGAGCCGATATCCGCACTCTCGCCCAACTCCATACCACCGGCTAGCGCCATGTTTAATACGCCAGGCAATGCAGCTCTAATAGCCTGAGGAGTAAAACCCGCCATAGCCAGAAACGCCTGACCGTTGGCGGCATCGCTGGCAGAAAAGGCGGTCTCCGCGCCTAGTTTCTTGGCCTGCTCCCGCAGCGCAGCAAACTGTGGGTTGTCCTTGTCGATGCGCGTCAGCGACTGAACGCGCGCCATCTTCTGGTCAAAGCCCACCGCTGGAGCCAGAAAACGCCCTGTCCCATATCCCGCCGCTGTGGCAGCGCCTATCGCCATGGCTCCACGACCACGTAATCGCCCAGCCAACTGCTGCGCCCGCTCATAACGCTGCCGAGCACGAGTCACTGCAGTCAGTATCTGTTGCTCACGCGCCAGTTGCCGGTTGTATTGTTCGGTACGCCTGATGGCGCTCTCGATTGTGCGATCACCGCCAGCCAGGGATATCCCGTGCCGGGTCATGGCTCGTGTCGCCTCTCGTAACCGCTCTTTCTCTCGCGCCCTGACTTCATTCAACCGCTCAAGACGGGTGGCAAGAGATGCCATCAGGGTCTGCTGATTTTCGGTCAGGATGGCGCCACTACGCTGCACAGCCTGAAGGCCACTCAGCTCACGTTGCGCTTTCTGGATCTGCGTATTGGTTTTTGCAAATGCATCCCGCAATCGGGAAAAGGATTTCGCCTGGGGTACCAGGTTTTTGATATTAGCCTGAGTCCGCTTCAGGGACTCGGCCAGGGCGCCCGCCGAACGGCGGGCTGTCATAGCAGGTCGGGTAAGTTTGTCGATCGCGCTAAAGGCGACACGAATATCAAGGGTTGTCATCGCGGGCACCGCTTCGTTGCGCCGCCCGCTCACGCCAGGCAATCATGTCATCCAGCGTCATCGTGAAGATATCAGCAGGCGACCAGTTAAATACCGTGGCAATATCAGCAACCATGTCCTCGACATGGTCAAACTGCGCTATGGCAATCAGGCTTCCATCGCCGCCTTTTTCGCATCGCCAAAGGGCGTTGGCGCTAAAAAATCAGCAGCCATCACACATAGCGCCATAAAGTCCCCGGTAGCTAGTTCATCCAACTCCTGTTTATTCAGGCTTGGTGACAGTACACGGGATAGCCAGATTTTCATGGCATCCGCTTTCATGCTAGCCAGGTCGGCAACAGACAGGCCACGCAGGGATCCTGACTGGCCAGCCACTGCGCTAATTTCAACATGTGTGATACACCCCTCTTTCCGTTCAATCGGTTTTGATAGTGTCAACTCTCGCACCAAACGGACAGGTGAGGCATCAGGCAGGCTATCCCGCACCTTCTCCATCGGCATATCGGCAGTAGACAATCTGCTCTCTACGGTGGCGTTCTCTGCATTCATGGTTTGCTCTTTCATGGCGATAATACTCCGGGCGGCATAGTAGGCCGCCCCTATTGATAATGGTTAGCCCAGACCCAGCGCGGAACGGATGCGATCCGGCACAATGTCCTTGCCATCTTTCCGATAGATGAAGTTCAGCAAGTCAAACTCAAACAGCGGCTTATCATCGATGGAAAGCTTGTAATACGTATTCTTAAGACTGAAGGAGTGCGAGGTTGTCTCGCCCTGCTTTGTCTCCCCCATATCGATCTCGGTGATGCGGCCGCGCATTTCAACCTCACATGCCTGGCTCCCACCTTCATCGTCATACAGCCAGCCGACGAAACGTAATGCGGTGTGACTCATATCGCCGCCATACTCCAGCAGCGCCTCTCTCACCACGCCACCCAAGACCATGGTGGCATCCAATGCCCCATCGTCTAGGCCAAGATCAATGGCTACCGCTCCCATCATGCCACCTCCCCGGAAGTTCTCTGTTTTGCGGCTCAGCTTGGGTAACGTGACCGACGTAACCTTGCCGATTTCGTTTTTACCGTTCACAAAGCAGGTGAACAGTCGGACTACATGTGGAATAGCCATTTATGCCCCTCCCAGTGATGCGAACGCCGGCCCAATAAACTCGTCCGTGAAGGTCTGGGTGAACTCCAGATCTTCCAACGGCGGCACCGGCGTGTACTTGTACTGGATGCGTACTCGCCCCTGGCGGATCTCGGTCGTCGGGTTCTCCACAATATCGAACCAGCAGCTGGCACCCAGCAGGCGCCCGGCGGTGACAAGCTGGTTTAGTTTGGCACGTAACCCACTCAAGACATCTTTGACGTTGGTGGGGGTTAGCGGTTCATCAATCGCTTCAAACTGAGCCTCTGCCACGGTATCCGCCAGAACCTGACTGGTACGGGTATAAACCTCAAAAATATAGGCGTTAGTATCCGTGCTGCGGTTACCCCAAAAGCGGAAGCCGTTACGCTTGATGAGCGTGGTGATCTCTTTGTTGTTCAGGTTATTGGCATCACTATCGTCAGCCTGAAGCGCCCAAAAACCTGCTTGGAGATCCCCAGTACATTTTTCACGGGCACATTGGACAGTGATTTGTGCCACCCTTGCTCATGGTCAATCAGCGCGCGCAGACCGCAGGCATAGGCTGGCGCCGGGAACACTTCGTTTTGACCGGATGCGGGGTTATAGGCAATGAAGTCCGGCCAGATGAGCATGAGCTCGCGGTAGGCGAATTTTGCGCGGTAGGCAATCGCCTCCGCCATCGTGTTACAGCCATGGCAGCTGGCATACACAAATGCCCGCAGCTTGCCGGCGATCACACATAGCGATGAGGTAACCGCCTCTGAGTCCAGATCCGGCGCCGCCAGGATGCGAGGTCGATAACCGATATGCTCATCCTGCTCGGCAACGAGAAACGCGTACATTCCGGTATAGCTGCCATCGGACTCAGTACCACCCACGACTAGTTGATCCTGGGTTTTACTCCCATCCTCGCTTTTTGCAGCTGGGACGCGCACCACGATAACCTTGGTGCTGGCCTGATCGGCAATGGCCTTCAGTGACTTATACAGCGAACCAGTCTTGCCAGCTTTACCCAGCAGCGGCTCAATACGTGTCAGCAAAACAGGCTTGTTCAGGGGGAAGGTTTCCGCGTCGGCATCATCTGCCACCGCGACCAATCCGACAACACTGCTATCAATATCATTGTACGGGTTGGCAAGATCGGTTTTTTCATGGACGCGGGCACCGTGAAAACGGCTTTCACTCATATGATCCACCATTGGGTTAATGGGTTAATATCATGTCGGAGTCCCATCTTCACCAACCCGCCACGGCAATTCACGCGCTTTAGGCTCTCCCCTTCATCCCACAACAAAAACAAGATGTTAGCCCTCGCGCGCGCATGGGAGCATAGCCGCAGGAGATCATAACCATGCCGAACACCACAAAACCATCAGCCCTAGATATCAACAGCAACCGAGACACGTTATGTGACCCCATCAAGTCGCCAGACTTTCGTATCATCATGGAGGGCAAGCCAATTGAGCTGCTCAACCGACGCTGTATGAATCTGTCAATGACCGATAATCGGGGCTTTGAAGCCGATCAGCTCACCCTAACACTGGACGATGCTGACGGCATGTTGACTCTACCGCCACGTGGGGCAGTTCTAACCCTAATGCTCGGATGGATGGGAGAGCCGCTCGTTAACAAAGGGCGGTTTATCATCGATGAGATTTCGCATGAAGGCCCGCCCGATACTTTGAGCATTACCGCCCGTAGCGCAGATTTCCGAGAGGAGTTCAATGTGAAGCGAGAAGTCTCCTGGCATGATGTCACCGTCGAACGCGTCGTATCCGCCATCGCCCACCGCTACCAGCTGCAACCCTGCATCAGCGAAATGTTGATGAATATCGAGATCGATCACGCTGACCAGACAGAAGAAAGTGATATGTCGTTCCTTACTCGCATGGCCGATATGCTGGGCGCCATTGCTACCGTCAAGAACGCTAGGCTGCTGTTCATCCTACCCGGCGGAGGTGTAACCGCTGATGGTAAGGCCCTGCCATCCTTCCACCTGCAACGCAGTGATGGTGACGGCCATCGATTTCGTATTGCCGATAGACAGGCTTACACAGGGGTGCGCGCCTACTGGCTGGATCTGAACTTTGGTAAGAAACGGAAAGTCAGTGTCAAGCGGCGCACCACCAAGAAGCGAGAGAAAAGCAGTAGCCGAGACGGCGACTACATGACCGGGGCAGAGGGTAATGTGTATGTGCTGCGTAAAACCTATCGGAACGAAGAGGCTGCCAGGCGCGCTGCTGCAGCAAAGTGGCAGCAACTCCAACGCGGCGCCGCCGAGTTCAGCATCACCCTGGCGCGTGGGCGCGCCGATCTCTACCCCGAAATGCACGGTCAGGTAGCAGGGTTTAAGCCAACGATAGATAATCAGGATTGGATTATTGCTAAAGCTGAACACGTAATTGATGGCAATGGTTTTACTACGCACCTGGATCTGGAGGCCAGGATACCAGAATGGATTGCGACGCCAGAATAACGACACCGTAAACTATGGGTATTGCCATACCATCAGGAGCCGCCCATGTTCCATTGTCCTCAATGCGGAGCATCCTCTCGCAAACGCACCAGTCGCTACATGAATGAAGAGCGCACTATCAAAAAGACCTACTACCAGTGCAACAACCTGACCTGTGGTGCATGCTTTTACTCGATCGAAAACGTGATTGGTCTGGTTGGTCGCAACAAGAAAGCAGCAAAAGAGATCCCTTGGGAAGATTTCCCAGCATCACATCGAGGTCGGGATCAACTCCCCTTAGAGCTGGATAAAGCCTGAGGAAAGAAAGCTCACGGTTCCCCGTGAGCTTTTTTATTTTTATCGAAGCGTAGTCAAAATGTAGACGAGTATTAGAATAAATCCTTTTATTCCATAATATTACCTTCAGGATTTCTTCACCATCCCTGTCTTCCCCCACATGATGTGGGGGTTTTTTTTATCTCTTGTTTATCCTTCTTCCCTCATCGATCGCTGAGGTATTGATCATCGTTCGTCACCATGGTGTTCATGCGAGCGTCACGAGATCGTGAACGCCCCTCGTCAGCATCAATATAATCACTTTCTTGTATATTAATTGTTTATTATACAAAGTTACATTTTATGATATATTGTAATATTAATCGTATGATGAATTTATCTTTAATCTTACTTTATGGGAAAGTAGACGAGTAACACGTGTTTGTCGGTTTTGAGAGTATCTAGCAGACGTGGCTATTTGTTGGCCGGTATGTGGGGTGGCTATTATCTCTACCGAGATGGCATTGATGTGTTACATGTCTAAGTTTAGTCAATGCTTATTAAAAAACTACTCGGTTGGCAGCAATGTGATTTTGCTAGCTATAAGATGGTAGCGCAACGCTATGGGTATAGTGCGGAATCTGCGCCAGACTATATTGAATTCATGATTAACTATGGGGCGAAATTTAATTTTATTGCCTATTATCATCATGGCGAGATAGTTGCGGCAGCTTGTATTGATAATGGATGGTTGGTTAATGATTTCAAAAATAATAATAAATCTATTGTCGGCTTACCGCTGCCGGTATCGGGAATTGTGTTACCGATGCGACGTGATGTATTTTGTTGTGCACCCTTTAAGGCGCGTTGCTTGAGTGGTGATTACCCCTACTCATTGAATATTACTAAAAAAATTTTCTAAGCGTCTGGAAGCGATAGCAAAAAAGATCCCCGATTTCTCTAAAAAAACACAGCAGACTCGACGTCGTGAAATAAAAAAATTTCAGCAATCTGGTGGTGCTTTTATCGATATTAGCACTATCTCTGCTGATGTACTGCTAGATAGTTATGATGCGCTACTTAAAAAGCGTTGGGGACAAGGTGTTACAAACTTGGCGATGAATCAGGCGTTCTTTCGGCGATTTCAGCACTGTTTTTATGGCGATATCGCTACGTTAAATGGGCAAATCATCGGCATCCAACTATTGCTTAAAACAGAGTCCGTCAGAGGTATCTTTGTCGATTTTATCAACATTGGTTACGATGTTACCTGCGAGCACCCCCTCGGCACCATGTTGATGTGGCGTAATATTGAGCGCGTCGCCGAATTAGGTGCCGATGTGAAATACTCCTATGGTTTTATGTCGGGTGAGTACAAGAAACGCTGGTGCGTTCCTCGTCTCCTATCCCGAGTCATCTTTTAAGACAAAAATATTGCTATGAAGCGGCTGGTGTGGCGTCTCCATGATTTTTCCTCTGGATAGCCATACCCGCTTGCCTGTTGATCGGTATAGTTCCGTCCACGACTTTCTCACCGGCTTTTCGCTTGTTATTTTTACATCGACATGGCTGAGCCTCTCCATTCAATTGGGGTGACCCATTTCATAGCGCTGAACACCCGTGTTGTCGGGTCGGTCGCGTGACGGGGCTGGCGCAGTGTGGGCCAAATCTTGGGTTTTCGATGAGCTGCCTTTTTTGCTGTGCAATTCGCTATACTGGTCGGCTAATCGCAAATACTATTTTTGGGTGGATCTATGCATCAGCAATATGCACGACTGGTCAAGGTTGCGGCATTAGCCGCGACAGTGACAGCCACAATCCTGCTGATTTTTAAAATATTGGCCTGGTGGTACACCGGATCGGTCAGTCTGCTGGCCTCGTTGGTGGACTCACTGGTGGATATCGCGGCCTCGTTGACTAACCTATTGGTGATCCGTTACTCCCTGCAGCCAGCCGACGAAGACCATACCTTTGGTCACGGTAAGGCGGAGTCGTTGGCGGCGTTGGCACAGAGCATGTTTATCAGCGGTTCTGCACTGTTCCTGTTCCTAACGGGCTTCCAACACTTGATTAAGCCGGCGCCGTTGCACGATCCCGGTGTCGGGATCTGGGTAACGGCTTTCGCCTTGATCAGCACCATGTTGCTGGTGACCTTTCAGCGCTGGGTGGTGCGTAAGACTCAGAGTCAGGCGGTGCGGGCGGATATGCTGCATTACCAGTCTGATGTGCTGATGAATGGGGCGATCCTGATTTCGTTG
Organism: Edwardsiella tarda ATCC 15947 = NBRC 105688; assembly: GCF_003113495.2. Classification (NCBI taxonomy): domain Bacteria; kingdom Pseudomonadati; phylum Pseudomonadota; class Gammaproteobacteria; order Enterobacterales; family Hafniaceae; genus Edwardsiella; species Edwardsiella tarda. Next base: position 76,768 of record NZ_CP084506.1, read on the forward strand.
GGGCTGAGTTGGTATGGTGTGACCTGGGCCGATGCCATATTTGCGTTGGGAATTGGGGTCTATATTCTCTATAGCGCCTTGCGTATGGGCTATGAGGCGGTGCAGTCGTTGCTTGACCGAGCATTGAGTGAAGAGGAGCGTAGACTGATTGTCTCGTTGATCCATCGTCATCGTGACGTATTGGGGTTGCATGATCTGCGTACCCGTCAGTCTGGGCCGACCCGTTTTATTCAGTTACATATTGAGATGGACGATGCGCTGCCGCTGGTAGAAGCTCATGCTATTGCCGATCGGGTTGAGCATGATCTATTGCAACACTTTCCCGGTGCAGATGTGATCATTCACCAAGATCCGACCTCGGTGGTGCCCCTTGAACAAAAAGGGCGATGGGAGTGTTAAAAAATATCAGTTTGTGAGCCGGATTACAGCACTGCTATTTTTTTTACACAGTAAAATATTTACCATGTGTGGACTGACCTGAATCAATTCAGCTTGATTACTTTGCTATAATATTACACAGTAATCGACTAATGTGTTCATTTTCTGTACCAGAAGGCGGGGCCTGGGCCGGTGTTGCGGGTACCGGGCAGCGTGAGGGCGTTGGCTACCGTCGTATGCGGTGGTCGAGCCAGCGTTATACGCGCCAAGCCACTCCATTTCTAAGAAATAGTATCCACAAGCTCAGAGGTAGTCATGATCAAAAAAATCGGTGTTTTGACCAGTGGCGGTGATGCGCCGGGCATGAACGCGGCCATCCGCGGTGTCGTGCGTGCAGCCTTGTCCAAAGGGTTAGATGTGTATGGCATCCATGATGGCTACCTCGGTCTGTATGAAGGACGTATTGAGCAACTGGATCGCTATAGCGTCTCCGATGTGATCAACCGTGGCGGTACTTTCCTCGGCTCTGCACGTTTCCCGGAGTTTCGCGATGAGAAAGTGCGGGCGCAAGCGGTGGAGAATATGCGTAAGTTTGGCCTGGATGCCCTGGTCGTCATCGGTGGCGATGGCTCTTATATGGGAGCCAAGCGTCTGACTGAGATGGGCTTCCCTTGTATCGGCCTGCCGGGCACTATCGATAATGACGTGGCTGGGACAGACTACACCATTGGTTATTTCACCGCGCTGGAGACCGTTGTGGAGGCGATCGACCGCCTGCGTGATACGTCATCCTCTCACCAGCGTATTTCCATCGTGGAAGTGATGGGCCGCTACTGCGGCGACTTGACCCTGGCTGCGGCGATTGCGGGTGGTTGCGAATACATCGTGTTGCCGGAGGTGGAGTTTAAGCGTGAGGACTTGGTCGAAGAGATCAAGGCGGGTATCACCAAGGGTAAGAAACACGCCATCGTCGCGATCACTGAGCATATCTGTGATGTTGATGAGTTGGCTAAGTTTATTGAGCAGGAAACCGGCCGTGAGACGCGCTCGACGGTTTTGGGCCATATTCAGCGCGGCGGTGCGCCGGTCGCCTATGACCGCATCTTAGCCTCGCGAATGGGCGCTTACTCCATTGAGTTGCTGTTACAAGGATATGGTGGCCGTTGCGTCGGTATCCAGAACGAAAAACTGGTACATCACGATATCATCGATGCAGTGGAAAACATGAAGCGTCCGTTTAAGGGCGATTGGCTGGATACGGCTAAGATGTTGTTCTAACTTCAGTCTTACCGCTGACCGTTTTATCAGCCTCGCCTCGGCGGGGCTTTTTTATGTTGACGCTGGGCCGTGCCGATACGCTGATTACGGCGTGGGGACGGAATAAAAAACGGCGCCCGTGAGGGGCGCCGTTTATTATCGCGTAGATGACGTACGGGCGACTTAGGCCTGTGCGGCTTCGGCGGCAGCACGTACGATGGTCGCGAAGGCATCGGCTTTCAGCGAAGCGCCGCCAACCAATGCACCATCGATATCCGGCTGTTTGAACAGATCGGCTGCATTGGCCGCGTTGACGGATCCACCGTACTGGATGATGACTTCCTGGGCGGCTTCCGCATCGTGTTTTGCGATGTGGTCACGGATGAACTTATGCACGGCCTGAGCCTGCGCCGGCGTAGCCGATTTGCCAGTACCGATAGCCCAGATGGGCTCATAGGCAATGACCGCACCTTTGAAGACTTGGGCGCCCATGCTCTTCAGTACGGCATCCAACTGACGCGCACAGACCTCTTCGGTCTTACCGGCTTCGTTTTCTGCTTCGGTTTCACCGATGCACAGAACCGGGATCAGACCAGCTTCTTTCAGTGCAGCGAATTTTTCAGCGATGAAGGTATCGCTCTCTTTGTGATAGGTACGACGCTCGGAGTGGCCGATGATGATGTATTTCGCACCGACATCTTTCAGCATGGCGGCAGCGGTTTCACCGGTGAATGCGCCGGAGGCATTGATGCCGACGTCCTGGGCACCGAGAGCGATACGGCTACCGGCCAGCTCATGAGCGGCCATATCCAGATACACGGTCGGCGGTGCGATAGCGACGTCACAGCCCGCGACATCGCTCAGCTCGGCGCGCAGCGCGGCGACCAGTTCGTGAACCATGTGGCGGCTACCGTTCAGTTTCCAGTTACCCATAACGAGTGGTTGACGCATTTTCTTTCCTCCAATTGGGAAACACATAATCGAAATCAATTTGCCTCATCGGCATATTCTGTCTGACAGTATAAAAAATTGCGCGTCAGACGCTTTGTTTTCCATCATTAAATGCCTATGGATTTTGGGGATCAGCATCCTCTGATAGTGCTAGCTTAATCGGTTCAACAGCGAATGTAATGCCTTTTTCTCCGCTATCTGCTACCACATAGCGTAAGGAACCATCCTGTTGACTGTAGTAGGCGTGGTTTTTACCACGGCTCAATAGCTGTGTGGCTTTTTCCAGGCTTTGCTGTGCCGAGAGCGTGGGTGAGAAGCTTTGCATAATGGCTGCAATATAACGGATAGCCAGTTGCCGATCGGTACTGTCCGCCCCATTCTTGGCCTCCCGTTTCCCCTTCTCTCGCGTGTTGTTTACCTCGGCGTCGCTCTCAGGCAGATAGGTGATCTGTAGGCTCTTGATCTTCCCTGTCCCCTTCTCTAACACCACGGAGGAGTAAATCGCCTGATTAATACGCGTTGCGGCCCGGGTTAGCGGCAGATCCTCATCCTGTACGCTGATGGCGCGATACTCTGCCAAGGGGAGCATCGGAAAGTCTTGATTATAGCGTGTGCGGAAGCTAACCAGGGTAAGATCGAAGGTCGGTGCACCGGGTAAGAGATAGGCGGCGGTCGATGACTCGGGGGCCGGATCGGACGAGGCGGCGTCGCTGGCGGCGGGCAGGCTGGCCAGCAAGAGGATGGAGAGTAGGGCGATTCGCAGCATGCTCATAATCCAGTAAACGGCAGGTAACGATCCGAGGGATGATTAAAGCGTTTTATGACCATGTTTGTCAAAAAGCCGCGTAAAAATTCCGCTGAAGAGCGGGGGATCGGGTACACTGCGGCGCTCTGTTGGCTGAACCAAATGATAAAAGGATGGTGCATGGGCTTACAACAGTGGTGCTTCTCGCTACGTGGCCGCTTGGGGCGACAAGCGTTTTGGGCTTGGATGGGGATCTGGTTGCTGCTCTTGCTGGTGTTATTTTCGCTAGCGGGTGCAGGGATGCTTCCACTCCAGGCGGCCGCCTTTTTATTGGTCTTGTCATTATGGCCGACGGCGGCGGTATGGGTGAAACGCCTACACGATCGCAACAAGTCCGGCTGGTGGGCCTTGCTGGCGGTGTTAGCCTGGATGTTGGCCGCCGGTAACTGGACGATGTTGGGGCCGGTGTGGGTTTGGGCCTTGGGACGCTTCTTGCCGTTGCTGATCTATATCATGCTGATATTAGACTGCGGCGTCTTCGCCGGTACGGCGGGGGATAACCGTTATGGCCCACCGGCAGTGGCGGTGAACTGGCGCCGTTTTGGCGGCTAACGGCGGGGATTCAGGGATCGCCCGCCGCTGAGTACGCTTACCAATAATGCTCGCTGGTGACGTGACCTGGCTTACGACGCAGATGCTTACGCATGGCGCGCGTTTCTTTCAGTACCTGTTGTGTGTCGCGAACCATTTGCGGGTTACCGCACAACATCACATGGCTCTCTTCGGCGTTAATCGGTAGGCCGACGGCGGCCTCTAAGGCCCCGTTGGCGATCAAGGCGGGAACCCGGCCTTGGAGGGTGCCAGCAGCGGCTTCACGGCTAATGACGGGCTGGATACGTAGCTTGCCATGATAACGTTGCACCAGCTGCTGCATGCGAGGAAGGTAGCTGAGATCGGCCGCATGGCGCACCGCATGCACCAGTACCAGATGCTCGAAACGATCCAGATCCCGCTCTTCCTCCAGCATCGAGAGGTACGGGCCGAGCGCGGTACCGGTGGCCAGCATCCAGAGGATCTTACTGTCCGGCACCTCATCCAAGACGAAGAAGCCGTTGGCCTCATCGCTGATCAGTAGGGTGTCACCCGGTTGCAGCGCCGCTAAGCGTGGGCTGAGTAGTCCATCCGGGACGGTGACCAGATAAAACTCCAGCGTATCGCTACTCGGTGGGTTAACGAACGAATAGGCACGTTGGATACGCTCATCGCCAATATCCATGCCCAGCTTGCCGAACTGCCCCGCTTGAAACGGCTTGATCGGAGCTTGCAGCTGAATGCTAAACAGTTTATCGGTCCAGTGCTGAACCTGCGTAATGGTACCCGTTACCCATTCGGCCATATGTTAATCACTCCCGGGAGGTTATGCGGTAGGCGCAGCGACGTGAGTCGCTGATGATGTGCTCTACGCGTTCAATGTGATACTCGGAGCCTAGCAGGCGGTTAAGCAGGCGTAGCTCGGAGTGGCACAGCTTACCGCAGGTATTGGCGGCGATGCCAATGGGACAGTGGTTCTCGACCAATACCACCGCATTATTTTCGAACTCAACCTCGGCCATATAGCCATCGCTTTGACGTAGGCGAGCCAGCGCGCGGAAGCGTTCTTCGCCCTCGGGATGCTGTGCTAACTCATTGGCGTAACGGGTATAGAGGGCATCTTCACGGATTTCGAGCAGCTGTTCGACGCCTTGGTTGCCGAACAGTTTCTGTGTCCCCTCCAATAGGGTGCGGGAGAGATCGCGGTGACGGTCGGGAAATTGGGCATGTCCCTTGCTGGTCAGCGACCAGAAGCGGGTAGGGCGACCGACCTTGGTGCGCGACTCCTCATAACAAACCAATTCCCGTTGTTCGAGTTGCTGCAAATGCTGACGTACCCCCATGGTGGTGATGGCGATGCGCTCCGCCAACATTTTGGCCGACTGCGGACCCAGACTCTTTAGCTGCAACAAGATTAATTCGGGTGTCTTCATGGCACAGATCCTTGTGGTAAGCGAGACATTGATAATCGACTGAGTTTAATAATTTATAAAACTCCATTAAATGATAAATATTCTTTATTTTTAAACCTGTCGCAGAATCCCTTCCCGGCTGTCACATTTACTTTACGCTGACGGCGATCCGCGCTGCCAATAAAAATCAGGACAAAGCGCGACGTAGAGAACAAATTTTAGCTTTATCTGTTAGATTATGCGCCCGAATATGGTCATAGATTCCACAAATACATTATCTCTGTGGTTTATCACTCTGGTTAATAATGCGTTGGTAAGCGTAACATAATGAGAAAGCTAGAAAATTTTCATCTGCTGGTCATGTTGATCCTGCTGGTCGCCGTCGGTCAGATGGCGCAGACCATCTATGTGCCTTCGATCCCTGATATGGGGCATGATCTGGGTGTGCGTAGCGGCGCACTGCAAAGCGTGATGGCGGCGTATTTGCTGACTTATGGTGCCTCGCAACTGATCTATGGCCCGTTGTCCGATCGTGTCGGTCGTCGTCCCGTGATTTTGGCCGGGATGGGGATCTTCATGCTGGGGGCGTTAGCGGCGTTGCTCGCACCCAGTCTGCATATCTTGGTATTGGCAGCGGCTCTGCAAGGGTTAGGGACCGGGGTCGCGGGCGTGATGGCGCGTACCATGCCGCGCGATTTGTATAGTGGTACGGCATTACGTTACGCCAATAGCTTGTTGAATATGGGGATCTTGGTCAGCCCCTTACTGGCACCGGTGATCGGTGGCCTGTTGGATGCCTTTATCAGCTGGCGGGCTTGCTTTGCCTTTCTGCTGTTGCTGTGTGCCGGTGTCGCTTACAGCATGTTCCGCTGGCTGCCGGAGACACGCCCGGCGGCGGCGGGTAACAGCAATCTGGTTACCAGCTATCGTCAACTGTTGGGGAGCGGTCAGTTTGTCTGCTACCTGATTATGCTGGTGGGGGGATTAGCGGGCGTGGCGGTGTTTGAGGCCTGCTCCGGGGTATTGCTAGGCGGGGTACTGCATCTCAGTGGTATTGTGGTCAGCATCCTGTTTATTTTACCGATTCCGGCGGCTTTTTTCGGTGCCTGGTATGCGGGGCGTCCGGGAAAATCCTTCGCGACGTTGATGTGGCATGCGGTCTTTAGCTGCCTGCTAGCTGGGTTGCTGATGTGGATGCCGAGCTGGTTTGGGATCATTAATATTTGGACGTTGATCGTGCCGGCAGCCCTGTTCTTCTTTGGTGCCGGTATGCTGTTTCCGCTGGCGACCACTGGGGCGATGGAGCCTTTCCCACTGTTAGCCGGTGCGGCGGGTGCGCTCGTCGGTGGATTACAAAACGTCGGCTCAGGCGCGATGGCTTGGTTTTCCGCGTTATTACCGCAGAATAGTCAGTTCAGCCTGGGAATGTTGATGAGTGCCATGGCGGTGATGATCCTGCTGTGTTGGTTGCCCATCGCGCATAAGGTGCGTCAGCAGGGGCAGATCCTGTAACTCGCGGGGATGGCATTGAGCTTCGTGCTAAGCAGACGGCGCGCCATGGGCGCGCCGTTTTGTATCCCGATGATGTTACAGGATGATGTCACGGATCTGGGCGTCTTTCCGCTCCAGATAGTGAGTAGAGCGGATACGACGGATGGTGCGTGACTTGCCGCGGATCAACAGGGTCTCGGTGGTAGCGACGTTACCCTTACGGTAGATGCCGTCCAGCAGATCACCTTTGGTGATACCGGTCGCCGAGAAGATCACGTTATCGTTACGCGCCATGTCTCCCAGCGCGAGTACCTCGCCGGCACAGATACCCATCTGGGCGCAGCGCGCCAGCTCTTGCTCGCCTAGGCGACGATTCTCAGGCGTATCCCCCTTCACCTGATGACGAGCCAGCAGACGCCCCTGCATATCACCATCTAGGGCGCGGATCACGGCGGCGGAAACGACGCCTTCCGGGGCGCCGCCGATACCATACATCACATCGACTTCGCTCTCCGGCATACAGGTGAGGATCGACGCCGCCACATCGCCGTCGGGGATGGCAAAGACACGTACACCTAACGCCTGCATTGTTGCGATGTTCGCGTCGTGGCGTGGTTTCGCCAGGGTGATCACCGTCAGCTGGGATAGTGGTTTGCCCAGGCGATCGGCGATGTTGCGCAGGTTAGTCTCAAGCGGCAGAGTGAGATCGACGCAGCCTTTAGCCTGCGGGCCAACCACCAGTTTTTCCATATACATATCTGGGGCATGCAGGAATGTCCCCTTGTCGCCGACAGCCATCACGGCCAGCGCATTAGCCTGCCCCATAGCGGTCATGCGGGCCCCTTCGATAGGATCGACGGCGATGTCGACCTGATCGCCTTGGCCGCTGCCGACGCGCTCACCGATGTACAGCATCGGCGCCTCGTCGATTTCCCCTTCACCGATGACGATCTCCCCGTCGATATCGACCTGGTTAAGCATGATGCGCATGGCGTTGACAGCGGCGCCGTCGGCTGCATTTTTATCGCCGCGCCCCAACCACTTATATCCGGCCAGTGCCGCCGCTTCGGTGACGCGAGAGAACTCGATGGCTAATTCACGTTTCATGATGGGTCCTGCAATGATGAGAATAAAATAAGCAATAAGATGACGGGGGGCGATTCTAACACAGAGCGGGTGAAACGTTTGCGTCGGAAAACCGCGCTAACCTTGACCAAAAATAAAAAAGGGGCGATTGCTCGCCCCTGGGTGACATGAGAATGGGGAGATCAGTCGTGATCTTCCCAGGCTTGGGCACGAGCGACCGCCTTCTTCCAACCGCTGTAGCGGTAATTACGCTCTACGGTTTCAATACCAGGGCGGAATTCGCGCTCGATACAGGCCTTGCTGCTCAACTCATCCAGATCGTTCCAGTAGCCGACAGCCAGACCCGCCAAGTAGGCGGCGCCAAGGGCGGTGACTTCCAGTACCTCCGGGCGCTCGACTCGGGTACCGAGGATGTCAGACTGGAACTGCATCAGGAAGTTGTTGGCGACCGCCCCGCCATCGACGCGCAGCGATTGCAGGCGGGTGTTGGCGTCAGCCTGCATCGCATCCAGCACATCACGTGTCTGATAGGCGATGGACTCCAGGGTCGCCCGGATGATGTGATTATTATTCACACCACGCGTCAGGCCGAAGATGGCGCCACGGGCGTAGGGGCCCCAGTAGGGGGCGCCTAGGCCGGTGAAGGCCGGTACCACATAGACGCCGTTGCTATCTTTGACTTTGGTCGCAAAGTACTCGGAGTCGGCGGCATCGTTGATCAGTTTCAGCTCATCGCGCAGCCATTGGATCGAGGCCCCTCCGATGAACACCGCCCCTTCCAGGGCATAGTTGACCTCGCCGCGCGGACCACAGGCGATGGTGGTCAGCAGGCCATGCTGTGACGGTACCGCTTCCTTACCGGTGTTCATCAGCAAGAAGCAGCCGGTTCCATAGGTGTTCTTCGCCATCCCCGGCTGAACACACAACTGGCCGAATAGCGCCGCCTGCTGGTCGCCGGCGATACCGGCGATAGGAATACGAGTGCCTCCTTTGCCGCCGATGTTGGTCTTGCCGTAGATCTCGGAAGAGGCGCGCACTTGCGGCAGCATGGCGCGTGGGATATCCAAGACCTCTAACATACGCTCATCCCAGTCCAGGGTATGGATGTTGAAGAGCATGGTACGGGAGGCGTTGGTGTAGTCGGTGACGTGTACCCGACCCTGAGTCATCTTCCAAACCAGCCAGGTGTCGACGGTACCGAATAGGAGCTCGCCGCGCTTGGCACGTTCACGGGCTCCTTCGACGTGGTCAGGATCCACTTTACCTTGGTACCAGAGAAGTAGGGGTCGACCACCAGGCCGGTATGATGGCGGATGTACTCCTCCAGTCCGTCGCGCTTCAGTTGCTCGCAGATGTCGGCGGTGCGGCGGCATTGCCAGACGATGGCGTTGTAGACCGGTTTACCGGTCTCTTTTTCCCAGACGATGGTGGTTTCACGCTGGTTAGTGATGCCGATGGCGGCGATCTGATCGGATTCGATATCGGCTTTTGCCATCGCCTCGGTCAGGGTGGAGCTTTGGGTCGCCCAAATCTCCATGGGATCGTGTTCGACCCAGCCTGCCTTGGGGTAAATTTGCTCAAATTCGCGCTGAGATACGCTGACGATGTTGGCGTCATGATCGAGGATCACGGCACGAGAACTGGTGGTGCCCTGGTCAAGCGCGACAATGTATTTTTGTTGGGTTGTCATGGTCGTTATCCTGGGTTGATGTTTGGGGTACGGTTTGCGCTCAAAAACCGGGGAGTCTCCTCCCCGGAAACCTTATCAGGCTTTGGACTGCTCACTCTGCTTTTTCTCTTCATCGGCGGTGCAGACATCACACGGCAGATGGCGGCCGATCAAGGCACGGTAGCCGAAGGCACCCAGGCAGGCACCAACGATCGGGCCAACGATGGGGACCAGGAAGTAGGGGATGGTGCGCCCGCCGGTGAAGGCGATCTCACCCCAGCCCGCCATCCACGCGAAGGCTTTCGGTCGAAGTCACGCGCAGGGTTCAGGGCGAAGCCCGTCAGGGGCCCCATCGCGGCACCGATGACGGCGATCAGCACACCGATCAGCAGCGGTGCCAGTGGGCCGCGCGGGATACCGTTGCCATCGTCGGTCAGGGCCAAGATCAGGCACATCAGAATGGCGGTGATGACGGTTTCTACTAACAGGGCTTGCCAGACGGTGATGTGTGGGTTCGGATAGGTCGAGAAGATCCCAGCCAGCGTCAGGCTTTCCTCGCTGCCGCGTACCATATTATGGGTCTGTTCATAGTCGATAAACAGGTTGTGATACAGAGCATAGACTAACGCGGCGGCACAGAATGCGCCGGCGACCTGAGCGATGATATAGGGGATCACTTTGCGGCGTTCGAAACAGGCGAACAGCCAAAGGGCGATGGTGACCGCCGGGTTGAGGTGAGCACCGGAGATGGCAGCCGTCAGATAGATGGCTAGCGCCACGCCCAGACCCCAGATAACGCTGATCTCCCAGAGGCTCAGGCTGGCACCAGCCAGCTTCATGGCGGCGACACAGCCACAGCCAAAGAAGATCAGCAGGGCGGTGCCCAGAAATTCGGCGATACACTGTCCTTTTAATGTCGTACTCGCTGTCTGGCTCATAACAAGGAATCCTGCGACGAAGAGGTGGAAGATAATTACCCGGTGTGAAAATGGAACACGTTACGTTGCGATGTGAATTTATCGTTAACGCGCGAAAACGAGAAATAGCGAAATTTAAATGTGTGTGTTTTGTCAAAAAAATGGTCGTTTTCGCTTATATTGTGTGACTTAGCCGCGCAACGTTTTGTGATCTGACCACTGACGGAGATCACGGCGAGGGGCATTTGTTTCTTTTATGTTTGTTGGTAACTTTTTTTAAATCGTTTATGACGGTGTAAAAGTGCGGGCGCCATAGCTGAATTTGTTACAGACTGGGACCCGGCCTAGACAGTAAGCAGTGGGCTACATACAATCGGGTCAATGAGGTTTGTGCGTTGGCCTGACGGCCTGCGCGGTGTGGGCGCCCATTAAGGATACGTTCGCCGTCGTTGCGGCGGCGTGCGTAACGGTAAGACGTACGCCTGGCTACTATTGAGGGGACAGATCATGTCATTTGAAGTATTTGAGAAACTGGAAGCGAAAGTTCAGCAGGCGATCGACACCATTACCCTGCTACAGATGGAAATCGAAGAGCTGAAGGATAAGAATAATCAGCTTAATCAGGAGGTTCAGCAGGCAGCGAGCAATCGTGAAGCATTGCTGCGTGAGAATGAACAGCTGAAGCATGAACAGGGTGATTGGCAGGAGCGCCTGCGTGCACTACTGGGTAAGATGGACGAAGTGAACTGATCGTTTACTCTGGTAATGAAAAAGGCGCTCGGTGAGCGCCTTTTTGCTGCCATCATGCGGCGATTATTCGAGATCCAGTGGCTCTTCCGCCAGGATGATGCCGGTATTGTCGGCATACAGATGGTCGCCGGAGAAGAAGGTGACGCCGCCAAAGTTGACGCGAATGTCGCTCTCGCCGATCCCCGCGCTGTCAGCGCCGGCGGGAATAGCCGCCATCGCCTGGATGCCGATGTCGAGCTCCTCTAGGTCATCGACTTGACGCACCGCACCGTATACCACGATGCCTTCCCACTCATTTTGTACTGCCAGCCGTGCCAGTTCGGCGTTAATCAACGCACGCCGCACCGAGCCACCGCCATCGACGACGAGAACCCGGCCCCGACCGTTCTCTTCCAATAGATCGTAGAGCAGTCCGTTATCTTCAAAGCATTTGACCGTAATGATCTGGCCGCCAAAGGAAGAACGCCCACCGAAGTTGGAGAACAACGGTTCTACAACATTCACCTCTTCATGGTAAATGTCACATAGTTCGGAAGTATCGTATTTCATGGGTCCACGTCCGGTTGCCGCAGGAATGATCAGTATATCTCCTTAATGCGGTTGTTGGCAAAAGCGGCGATTATATGGCGCCGCCTACGCTCAGCGGCGCCTGGCCATCAGCTCAATACGGTACCGACGGCAAACAACAGATTGGTCAGCAACGCGCCTTTGACCATATTTTCTAGCATCGGGCGCATCGCCTCTGGGGAACGCTGATGAAACACATAGCTGGCGTGGCGATAGAGCATCGGGATCGCCAAGACGAACAGCCAGCCAACCAGGCTGCGTAGATCCAACAGTGCGAACAGCGCCAGGCAGAGCACCGCACCACCGAGTAGCGCCACATGGTAATAACGAGCGTTACGCGGCCCGAGGCGTACCGCCAGGGTGTTCTTGCCATTACGAGCATCGTTCTCAATATCGCGTAGGTTATTGATGTTCAGTACAGCCGCGGCCAACAACCCACAGGCTGTTGCTGGCAGCATGACCACCTGATCGAAGGTTCCGGCCTGGAGATAGTAGGTCCCCGCGACGCTTAACCAACCGAAGAAGATCAATACCGAAATGTCGCCCAATCCCATGTAACCGTAAGGGCGAGTGCCAACGGTGTAGGTGATAGCGGCGATGATCGCCATCAGCCCAAGGAGTAAGAAGCCGAGAATATCCTGCGGCTTCTGGCAGGCGACAGCGATTAACGCGACGCCGGAGACAATGGTCAACAGAACGGTAATGATCAGGGCGCGTTTCATCTGTGCCTGGGTGATCACGCCTTTCTGCATGCCACGCAATGGCCCGATACGCTCTGGGGTGTCGCTGCCTTTGATGGCGTCGCCATAGTCGTTGGCCAGATTGGAGAGGATCTGCAACAACGCGGCGGTCAGCAGCGCCAGCAGGGCGATAGCGAGGCTAAAGGTATGTTGCCAGGCGGCGATGGCCGAGCCGGTGACAATCGAGGCCAGAGCCAACGGCAGCGTGCGCAGGCGCAGACTTTCCAGCCAGGCACGTGGCCGGCTGATCGGGGTCAATGAGGTCATGTTATGGTTTCAGTTACTGGGGCAAATGACCCTCAGCTACGCTGAGGGGATCGCCGGGTTATCGCATTTATCTATATTAACAAACCGCCACCCATCCGTGGATCCAGCGTTATCGAAATAAGAAAGGGGAAGGCGGACGCCTTCCCCTGACAACGATCGAAAAGGACGGTTTCTGGATCGATTATAGAATAAACCGGCTCAGATCTTCATCTGCTACCAACTCATCGAGGTGATTACGGACATAATCGGCATCGATGGTGATGGCGGTACCGTTCATTTCGCTGGCATCGAAGGAGATCTCCTCCATCAGACGCTCCATCACGGTATGCAAACGGCGGGCACCGATGTTTTCGGCACTCTCGTTGACCTGCCAGGCGGCTTCGGCGATACGGCGGATACCGTCGGCGGTAAAGGTGATGTTAACCCCTTCGGTTGCCATCAGTGCCTGGTACTGTTCGGTCAGTGAAGCGCTAGGCTCAGTCAGGATGCGCTCGAAGTCTTCGGTGGTCAGCGCCTGGAGCTCGACACGGATCGGTAGGCGGCCCTGCAGTTCAGGGATCAGATCGGCAGGGCTAGAAACCTGGAAGGCACCGGAGGCGATAAACAGGATGTGATCGGTTTTGACCATGCCGTGCTTGGTATTGACGGTACAGCCTTCGATCAGTGGCAACAGGTCACGTTGTACCCCTTCGCGCGAGACATCCGGCCCTGAGCTTTCGCCCCGCTTACAGATCTTGTCGATCTCGTCGATAAAGACGATGCCATTCTGCTCGACGGCCTCGATGGCCTGATGTTTCAGCTCTTCAGGATTGACCAGCTTGGCCGCTTCTTCTTCGATCAGCTGCTTGAAGGCATCCTTGATCTTAATCTTGCGCGGCTTGGTCTTTTGCCCGCCCAAGTTCTGGAACATGGATTGCAGTTGGCTGGTCATCTCTTCCATGCCTGGAGGCGCCATGATTTCGACACCCATCGGTGCGGCCGCCAGTTCGATCTCGATCTCTTTGTCGTCCAGCTCGCCCTCGCGCAGCTTCTTGCGGAAACTCTGGCGTGCCGGTGAGTTCTCGTTGCTTTGTTCGGCCTGTCCCCAGTTGTTCTTGGCCGGCGGGATCAATACATCCAGGATGCGCTCTTCCGCCATCTCTTCGGCGCGGTAGCGGTTCTTTTCGATGGATTGCGCTCGGATCATCTTCATCGCTGAATCGGTCAGATCGCGGATGATGGAATCGACTTCCTTACCAACGTAGCCGACTTCGGTAAATTTGGTGGCTTCAACCTTGATGAACGGAGCATTGGCCAACTTGGCCAGACGGCGTGCGATTTCGGTTTTCCCGACACCGGTTGGACCGATCATCAGGATGTTTTTCGGTGTGACTTCGTGACGCAGCGCCTCGCCGAGTTGCATGCGACGCCAGCGGTTACGCAGCGCGATGGCGACGGCGCGTTTGGCGGAGTGTTGGCCGATGATGTAACTGTCGAGTTCACTGACAATTTCGCGTGGGGTCATCTCAGACATGATGTGCAGTCCTTACGCTTTAGAATCTAATTCTTCAATGGTGTGGAACTGGTTGGTGTAGATGCAGATATCACCTGCGATCCCCAGCGCCTTTTCTACGATGTCGCGGGCGCCCAGCTCGGTGTTTTCCAGCAGTGCGCGAGCGGCGGCTTGAGCATAGGGGCCGCCGGAGCCGATGGCGATCAGATCGTTTTCCGGTTGGACCACATCGCCATTACCGGTGATGATCAGCGAGGCGTTTTCATCGGCGACGGCCAGCAAGGCTTCCAGCTTGCGTAGCATACGATCGGTACGCCAATCTTTGGCTAACTCGACCGCTGCCTTCACCAGATGACCTTGGTGCAGCTCCAGTTTGCGTTCGAACAGTTCAAACAGGGTAAAGGCGTCGGCGGTACCACCGGCGAACCCGGCGATGACGCGATCGTTGTACAGGCGGCGTACCTTGCGGACGTTACCCTTCATTACGGTATTGCCCAGCGTGGCCTGACCATCCCCACCGATCACTACTTTGCCGTTACGGCGAACGCTAACTATTGTTGTCATGAACAGACCCCCGTGGCTGAAAAGTGATCCTCCCGTCGCATAGGACGGGAGGCATTACCTGATCAGATGGGGGAGATTTTGGGAATTTCAACCCCCGCTTGCCAGCGTGATACAGCCGGCCATGCCATTTCCTTTTAGGCGGCTGATCATCTTGTCTGCCGCCGCCCGATTGGCATAGGGACCGAGCAGTACGCGATGCCAGCCACCACCGCTGGTGATGCGGCTTTCGATACCGCCGAAGGCTAGCTGGGCGCGAACGGACTCGGCTTGATCGGTATTACGGAACGAGCCACATTGGATCAGCCACTTCTGGCTGCTCGCCTTCTCTTCCGCTTTCTCGGCCGGTTTCTCTCGGGCCGGTTGCGGCGCCGGGGGCGGCGTTACGACGCGCTCTTTCTCCCGCTCTCGATTCACGGGAGCGGGCGTCTGCGCCTGGCTTGGGCGCGACGGGGCGGCATTGCTGGGCGCTTGAGAGAATGGATTACGCGCCACCGGTGCCGGTTGAGTCTGGCGCACCGGCTCCTGATACGCTGGCTGGGGAGGCGGGGTGGGCTGGCTATAACGCTGCTCCGGCATCCGGCTATTATGCGGGGTGACGGCCACAGGAGACTGATCGTTATAGGGTACCTCGGATAGCTGTGTCGGTGCCTGGCGCATGTCGGCCTGCATTTGTTCCAACAGTTGGCGTTGTTCTTCGGTCAACTGCGGCTGTCCCTGCGGGGGCATCCCCCCGCTCGGTTCGGTCGGCATCGTGACGCCGACTTGGCGGTTTTCCAGCTCCTTGATATAGCGCCAGCGCTCTTCTGGCTTCGGTGGTAAGCCATTCTTCGGATGCGGCGACGCCTCCGGTAGCAGCGTATCGCCGCCCGGTTTATGCTGGGTCAGAAAATAGAGGCCACCGGCAAAGGTTGCCAGCACGGCCAGGGCGAGCACCATCATGGCCCGAGATACCCCAGAACCCGAGCGCCGTTTCTTTCCCCGGCCATTGCTTTTGCGTTTGGCGCCCGAAGCGCGCCCACGACTCACATAGTCTCTTTGTGCCACTGTCGTTTCGCTACAACTCAATAGTCAATATCAAGACGCCATGTTACTGAACTCAGGTGTAATTCACTAGCGTTTCGCCACCGCTGTGCTGCCACGGATAATTAGCTCGCTTTCCAACAAGCGTGAACCGCTGACAGTCCGGTGATGATGCAGCTGCTCCAGCAGTAAGAGCATGGCCTCGCGTCCAATCTGGTAGCGGGGTTGGGCCACGGTAGTCAGCGGTGGATCGACATACTGCGCGAGGCGAATATCATCGAAGCCGATGATCGAGAGATCATCGGGCACGCGGATCCCCATCTTCCTCGCTTGGGAGAGTGCCCCGATCGCCATCACATCGCTATGACAGAAGAGGGCGGTGGGTGGTTGCGGCAATGCCATCAGCTTAGCTAACGCCTTGGCTCCGGCCTCGAAGGTGAAGTCGCCGTGTACCACATAACCCGCCTCGTTGAGTCCACAGCGGCGCAACGCCTGGATGTAGCCCTGTAGACGATATTGACTCAGCGGCATGTGCTCTGGACCGGCAAGGCTGCCGATACGCTGGTGGCCCAGATCGTGTAGGTAGAGCACCGCTTTGAAGGCCGCGGTCAGATTGTCGATGTGTACGGTTGGCAGCTCCAGTTCGGGGGCGAATTCGTTTGCCATCACCATCGGTGGTAGATTGCGCTGCTCCTCCTTGCTGGCATCGAAAGGGATGTTGGAGCCGAGCAACAGCATGCCGTCGATCTGCTTGGTGATAATCAAGTTAACGAAGGTTTTCTCTTGTTGCATCTGCTGGGCACAGTCGCCGAGCAACACCAGGTAGCCATGCTCGGCGGCGGTGCGCTCGATCCCTTGGATCACCTCGGCGAAGAAGGGATCGCAGATGTCCGGGACGATCACCAGGATGGTGCGTGACTCCCCTCGCTTGTTGCTGCGGGCTAGGGTGTGTGGGGCGTAGCCGACGGCTAAGACGGCCTGCTCCACTTTTTGCCGTGTCGCGGCGGAGACTTTCTCTGGATTCATTAAGGCCCGCGATACCGTTGCGGTCGATACGCCGGCATATTCCGCCACATCTTTCATGGTGGCGTTCATTGCTTTCTCTTCCAACGCGTTTCTCCTTGCGTCAGTCCATACTGGCGCGATGATATGACTTCCCGATCATTATCCCGCGGCGAAGGTAACGATTGCGCCAGCGATAGCACTGCCATACCCGGCGGCATGTTGCTCCATTACCGGGAATGGCTGCCCTGAGCGGGCAGCCGATGGGTATACGATCACATATTAAACGGAACAGCGGGAAGGACCGTTACTTAATTTGCAGGAAAAGTGTGATGTAAATAGATTTTTTCGATCCTGATCGCACTTCATTCGCGCCGAGGAAGCGCTTAACTGTCGATCGGGTCGACATCGAGCGACCATTTTACCCGCTTGTAGGCCGGCAAGGTTGGGAGCAGGGGTAACGTCGCCTGGAGTAATTGCTGTAAGCGGGCGCGTGAGGGGTGCTGCAACAACAGCTGCCAGCGATAGCGTCCACCGCGTTTGGCCTGGAGCGCCGGAACCGGCCCGAGTAACCAGAGTCCTTCGTCACGCAGCGGATGTGTCTCCAGTAGGGTGCGTAGTTGTTGCAAGAAGGCGTTGGCCTGTTGGTTATCGTGGTCATCGGCTCGCACCATCACATGATGAGTGAAGGGTGGCAAGAACACGCTTTGGCGCTCTTGCAGCGCCTGGCAGGCGAAGGCATCGTATCCTTGATGCAGTAGTGTTTGCAGCAAGGGGTGGTCGGGATGATGGGTCTGGAGTAGGACTTCGCCGCGTTTGCCGGCGCGTCCGGCACGTCCGGCCACCTGGGTGTACAGCTGGGCAAAACGTTCCGCGGCATGAAAGTCAGCGGAGAAGAGTGCGCCGTCGACATCCAGGAGTGCCACGAGCGTGACGTTGGGGAAATGGTGGCCCTTCGCCAGCATCTGTGTACCGATCAGAATACGCGCCCCACCCTGATGTACCTCGGCTAGCTGCTGTTCTAAGGCGCCCTTGCGGCTGGTGGTATCGCGATCGATGCGGGTCAATGGCACCTGTGGAAACATCTCGGCCAGCTCGTGCTCCAACTGCTCGGTACCGAGACCAACAGGCACCAGATGGGTCGAGCCACACTGTGGACACTGGCGGGGAACGGGTCGCTGACTGTCACAGTGGTGGCAGCGTAGCAGGTGTTGACCCTGATGCAGCGTGTAGAAGTGATCACAGCGTGGGCATTCGGCGATCCAGCCACATTCATGGCACAGCAGCGCCGGGGCATAGCCACGCCGATTGAGAAACAGGATCACCTGGTTACCGGCATCGGTATGCTGGCGGATGCGTTCGATCAGCGGCGGAGCCAGGCCCGCTTTTAGGGGCAACCCCTTGAGGTCGATCAGATGCTGCGTGGCGGGCTTGGCGTTACCGGCTCGCTGAGTGAGGCACAGGCGGCGGTATTTCCCGACCTCGACGTTGTGTAGCGTTTCCAGTGCCGGGGTAGCGGAGCCGAGCAGGATCGGGATCCCCTCCAGATGGGCGCGCAGCACGGCCAGATCGCGGGCATGATAGCGCCACCCCTCCTGTTGCTTGTAGGAGCCGTCATGCTCCTCATCAATGATGATGCCACCCAGGCGGGCGAAGGGGGTGAACAGCGCTGAGCGCGTGCCGATGACGATGGCACTTTCACCATCGCGGGCACGTAGCCAGGTCGCCAGTCGTTCGCTGTCGTTGAGCCCGGAGTGCAGTACGTCTACCGGCACATTAAAACGCTGTCGGAAGCGGGCGATGGTCTGAGGGGTCAGGCCGATCTCCGGCACCAGTACCAGTGCCTGTTTACCGCGGGCCAACAGGTTCTCTATGACACTCAGGTAGACCTCGGTCTTGCCGGAGCCCGTTACCCCGGCTAATAACCAAGGGCTGAATTGTTCGTCGTCGGCGCGGATGGCGCCGACGGCGGTTGCCTGTTCAGCATTGAGTGTCAGGCGATCGGTGTGAGGGATAAAGGTGGAACGCCACTCTTTAGGCGCTGCCGACTCGCTTTCTAAGGCGATGAGTCCTTTGTTTTTTAATGCCGTAAACGCGCTGTCGCTGAGATCGAACTCTTCGACCTGGTGGCGATAAAGCGTCTGACGTGCCAGGATAGCTAACACTTGTTGTTGCTTCGGCGCGCGCGTCAAGGTGGCGGGGTCGACACGCTCACCCTGTGGGGTCAGATGCCAACGCCAACGTGGGGGATGACAGGCTGCTTTACCCTGGCGTAATAGCATCGGCAGCGCATGAAATAGTACCTCCCCGATGGGATGGTGGTAGTAGTCGGCGGCCCAGCGCAGTAGACGCCATTGCGTGGGACTGAACAGCGGTTCGCTATCGAGGCATTGCTCGACACTTTTCAGGTTTTCCGGTGCCAGCTCGCTGTGTTCACTGGTCGCGACGATGAGGCCAATCATGGTGCGATGCCCAAAGGGAACGCGGACGCGACAACCCGGTTGAGCGAGCATGTCGGCTGGTAATAGGTAGTCAAAGGTGCGGGCCAAAGGTACGGGCAGCGCTACATGGGCTACGGACATCGCGTTTTCCTGCAGGTGAACGGCGTTACAGTGTACACCGGATGGTGCTGGGATCGATGTGGGTGATTGCGTTAGGCGGCTATTTTCTGTATGATTCGCCGCCTTTGATATCGTTTTGTATCAAACCCAATTTTATCAACCACGCGTGGTGTCTGGCGGAAGAGGGCCGGATAGCGACGCGGCCTTAATAGAGGTTTTCCCATGAAAGAAGGTATCCACCCGAACTACGTTGCTATCACTGCAACCTGCTCTTGCGGCAACGTGATCAAGACCCACTCTACCGTTGGTCACGATCTGAACCTGGACGTGTGTGACAAGTGCCACCCGTTCTACACCGGTAAGCAGCGTGATGTCGCTACCGGCGGCCGCGTTGACCGCTTCAACAAGCGTTTCAACATGGTTGGTTCCAAGTAATTTGGATCCGGCGAAAAAGGCACCCACAGGGTGCCTTTTTTTATGGGATCTATCGCGCGGGGTCTTTGCCTTAGCAAGACAATGTGGGCGTGCTCTCCAGTTTTTTGCACGCTCGTCGTCTAGTATACACATGCCCTCGGAGCGTCGAATTATTTCCGCACGAGAGCGACGTTCTCGCGGGGCGGAAAATCTACCCCATTAGGCTAGTAGCTTTGATATCAGCCTGCCTCGCCATATTATTACGGCGCGGTATGGGCATGGTTGATTGCGAGTCGCCCTCGCATCAATGTGGTGACTATACCCGTACCCTACAAGGATGGATTCTTTATTCCATCATTAGCTGAGATGTGGGTACAATTCTAAAATACGTCGACATAGCGCCTGTATTTCCCTTATTTTAATGGAAAGATAGCCAGGATTGACTTGATTGCGCTCGCAAACTAATTTCCGGCTGTGGCCAAGCACAAAATAGTCGCGTAGTGCCATGATGACTTTTGCGCTACGCACAGGCGAGATGTCAACCAGTAGGCGAAATTGCTCTTCAGTTACTTCCCCTGGTTGCAATGCATAACCAGGGTGAGTGAACTCTATTTTTTTCATAGTATTACACCGTAAAGTTATGTGTGAGTATAATCACTCAACTATTACTCTCTCCTTTGAGCTATGAGTGGGTATAGTGCAATACCCCGATAAAACAAGGGTAAGAAATAATGTAGAGAGACAGTAAAAATACTCCTTAACTGATTAAATAAAATATCAGTGTGTTATGGAGTAGCGATAGATGACAATAATGTATCTTATCCTGATATATTATCCTCTTGAATAAG
Source organism: Edwardsiella tarda ATCC 15947 = NBRC 105688 (assembly GCF_003113495.2). Lineage (NCBI taxonomy): Bacteria > Pseudomonadati > Pseudomonadota > Gammaproteobacteria > Enterobacterales > Hafniaceae > Edwardsiella > Edwardsiella tarda. The sequence continues at coordinate 97,490 of NZ_CP084506.1, forward strand.
GCTCAGACGGTCTATCCATCCTTAGCTTGTTATAAGTACAACCGACGATATCTATCGCACTATAGGTATACTGGTATTTATATACTCATGGTGTGGCAAAACAGTTCAGTGAGACGAGATACAACATAGCCTCTTTAATCGTTAATGGATTATCAACATACTAGCTGTTAGCATTTGGTCATCATCGATAGCCTATACTTATTCTGAATAAACAATCAGGTTTTATATTGCTGAGAGCAGTATATGTTATCTCTTTTCTTATATAAAGATAAAAGTATGAAATCAAATGCTAGTTTTTTAACAAACAGGTGGTCCTATTCACTATAAATAAAGCGATATTTAGATATAAAATCTGTATTCATTGCTAATTTATAGTATAAAAATAATAAAAAGTGATAAATATCGATAAAATTATCTATTTTATTGAATCGTGGTTATTTAGACTTAACCTAAATGCATGAGGAGAAATATCTTAATTCTTTTCTAATAAAATACTCATTAAAAAGAAAAAATATAAAATATATAAAAAAAGATGAATGGGAAATAAAAAGTAGTGAAAATATTATTGGTGCTATCACTCCTCGTCGATTTCAGGGGATAGGCCGTTGAGCAAAGGGAGGTGAGAAAGAGACATCAATAGTGAATCCAGCAAGGTGCCGGAGAGCGCTGCAACAGGAAGAGGGTCATCGATTCAGTGAGCGGTGTGTGGTATGGGAGGCAGAGACGAAGGCCGGAGTCGTCGGTGATGCGCCGAGGGCGGCGCAGTACCATCCGGCCCTGTACCTTAGTATTCCCAGCTTTCCGGGTCGATCCCCAACTGGCGCATCAGCTCTTTGGCGGCTTCGGGGATCTCGTTGCTACGATCTTTGCGTAGATCGTCATCATCCGGTAGTGGTTGTCCGGTAAAGGCATGCAGGAAGGCTTCACACAGGAGTTCGCTGTTGGTGGCGTGGCGCAGGTTATTCACCTGGCGGCGGGTACGCTCATCCGTGAGGATTTTTAACACCTTCAGTGGAATGGATACCGTAATCTTTTTAACCTGCTCACTTTTTTTGCCGTGTTCAGCGTATGGGCTAATGTATTCGCCGTTCCATTCTGCTGCCATGAGGAGATACCTTCACAAAAAATTATTCCGAGACCAACGGGCTATTATGCCCGATTGTATCCCGTATCCCTAATACAAACCGGGATACGCGGGGGGATCCGCGCGGCAGATCGCGTTTCATGCGCCGGCGCTGACGGTGGATACCCATGATAAGATTGAGTCAATTTTAGCGGCTAATCTCCGCCATCACAATCCATACGCAAAGACTTTTAGATGTCTGGACGTATTGACGTCCAATTTTGCAGCGGTTACGCTCTATCCATTCTCGCGACCATCTCAGGGAGGGTAACCAGGTGAGTTATCAACCGGCAACTCAGGCAGTGCGCTGTGGATTGAACGACGATGAGCAGTATGGCAGCGTGGTTCCCCCGATCCATCTTTCCACCACGTATAACTTTACCGACTTCAATCAACCCCGCGCCCATGATTATGCCCGGCGCGGTAATCCGACTCGCGACGTCGCCGAACGGGCGCTCGCGGAGTTGGAGGGCGGTGCGGGCGCGGTGATTACCGCCAGCGGTATGGGGGCGATTCACCTGATGTGTACCGCATTACTCTCACCGGGAGATCTGTTGGTTGCGCCGCATGATTGTTACGGTGGTAGCTACCGGTTATTCGATAGTCTCGCGCGGCGCGGTGCCTTCCGCGTGATCTTCGTCGATCAGGGAGATGCTCAGGCGTTAGCTCAGGCGCTGGCACAACGGCCGAAACTGGTGCTGATCGAGACGCCGAGTAATCCGCTACTGCGTGTGGTGGATATCGCCGCACTCTGCACGGCTGCCCATCAGGTAGGCGCATTAGCGGCAGTGGATAACACCTTCCTCAGTCCGATATTACAGCAACCCTTTTCTTTGGGGGCGGATCTGGTACTACACTCCTGCACGAAGTACCTGAATGGCCATTCCGATGTCGTCGCTGGGGCGGTGATTGCGCGATCGGCCGAGCTGGCACAGGAGTTGGCTTGGTGGGGGAATAACATTGGCGTGACGGGTGCCGCCTTCGACAGCTATCTCTTGCTGCGTGGCCTACGCACGTTGGCACCGCGCATCGCATTACAGCAGGCCAATGCCTTACGTATTGTCGATTGGTTGCAACAGCAGCCTCAGGTTGCACGTCTGTTTCATCCTTCTCTTCCACATCACCCCGGCCATGCCATCGCCCGGCGTCAACAGCGCGGTTTTGGCGCCATGCTCAGTTTTGAATTGCTGGGTGACGGGGCCTATTTACGGCGTTTCCTAAAAGCGCTGCAACTGTTTACACTGGCAGAGTCCCTGGGGGGGGTGGAGAGCCTGATCTCCCATGCCGCCACCATGACTCACGCCGGCATGGCGCCGGAAGCGCGCAGGGCGGCAGGCATCAGCGACAGCCTGCTGCGAATTTCCGTGGGAATTGAGGACGGTGATGATTTAATCGCTGATCTGGAACAGGCATTTCAGGCAGCAGCAACGAGGTAAGTGATGAGTGCACAAGCGGTAACGGGGCAGCAAGCGGCAGAGCGCCAGCTGCATAAGTTTGGCGGCAGCAGCCTGGCGGATGTGAAGTGTTATTTGCGTGTGGCGGGAATCATGGCGGAGTATAGCCAACCCGGTGACATGATGGTCGTTTCAGCGGCGGGTAGTACCACTAACCAGCTGATTAGCTGGCTGAAGCTCAGCCAAAGCGATCGGATCTCTGCCCATCAGGTACAGCAGGCCTTGCGCCGTTACCAGAGTGAGCTGATCTCGGGGCTATTGCCTGCGGAGATGGCCGAGCCACTATTGGCGCGTTTCATCCGCGATCTTGAGCGCCTGGCTGCCCTGCTCGACGGTACGGTTGATGATGCGGTGTATGCCGAGGTCGTCGGGCATGGCGAGATCTGGTCCGCCCGTTTGATGGCGGCGGTGTTGCAGCAGCAGGGAATGGAGGCGGCCTGGTTAGACGCGCGTGATTTCCTCTGTGCCGAACGTGCCGCACAACCGCAGGTCGATGAAGCCCGCTCTCACCCCTTGCTGCAGAAATTGCTGGCCGAGCATCCTGCTAAGCGCTTAGTTGTGACCGGCTTTATCAGCCGCAACTGTGCGGGGGAGAGTGTGTTGCTGGGACGCAATGGTTCCGACTACTCCGCCACCCAGATCGGCGCCTTGGCGGGTGTGCGCAAGGTGACCATCTGGAGCGATGTCGCCGGGGTCTACAGTGCCGATCCGCGCAAGGTCAAAGATGCCTGTCTACTTCCGTTGCTGCGCTTAGATGAGGCCAGCGAACTGGCTCGCTTAGCGGCTCCGGTTCTACATGCCCGCACGCTACAGCCCGTCTCTGCGAGCGATATCGACTTACAACTGCGTTGCAGCTATCAACCACAGCAAGGGTCAACGCGTATTGAGCGGGTACTGGCCAGCGGTAACGGTGCCAAGATTGTCACCAGCCATGATGATGTCTGCCTTATCGAGTTACATGTTCCGGCAGATCATGAGTTTAACCATGTACAGCAGGAAGTGGAGCGCATCCTGACACGTGTGCAGCTGCGTCCGCTGGCGCGGGGTATTCACCGCGACCGTCGCCTGATCCAGTTGTGCTATACCGCCGAGGTGGTGGGGAGTGCCTTCAAGCTGTTGGAGGAGTCGGCGATCCCCGGACTGTTGCAATTGCGTGATGGCTTAGCGTTAGTGGCGATGGTCGGTGCCGGCGTGAGTCGTAATCCACTGCATGCCCATCGTTTTTATCAACAGCTGAAAGAGCAGCCGGTTGAGTTTATCTGGCAGTCGGAGGAGAGCATCAGCCTGGTGGCGGTGTTGCGCTGTGGGCCGACTGAAGCCTTGGTGCAGGGACTGCATAGTTCGCTCTTCCGAGCGGAGAAGCGCGTCGGTCTGGTGTTGTTCGGCAAGGGCAACATCGGTTCGCGTTGGCTGGAGCTGTTCACCCGGGAGCAGGGTAACCTCTCTGCGCGCAGCGGCTTCGAGTTTATTCTGGCCGGGGTCGTCGATAGCAATCGTAGCCTATTGAATTACGAGGGGTTAGATGCCAGCCGGGCGTTAGCTTTCTTCGACGAGGAAGCTCAAGCGATGGATGAGGAGACGCTATTCCTGTGGATGCGTGCCCACCCTTATGATGATCTGGTGGTGTTGGATGTGACTGCCAGTGCTGCGTTGGCGCAGCAGTACCGCGATTTCGCCAGTTATGGCTTCCATGTGGTCAGCGCCAACAAACTGGCCGGTGCCGCGGCCAGCCAAGAGTACCGTCAGATCCGTGATGCTTTCGAGAAGACAGGGCGTCACTGGCTGTATAATGCCACTGTCGGCGCCGGCCTGCCGGTCAACTATACCGTGCGTGATCTCCGTGATAGCGGTGATACGATCCTTTCTATCAGCGGTATTTTCTCCGGTACGCTCTCCTGGCTGTTCCTGCAATTTGACGGTACGGTGCCATTTAGCGCCTTGGTGGATCAGGCTTGGCAGCAAGGGCTGACGGAGCCGGATCCGCGGGTTGATCTCTCCGGTCAGGATGTGATGCGCAAGCTGGTGATCCTGGCGCGTGAGGCGGGTTATGACATCGAGCCCTCACAGGTGCGAGTGGAGTCGTTGGTCCCCGCCGGTGGGGAGCAGGGCTCCATCGACCATTTCTTCGAGAATAGCGAGGCCTTGGACGAGCAGATGTTACAGCGCCTGGAGGCCGCTAATGAGATGGGGCTGGTATTGCGCTATGTGGCTCGTTTCGATGCTAATGGCAAGGCGCGTGTCGGTGTTGAGGCGGTACGCGCCGATCACCCGCTGGCGGCATTGCTGCCATGCGATAACGTCTTCGCTATCGAGAGTCGCTGGTATCGTGATAATCCGTTAGTGATCCGAGGCCCGGGTGCCGGGCGGGACGTGACCGCAGGCGCTATTCAGTCCGATCTCAATCATCTGTCACGCCTGTTATAAGGTCTCTCCCTACCCGGCGTGCTGGGTAGGGATTTCCTCTTGTGCGCACTGCATGGTTTTAGGGTATACTCGCGCCCGCGAGGGAAGATCGTCGTCTCCGGTGAGGCGGCTGGACTTCAAATCCAGTTGGGGCCGCCAGCGGTCCCGGGCAGGTTCGACTCCTGTGATCTTCCGCCAAATATCCTCTTCTGTGATCGCAGACAGTCCCATGGCAACGTCGACGTTCAGGATCACAACTGCGCACTGACAGCAAAGCCCTTATCAATCGAGGCTCCATCACTTTCTGGCTGGATGACGATGGCGATTCAGGCCTGGTATGAGTCAGCAACGCCCGCATCACGGGGACGACCTCAGCGCTATTCTGCCCACGCTATCACCACTACCCTGGTGGTTCAACGTGTCTTCTGGCTGACCCTGCGGGCCGCACAGGACTTTATTGACGCTATCACGGTGAGAAAATTAGAGTAACTATTTTGGCTCATTGGTGTTAATTACAATGATTTGCCAAGTGCTCATGGGTTCCTTTTGTTATCGCTACCTCTACTCATTGACAAAAATTATTCTATGCTTATTTATCAATAAATCATCATTAATTATTAATGAATGCCGATGAGTAGGTGCTGGTTTATTTAATTCTCTCTTTTCGATAATCCTAATGTTATATCTATTACTCTTAGGCTAATTATTTATTTTATAAATCATTACTGCCATCGACTTTACCCTGATAAGGCGGAGTCGTTATTTGAATTTCATAAAGTGTAGCCATAAAGTGGGCAAGGTGCACGAAGTTACACCTTATCGATTGAATCGTTCACTAGAGAGCGCAGAGTAATGTGGTGAACACGATCATAATGAACCATGGCTATTCATCTCTTGTCGCGTTACTTACTCAGTCGATTGATATTCAATACAGTATGACAACCTCGTTGTCACTCATCGTTCATGCTTATCCACTGAGTTGCCTTGATTATATTAATGACTCGATCAGGATTAATATTATGGAACGCAGTCCGGTAAAAAGTACACTGATGTGGCTACCGCTTATTGTCGTCTGTATCGCCCAGATAGGGACTTCCGGCGATAACGCCGTGCTCTCGATAGCGACCAATGAGTTTATCCATAAGTTGGCGGCCTCAATGGATCAGGTGCAACTGGCCAACATTGTCTACAGCTTGTTGGCCGGTGCCCTGATGGTCTTTGGTGGCATGTTGGGCATCGCCAAGGGATTCAAGCGTGTTTTTATGGCGGGAGCAGCCTTATGCGCGGTCGGCGAGGCGCTGGCCGTGATGGCTCCGACCATGGCGCTACTGATTTGGGGCGCGCGGACACTTACCGGTTTAGGCGCCGCCCTGATGATCCCATCTGTTTTGGGCGTGATTGTCTCGCTGTATGAGGGGAAGGCTCGCGCCATTGCTTTTGGCGGCGTGGGGGCTGCGACCGGTTTTGCCGTGGTGATTATGCCTGTCGGTGCGGGTTTTATTATGGATTTACTCGGCTACCGTGCGGCGTTTCTGACGCTATCGGTGTGGTTTATCGCGGTTTTTCTGGTTGCGTGGAGGAGTATTCCGGAGATTAAGCCGAGTCGCATACGCATTGACTATCTCGGTACCCTGCTGGTCTCGCTCGGTTTACTGTCCTTTATCATCGGCTGTTCAAAGATCAGTCTATGGGGATTGATTGAACCGATGTCTGCTCCTTTCACCTTCTTGGGGGTGTCTCCGGCCCTGCCTTTGGCACTCCTTGGCGTCATAATCATGGCGGTGACCGTATGGGTAGAGAAGCGTATTGAAGAAAAACATGGTGCCGCATTACTCCCTCGTTCTTTTCTTCGTACCCGCCAGGTGCGCAATGGGCTATATGTGACCGGGCTTATTTTTGTGGTCTTCGGCGGCGCTTTTTTCGTGATTGTCTCTTGGGTTATGGTCGTCGCCGGATGGAGCGGGATTGAATCCGGTCTGGCCATGATGGTCATGGCCATCCCTATGATCGTGCTGTCTCTTACTATTCCAAAGAAAGCCAGTCACCTCTCTCCTCGTGGGGTTGTGCTGGCCTCCACGGCGATGGTGGTAGCCGGAACTGTATTGATACTGAGTGCATTATTGCCTGATGGCTTCGATCCGATACTGATGTATCCCGGCCTCGCCCTGCTTGGTGCCGGACAGGGTGGGTATTCCTCTCAGTCTGCCATGATTGTGGCGGCGGCCCTGAATCCCCGTGATGCGGCACAATCTGGTGGTATTCAATGTTCTACGCGCAATGTTTGGCAGGCGGCAGGTGTGGCGATCATTGGCGCGGTGATGTTGTTCGGCTCGACCGCTATCTTTAAAAACCGGATTGAAAATGGCGAGGTCTCCACGATCGTAAAGGTTTATGTCGCCAACACGCCGGTTCATGGTTTTATGGCCAATCAGGCCATGTTGGAACGCATTCAGAATGCCGGAGCCTCGGCCGAGGAGGCGGAGAAGGCGCTGGCTATCTATAAAATCGCCCGTATTGAATCAGCTCGTTGGGCGTTTTGGTCACTAGTACTGTTGGTATTACTCCATATTCCCGGTTTTATGGGTATCCCCACTCAAGGCTGGACGGTGAGGGCAAGCAGCGAAAAAGTGGGTAGCGATTAAGTTATCTGATAATTCTATGCGTGAAGGAATCAATAGTATGAAAATGGATAATATTGCTTTTCGTTTGATTGATATGACGAGTCCGGTAACGCTATTTCTCGCTAAGAAAGTCATTACTATGGATCCGGCGGCTCCATGTGCCGAATGTGTCGCCAGCCAACATGGCACGATTGTGGCGGTGGGGCCGACAGAGACGGTCATGAAAGCATTAGCGCTACACCATTGCGCCATTGAGGTCGATGATAGGTTTCGTGAATATTATATTTATCCGGGTTTCTCCGAACACCATATGCATCCCCATATGATGGGTGCATTCTTGCGTGATGCTCATTATATCGGTTATGTCGACCGTAAAGGCGTGGATGGGACGCGCCTTCCGGGCATTCAGTCCGTTGACGCATTAATTGAGCGACTTCGGCAGCTGCTCCGCCACGATCATGCTCGTCTGGCCTCATCGGCTACACAGTGGCTAAACTGTTGGGGATTCGACCCTCTCTTGTTGAATAATGCGGATGTCAGCCGTGATGTCTTGGATCAGGTCTCGACGGAGTACCCTATTTGTCTTAGCCATGCTTCCGGGCATGTTATCAATGTGAACTCCCGCGCATTAACCCTGTGTGGTTATGAGCGCATGCCTGCCGACCCTAACCTATTTTGTTATGAAGATGGTCGTTTAAACGGCACCATTGCAGAATTGGCGATGATGCAACCCGCCATTGCTAATGGCGCCGCCCGTATGGATTTCTCTCTAGAGGGATTACTTGATGCTGGAGAAATCGCCACTCGGATTGCCCGTATACATGGTTGTACATCGATTACGGATAAAGGAACCAATATTCCTGTGATACCGGGGAATATGGCAGCAGAAGCCTGGATTAAGGGGGCGGCGCAGAAGCGGTTACATACTCGCGTTATTATGGAACCGTGGTTTTCCACGATAGAACGTTGGCGATACAAGACATGGTCGGGATGGGAGGCGGTCGAAGCCTTGCGCAATGAATATCATCCGCGCCTGAGCGTGGGAAATTATAAGTTATTAGCCGATGGTTCTATCCAGGCCTTTACGGCGTACCTATTGCCAGATCAATCATATGTGACGCCAGGTAAACCGAATGGCTTGTTGCTGATGGATGCAGACGCGATGGCTAAGCATATTGCTCTGGCCGAGAGTCATGGTATGTCGTGCTCGATCCACACCAATGGTAATGGTGCTACCGAGGCGGCGCTGGAGGCTATCGCCCTGGTTCGCGCCAATAATCCGAACCCTGGTTTCCGCCATTCTTTAGAGCATTGCCAGCTGGCTACAGAGAATCAGTTTTACCGCATGGCAAGGCTCGGTGTCACACCGAATTTATTTGCCAATCATCTCTACTTTTGGGGCGACGTACACTGCAAGTACACGGTCGGTCCCCACGGCGTCCGTCGGATGGATGCCTGCCGCAGTGCTACCCGCTATGGATTGAAGCATGGAGTGCACTCTGACGATATGGTGACGGAGGTCGCTCCGCTCTTTTCTGCCTGGTGCGCCGTCAATCGCCGCTCCCTGACTGGGGTCGTTTATGGTGAGGATCAGTGTCTCACCGTGGATGAGGCCATGCGGGTGATTACGTATAACCATGCATGGCTGGCGCACCAAGATGATGTACGCGGTAGCATTGAGCTGGGTAAATGGGCAGATTTTACCGTGCTGGAGGAGGAGGCCACGGAGGCTGTTCGTGAGCGGCTGAAGGATATTCGTATTATTGGGACGGTGATTGGTGGTGACGATATCATGCTTAATTGATGGAGCGGGGGAGGTCTGTACCTCCCCTCGGTAGCCATGCTAAATCTGCGTGGTGTAAACAATCGCCACGAACCTGACTTGAGAGCAATGGTTGGGTTCGCCATGTTTAATATTTCATTTACGTTGATGTTGTTCCCTCAATATATTTCTGATGCCTATCTTTATGGTTATGAAGTGATGGGCGGGATGATGGCTTGTTGGGGGGCTGGCGCATTTATCGGCCTATGGCTATTTCGATCTCTCCGTAGCATGCGAAGCCTGTCCTGTTGGGGCGGCTCGTTGCTCTTGCTGTATGCCATATTGATGTTGTTGGTTCCTGCGTATGTCTCTGTTGTCCTACTGGCCTGTACACTCTTTCTCTTGGGGATTATCCATAGCTGCTTATGCCTCCTGTTGTCGCTCGGGGCATTTCCCCATCAAGTGAGTTTCTCACGATGTTGGCAGCCTGATCGCTGGCCGCTGTCATTGATCATCGGAGAGGTGAGCGGTATTTCCCTTGCCGCGTTGATGCCGGATCCTGTGCGGGGAATTTCGTTGGGGGGGCTGGGAGGGCTTGCCGCCGCTATTTTCTATGGATATCTGGTACCTGGGGCGCGTGTCGTGTCGGATATTCCGATTGCGCGGCACTGGTCGGTCATGGAGCTCATGGTGACCAGACGCTTATTCATGGTTATTGGTTGGGGGAGTATCTGTTTGGCCTCCCATATGTTGTTTATGTCGTTTCCCACACTGATGAAGACGCTCTTTGACTTTTCTACATGGCAATCCGGCATGGTGATAGCCGTTTCCGATTTGATTGTATTGGGTTTTTATCCTGGGATGCGCGTGTTGGGGCCCCGCTGGGGGGCGGGATGGGCTTGGCTGGGGGTATCAATCATCTCGTTGCTCATTTTCCTGCTATTTTCGTTTTGTGCTGTGAGTTTGATTTCGTCGATCATGGTGATGCTAAGTGTCCACTGTTGCTGGCTTGTGTTTGTGATATCCAGCGTACAGCAGGGGAGCGCGGCCTTTTGTGGTGCTAGCGGCGGCGTATCTGTGCCATATTCCGTGATATTTTTCTCCTGTATTGCCTACCTACCAGCCGGCCTGCTCAATAGTTACCTAACGATCACTCTGGGTATGGCCTATCTTCCTCTATTTGCTGTGGGGATCTGCCTGGTGGGGATAGTCTGTGTACTGGGTGGCCAGGTATTATCCGCTATGACGCCAGGGCGTTGAGCGGGATTGGTCTGTCGAGAATCGGGCCCCGCTTCAAGATTAATTCTAGGTAGGTCGATGATGAAAATTCTTTGTTTTCCGGCAGCGGAGGGGGGAGCCGCACCGATGGTACATTTCCTTGGACAGTTGTCTGGGAAGTTAGCCGAGTCGATTAAAAAGAAGTTGATCGCTTTCAGTACCCAGGAGACGATCTACTCCTCCTCAAGTCTAAAAATTCTGAAACCCACGATATGGGGATATAAAGGCACTATCTATAAACTCCGTGTGGATTGTGGCGCACAGTCTGCGCGGGTGCTATTTACCTTGAGCCGTTCTAACGATCTGGTGGTGCTGCACGCCTTTTTGAAGAAAACACGTAAGACGCCCCCGAAAGAGGCCGAAATCGCGATACGTCATTTAGCGGCATTAAATGCAGGTGCTGATCCGGTTCCTTTATTTCCACATGATACCTAACGAGTGAGCCTGATACGCCAATCCGTGATGAGGGGAAGAGAGGTGCCGCTATTCTATGAACCGCTTCACTTCGTGTCTTGACATCACAGGTTATGATGCCTGACTGGAGATCGTGAGTAATGTGATATCAGTGCTACCCATTCACATCAGCGGAGGTAAGGGAGCGATGCGTCAGAGGATTATTGTATGCCCTATCATTCAGAATGAAGGGGCGTTTCTGTTGTGCAAGATGGCGGATGATCGAGGCGTGTTCCCTGGACAATGGGCGCTACCGGGAGGCGGGATGGAGGTCGGGGAAACCATGGAGGCGGCCCTACGGCGTGAGATCCGCGAGGAGTTGGGAGAGTCCTTGGTGATCAGCGAGATAACGCCGTGGACATTCCGTGATGACGTACGAACCAAGCGTTACGCGGATGGCCGTACCGAAGAGATTTACATGGTCTACCTGATCTTCGACTGCGTTAGCCGCAATCGGGACATTATCTTTAATGAAGAGTTTCAGCAAGTGGCCTGGGTTATGCCTGAGGCACTGGCCGGGATGGATCTTAATGAGGCGACCCGGCTGACCTTCTGCCAGAAGGGGCTGCTGTAATACCCGATGGGAGTGTGGGGCGTGTGGGACTCGATGCGGTAGTGGGGAAGGGCGCGTCGCGTTGTTGGTGTTAGGGGGTTTTCGTTCCTGTCTCCCGTGCGGGTCGTCTGCTGGCCTTGAGATATCATGCGCAGAGGCGGCGCGCTACTATCATTCACTGGAGTGCCCATGGGTTAGCAGCGTAAGGAGGATGGTATGAGTGAGGGGAGCTTTGCCACGGCATTGGTGGTGACGATTGATGACAATACGGCGATGCGAGCATTCTTTAAAAAATTTTCACGTGATGAAGCGGCGATCAAGGCTAATCTCTACCATGAATTACCGCAGATTATCAGCCAGCGTCCTCATAAAATTAAGGCGGCGTGGGGTTTGAAGCATCAGGGGCAAACCATTCTTGAGTATAAAATAGTGTTGAAGCCCCGTAGTTTTCGTGCCGCCTATATCCAATGTCAGCAGCAGATATCGGTGATTTTTATCTCCGATATCCTGATTAAGCGCGAGTTTGTTAATGCGCTGGCGGCGACACATCTGGCCGATTGAACGTGTTCGGTTGTGGTCGAAGGTAAAAGCATCGTACCTCACCGTGTTGGTGAGGGTGAGTGATGACGTTCGGTGGTGCGTAGGCAGTGAGCCTGGCTCCGCCCCTTAATACGAATGTGATGAGATCTTTCGTTTTTTGTCGTTGTGAGGGAGGCGATAGGACCAGTATGCTTTGGGGCTGTATGAAACGCAGATATGTGCGCTGGGTACAATGCGACGAGCATGCCGCCAATGGATAGGGATAGCGATGCATCATTCACTTTCGCATCCGGCGAATACTCGTGGGACTGTGCGATGATAAGGACGCTATCATGCGGCTCGCGTCATGGTGCTTATGCGGCGAGCCGCGGATAGCGGGACAGCGTCTTCGCTATGGGTGATTACTCGTCGAAACTGGTGTAGAAGGTATCGTTATAGGTACACATACCGCAGTCAGCGAGGTTGCCGAAATTATTATTGTGGACTGGTGGGGTATGGGCACAGCCACTTAATACCAGGGCAGCGAGCAATAAGACGATGTATCTCATAATGGACTCCGGGTAAGGATTCTTCTGTTAAGAATTAGGTATATGCAATGCCCTACTCATCGTGAGCATTTAAATTCCCTGTGTTATTTACCGACGATTATAGCGTGAGATTTTTATGCTGTCTGCCTCACATTTAACCTAAAGTGCTTTCGCTAAGCATGAAATAATATGCAAAAAGGGTGCTGCAAAAATAAAAAGGCGTTCTGTATTTTTGGCTATTTTATAATTTCTGCACATTGTTGTGCAGCACGATAAAAAATGAAGAAATAATGGAGAATACAAAAATAATAGTGTTTTCGTTTGATTGTTTATTTTATCGATAGGATGAGTGATTGGTTATTATCTGACATGAAATGAAAGGAGCGACATTACGTATTGTACGATAGGCGATGTTTCCCCCATAGCGCGTGGGGCGATAGGCGGGAAGGAGAGCCGTATCGAGAGGGGGCGTACGTCATACTCTGTGGTATCTCACAAAAGCGCAGCAACGTAATGTTGTCTATTCTTATCAGGCAGTATGCTAGACCGATGCTTGGGCTATGCCAGAACCAGAACACCGGAGGGCATTGGGTGGCTGGTGCTTGGTGTGCTGATCCACGCAGGAATCGCGCTGTTTTACGGTGAGCCAGGAGGAGGGGGTTACGATGTACAAGAATATTTTGGTGCCTGTCGATATTGAGGAAGATCTCCTGACGCAAAATGCGCTGGAGCATGTGATTTACATGGCTAAACTGACGAATGCCGAGGTGCATTTCCTGTATGTTCTGCCTGATGCACAGGCATTCGTCACTGCATACTCCTTTGGTATCAAAGAGTTTGAAAATAAAGCCGTGGCAAACGCAGAAGAGAAGTTGCTGACGTTGATCGATCATATCGATCTGCCGCGAGAGCGGATGTCTTACACTATCCGTTTCGGTACTCCACGTGATGAGGCCTTGCTACAGGCCGAGGAGATGGGGGCTGATTTGATCGTGATTGGCTCCCATCGTCCGAGTGTGAAGACTTATCTACTGGGGTCTAACGCGGCGGCTATCGTTCGTCATGCCAAGACGAATGTGTTAGTGATTCGCTGAGATCGTCGCTATTTCTTGATGACTTGAGGCGTTTTCTCGATGGCTGCGTGGGTGTCACGGGCGCAGCCACTTGGTGTCCATAGCGACCTCTGTCGCCTTGGGAGGGGGTGATCGGCTAGCGATCTTTATCGTGTTGGTTAGTGAGCCTTTTTGGCATACGATTAGATTGGGATGTTTCTCGCTGCCTCAATAATTCACTGATATCACTATGAGCCAAAAAAATAATTCTTCGGAGTAAATGTTTATTGTATTTTTTGATTTATTTTAACGTAACTTTTTGATTGTTTAATGTTTTCCATATGTCTCTCGCTGAAGCCTCCCCCTTGCATCACGCTGGCTGCCGCGTAATACTAAAAATTAACGTTGTGATGGCGTGGCGTAATTTTACTTTATGCATATTATTTTAGATATTATGTAAGGTCATTGACGTTGGTGTTGGTATGATTTGGTCATGTTCTGAGTATGGCTAGGAGAGTAATAATCACGCCGGCGTTAGATAGAATTATTGTTGGTGATCTACTGACGATAATGTAGCAAAGACATCGTAGCATTATAATAACTAGGTAATTATTGCGCGGAGAATCCTCCGCGTTTTTTTTGGATATAATAAATAGTTATTAATTCTCTATCTGCTTAGTATCAGAATAGGATAAGTATATCGATAAGATTTGAGTAATCCTATCGTGTAAAGAAAACGCTACAGTGAAAATTTTCCAGTGAGATTGAAATAATCATATTCTTCGGTATGTTACTTTCATTATTGGGAGCAACTTTAGGCTTCTCTTTTATGCTATGTGCTGGCACCACGAGGTGGTAGTGAGATAAGGCATTTTGTTCATTTTGTAGGATGTCTGCTATGAAACTTTGCTGTGATGAATGTTGTGCGATAGTTTTAACAGAAAGTGATGTGAATGTCAGGTTTAGTGAGGGCGTACCCGTTAAGTTTAATGCTAATCATTTGATGTTGATCTCTGTGGAGAATGATGCAATAGACTTTTCGCTACTAGAGCCAGCTTATGTGCTTTATATTACTAGAGATTTGATAAAAGATTATCTGCACTTTTTGAAAAAAGATCTGACCAGTTATGCTCCGATATCACGTAATTTCCCACCCTACATGATGGAGCCTTGCCGAACACCCTATGTATTCAAAGAAGCGGCACGCCATTCGGTGATGCGGGATACTGATGAGATCGAGTATGAACGCAAGCGTTCGTTGACATTTGCCGCACTATCCATCTTCCTTAACAATAAGAATTTTATTCCATTTTTAATGAGGATGGTGCGGAACAATATTAGCGCAAATGTCTACAATATTATTCAAAGTGATATCAACAAGACCTGGAGCCTGACGACGGTGGCGAGTTGTCTATGCTTGAGTCCCAGCTCATTAAAGAAAAAACTAAAAAATGAGCAGACCAGTTACAGTAAAATTGTCACCGATTGCCGCATGCGCTATGCAGTAGAGCAGTTATTAGTCTTCAATAAGAATATCTCACAAGTTTCAGCCTTATGTGGCTATAGTAGTACCTCTTATTTTATTTCGGTATTTAAGGAATATTACGGAATGACGCCGTTAAATTATGTGCATCGTTATCGTGATGGTGCCATGTTATCCTAGTCTCTACGATAGCACGCGTCGCTAGCTGGCGTTGTTTGACACGGATGTCGTCACATTCCCCCCGAGCATGTTTGCTCTCTTCTACCGCTCATATCAGTAGTCTTTTGCTACCTTATCCGTTACGGTCATGGGCCCATTCTTATCCTAGTTATCTCTTATGCTCCATGGAGCGTAAGACATGTTATCGTCGGATTTTTAACGAGAAAAGCAGTTCAGTACTAAAAAGGTCGCTGAGGATAAGGTATGGTAACCGGCTCTTGTACCGTGTACCTGTGATGACACGGTGGCGTTCCATATTGTGTAGGTAGGGAGGGGAGTCGGTGATTGAAGTCGTTTTGGTTGATCAGCAGGATAAGCCGCTAGGACGGATGGAGAAGCTGGCGGCACACCGTGAGGGGCGCCTGCACCGAGCCCTGTCGGTTTATCTCTTCAATGCGCGAGGCGAACTGTTGCTGCAACGGCGCGCCGCCGATAAATACCATGCCGGTGGGCAATGGAGTAACACCTGTTGTAGCCATCCGTTGCCAGGGGAAGCGAACGACCAGGCCGCGATGCGCCGTTTGCAGGAAGAGATGGGGATGCAATGTGCGCTCGACCCGGCCTTAACGTTGTATTACCGCGTAGATGTGGGGCAAGGGTTGACCGAGCATGAGTTGACTCATGTGTTTGTAGGGCGTAGCGAGCAGAATCCACAGCTCAATCCGGCAGAGGTTGATGCCTTTGCGTGGCGCGCGCCTGAGCAGATCCTACAACATATGGCTCAGCAGCCGGATTATTACACACCCTGGTTTCGTGTCTGCCTACCGCAAGTCTTACAGCATCTTGCCGCGTGTCCGCGTGAAGTGGTATAGGGTCGATATCACGGATAGTGATAAGCATGAGGCCATGTACCGTGTCGGATGACTCGCGGGTATCGCGCTGGCTCCCCCTGCCGGCGCTTAGCGTATCGGCGAACCACGTATCTGATTGATTCGTTATGAACCTCCCTCGATGATCCGCGCTCTGCTAAATGATATTTAGGCTACCTCTTTCCATATACCGCTATCGTGTAGGCAGCATATTTTTCCCCGATGCTTGGTGGTAGTCTGGCACGAGTAGGGAGGGGCTGCATCTGACTCCCTGTCTTAATGCTGAAAGCCTGGGTTGGAGGACGTATGGAGCAAAAAATCGGTTTTATCGGCTGTGGCAACATGGGCCGGGCTATTCTCGGGGGGCTACTCGCTAGCCAGTATGCGCAGGCGCAAGATATTTGGGTGTATAACCGCACCGCAGATAGCGTCAGAGCCATTGTCGATGAATATGGCGTAAAGGCGGCAGCGAATGCCCAGGCGCTGGCGGCCGAGGTGGATATCGTGGTGTTGGGCGTGAAGCCTAATGGTATGGTCGCCCTATTGAGTGAGATTAAGGCATCGTTGCGCCCCGAGACCATCGTCGTCTCCATCGCGGCGGGCGTGACACTAGACACCCTACAAGCGGGGCTAGCGGCGCAGCAAAAGGTGGTGCGGGTGATGCCGAATACCCCCTCGTTGGTCAATGCGGGCATGTCTTCGGTGACCCCGAATAGCCGTGTCAGCGCCGAGGAGTGTGCACGCATCGTCACCCTCTTTCGCAGCTTTGGGCGTGCGGAGGTGGTGCCTGAGGGGTTGATCCATGCGGTCGTCGGCGTGAGTGGTTCGGCTCCAGCCTATGTCTTTATGTTTATCGAAGCGATGGCGGATGCGGCAGTACAGGCAGGGATGCCACGTGCCCAGGCCTATCAGTTTGCCGCCCAGGCGGTGATGGGGGCGGCAAAGATGGTGCTGGAGACGGGTACGCATCCTGCTGAATTAAAAGATATGGTCTGTTCCCCCGCGGGTACCACCATCGAGGCGGTCGCGGCATTAGAAGAGAAGGGGATGCGGGCAGCGGTAATTGAAGCGATCGGCCGTTGTATCGCTAAGTCAGAGGCGATGAGTCGCCGCTAAGTCCCCGCGTACTCCTCGGTCTGCGCCGTCCTGATGCGGCGGCGCAAATTTCCCTGTGATGGCCAGAAGGCTCACATCACACATCACATTATGTGATCTGGCTCAAGTTTCTCTCTTGCTGACCGATAACGTGAACGTCGACCTCACGGTAGACCGGCTGAGGGATGATCCCATGCCGAAGCGTTATTTACAGGGAATAATTGATGAATCAACGTATAACAGTGCGTGGCGGATTATTAGTCATAATCTGCACTTATACCTTATTACTGCTCTTTATCAGCAGCATGGGAATTTATTTTTTACGTCAGAGTAATCATTCTCTGGCGGTCGTTAATCAGTTGCAGGCGGATGAACTGGGGCCGCTTTCAACCGGGTTTAGCGCTACGCTTCGTGCACGCTCCGCCGCCGCCGTTGCGGCGCGGCAGTTGACGCTAGCACACACGGCCGATGCCGATGCCAGTCGCCAGACGGCGGAGGGATTGATTGCCGAGTCTGATCAGATCATGGCGCAGTTCTCTGCCTTGAAAAAGGTCACTGCCGAGGGGCAGCGCCTGAGCTCGCGTGTGGAGCAGAGTTACAAAGCTTACATTCATGACGGTTTGCGCCCGATGGTACAGGCATTGGCGCAACAGAACTTGGATGCCTATTACGGTTTTCTAGAGAATCAGGTCAGTCAGCACTCGACGGAATACGATCGCGACCTGCGTGAGTTTCGTCAGTTTGCCGATAGGTTAGGGCGAGAGGCGCTGCAAAAGGCCGACCAAGATTACCAACGGGCGATGACGCTGATCATCTCAGCCTGCCTGCTGCTGCTGGGAATGGGCGTCTTCTGTTGGTTTGCGCTGCGTCGCATCATCCTACAACCGTTGACGCAATTGGATGAGCATGTGGGGGAGATTGCGAATGGGGATCTGGCTCGTTCGTTGACGTTGAGTGGTCGCTCCGAGATAGCCCTGCTCGGGCAGAAATTGACGCAGATGCAGCGGGCGTTGGCCGGCACGGTACGTCGTGTGCGGGATGCCAGCGAGCAGGTTGATGTGGGGGCGCGCGAGTTGCGAGCCGGCAACAGTGATCTCTCGCAGCGTACTGAGGAGCTGGCGGCGTCACTCGAAGAGACGGCAGCCAGTATGGAGCAGTTG
Organism: Edwardsiella tarda ATCC 15947 = NBRC 105688; assembly: GCF_003113495.2. Taxonomy (NCBI): domain Bacteria; kingdom Pseudomonadati; phylum Pseudomonadota; class Gammaproteobacteria; order Enterobacterales; family Hafniaceae; genus Edwardsiella; species Edwardsiella tarda. Next base: position 116,022 of record NZ_CP084506.1, read on the forward strand.
ACGGCCACGGTACGCCAGAATGCGGCGAATGCCGAGCAGGCGAATCTGCTAGCCGATGGGGTCTCTAATAGCGCCAATCATGGTGCGGCCATCGTCAATGAAGCGATCGTCGGGATGCGGAGTATTTCCCAGAGCTCGCAGAAGATTGCCGACATTATCAGCGTGATCGACGGTATTGCCTTCCAGACCAATATCCTGGCGCTGAATGCTGCCGTTGAGGCGGCGCGTGCCGGTGAGCAGGGGCGTGGCTTTGCGGTGGTAGCGGGTGAAGTCCGTAACCTGGCGCAGCGCAGTGCCCAGTCGGCGAAGGAGATCAAGCAGTTGATCGAAGAGTCGGTCCATCAGGTAGGCGAGGGAGAGCGACGCGTCAGTGCCGCAGCGGATACCATGGCGAAGATCTCCGGCGAGGTGGCGCGCGTCACGGCCTTGATGTCGGAGATCTCCTGCGCCTCTCAGGAGCAGAGTCGCGGCATCGAGCAGGTCAACCAGGCGATTGCTCAGATGGATCAGGTGGCGCAGCAAAACGCCGCATTGGTGGAAGAATCGACCGCTGCGACCGCCTCGTTGGAGACGCAGAGTGAACAGCTGATGCAGAGCATGGCGACGTTCAAGCTGGTGTAAGCGCTGGGACGGCGGGCACAGTTACGGGATGTGGCCGAATATGTGTATAATTCGCACACTGTTGTTGCCCGCCGGAGCTGACTATGACCTATCGCATTGCCTTTATCGACGATCACTATATCGTTCGGTCCGGCTTCGTCCAGTTGCTGTCGCTGGAGGAGGATATGGCGGTCGTGGGTGAGTTTAGTTCGGCGGCGGAGGCGCGAGCGGGTCTACCGGGATTAGATGTGCATGTCTGTATCTGCGATATCTCGATGCCGGATGAGAGTGGCTTAGATCTCTTGGCCGATCTGCCCTCAGGCTTAGCGGTGATCATGCTGTCGATGCATGATAACGCGGCGCTGGTGGAGCTGGCGCTCGATCGTGGGGCGCGAGGGTTCCTCTCTAAACGCTGCCGTCCTGAGGATTTGGCCAGCGCAGTGCGTACCGTTGCACAGGGCGGCGTCTATCTGATGCCGGAGATCGCGCAACAGTTGGCGCGGACGCGCATCGATCCGTTGACGCGTCGGGAGCGTGAAGTGGCGATGATGCTGGCTCAGGGGCTTGAGGTGCGAGAGGTCGCCGAACGCCTCGGCCTGTCGCCCAAGACTGTCCATGTCCATCGTGCCAATCTCTTCGTCAAACTTGGGGTCAACAACAACGTCGAACTGGCACATCGCCTGTTGGGGCAGTGATGCAACACCTGATCTCGACCCTGGCTATCTTCTTTTGCTACACCATCGCCGGCTTTTGCCTATGGGCCATCGGATCGGCACTGGTGGTCATGCCTGTCGAAGCCCTGCTGCTTTTCCCCTTTGGCCTGCGTATGGGCATCCTATTACAGACTCCGCCGCGTTACTGGCCTGGGATCGTCGCGGGCGATGTGGCGCTCCAGCTCTTCTTAGCGAATCAACTCGGCATGGGCGACTGGCTGGGCGCGACGCTGCTTGGTCTGCTGTCGTGCCTGGTATTAGCCTGGGGGGCGGGGGCATGGTTACGTCATCAGCAAAGTCAGGGGGCCGAGTGGCGCTGGCCGTTGCAGCAGGGCGGGGTGGTGGCACTGGCAGCGCTCTTGCAGGCGCTACTCTGGTCATTGGTGTGCGACGCCATGCCTGGACCGACGCTGCTGCTGGGACTCTGTGGCGGCTTGACGGTGGCACCGACCTGCCTGTTGATCTGGCACTACCTGGCACAACAGAGTTGGCTGCCGCTGATGCCCGGAATCCTGCATCGTCCGGTGAATTTACGCCTGCGCCATATCGGTGCCTACCTACTGTTATTCGCATTGAGTCTCTGGCTACAGCATCTGGCACAACATGCTGAGTTGCGTCGTTTTGTCCCCTTCTGTCTAGCGATCCCGATCGTCTTTATGTCCTACCGTTATGGGTGGCAGGGGGCATTGCTGGCGACCCTGCTCAATGGTGTGGTGTTGATTGCGACAGAACCGCAGGGCGTGGCGCCGCACCGCGATCTGTTGCTCTCTCTATTGGCGCAGAGCCTGACTGGCATGCTGTTGGGCGCAGGGATCGAGCGCCAACGCGATCTGAACCGCCAGCTGAGCCAGCGTCTGGAGGAGAACCGTTCGCTGGCGCGCTCGTTGGTGATGGCGCAGGAGACAACTCGACGGGAGATCGCACGCGAACTACATGACGAGGTCGGCCAGACCATCACCGTGATCCGTACCCAGGCGGGTATCATTCGCCGTTTGAGCGACGAGCCGCGCCTGTTGGCCAGTGCGGAGGCGATAGAGAATTACGCCCTGCGGGTCTACGACGGGGTACATGAGCTGTTGGCTCAATTATGGCCAGCCTCGCTGAGCAATCTGCCGTTGGCGGCGGCGTTGGCGGCGTTGCTGCGAGACCTGCTGCCACCCGATCAGGGGATAACGACGCGGCTGGATTGGCGTATCGATGAGTCAGTCCTGGACGACACGCTGAAAATCACCCTGTATCGCCTGTGCCAAGAAGGGGTCACCAATGCTTGTCGTCACGCGCATCCCAGCCATATCGAGGTGCATGGCTGGCAAGATGTGGCGGGATTGTTGCATGTGACTATCTGCGATGATGGCTGCGGCATCGATCTGGTGAATCTGACGCCGGGCTATGGGTTGCGTGGCTTGCGTGAACGCATCTGCGCCATGGGCGGCGAACTCCAGCTGGAAAGCGCGCAAGGGACGCGATTGGCTGTGATCTTGCCCGCAGTTTTATCTGCAGAGTGTGCTAACTAAGAGTTTTTCCTAACGACGCCAGGGGATTTGTATTAGTTATCCCGCGCGTGTACATCGCAACATAGCGGCTACAACGATGAGTTTCCACGCACGAGGTATTTTCCCATGTGGTTTTTCCTGAAAAGCCGCGCCGACGCGCCCGAGATCCAGGATCGCGCCAAGGTTGACGCAACCTATAAATATTGGCGTATCCAACTGATGTGGGTGATGTACGTCGGTTATGCTGCCTTCTACTTTACTCGCAAAAGCTTCAACTTCATCATGCCGGAAATGATCAGCGATCTGGGACTGAGTATGTCCGATATCGGCATCATGGGGACGCTGTTCTACATCACCTACGGCTGTTCTAAATTTATCTCCGGGATGATCAGTGACCGCTCTAACCCGCGTTATTTTATGGGGTTAGGGCTGATCATGACCGGGATTATCAACATCATCTTCGGCATGAGCTCCTCGCTGATGGTGCTGGGGGCGCTATGGATGGTGAACGCCTTCTTCCAAGGTTGGGGCTGGCCGCCGTGCTCTAAGATTCTGACCAGTTGGTACTCGCGGGCTGAGCGTGGTAGTTGGTGGGCCATTTGGAATACCTCGCATAACGTCGGCGGTGCGCTGATTCCGTTGCTGGTGGGTTTTATCTCCCTGCATTTCAGCTGGCGTTACGGCATGATCATCCCGGGGATTATCGGGATTGTACTGGGTGTGCTGATGTGCTGGCGCCTGCGCGATAAGCCGGTCACCATGGGGCTGCCGAGTGTGGGTAAGTGGCGTGATGATGCCCTAGAGTTGGTACAAGAGTCCGAAGGTCAGGGGCTGTCCAACAAGGAGATCATTAAGCGCTATGTGCTGACCAACAAATATATCTGGCTGTTGGCTGTCTCTTACGTGCTGGTTTACATCGTGCGTACGGCGATTAACGACTGGGGGAACCTGTATCTGACTCAGACGAAAGGCTACTCGCTGATGACCGCCAACTCGGCGTTGTCGTTGTTCGAGGTGGGCGGCTTTATCGGTTCACTGGTCGCGGGTTGGGGCTCCGACAAGTTATTCCGGGGTAACCGTGGCCCGATGAACCTGATCTTTGCCATTGGTATCTTCCTGTCCGTAGCCGCTCTCTGGTTGATGCCGGGTGGGAGCTATGCCCTCCAGGCTGCCTGTTTCTTCTCTATCGGCTTCTTTATCTTTGGGCCGCAGATGCTGATCGGCATGGCCGCGGCGGAGTGTTCCCATAAAGATGCGGCCGGGGCCGCTACCGGATTCGTCGGTCTGTTCGCTTACCTCGGTGCCGCGCTCTCGGGCTATCCGATCGCTCGTGTGATGGAAGTGTGGCATTGGAATGGCTTTTTCGTGGTCATTTCCGTGGCGGCTTGCTTGTCTGCCCTATTTTTACTGCCTTTCCTGCGTGCCCAGCAGGCGGATAATGGCGTCGGACAGTCGGCGCAGGCGAATGCCTGACCGCTCGATATCGTCGGAAAAAAAGCATGGCTTCGGCCATGCTTTTTGCTATTGGGATGGTGAGAATAAGGGCAAAAATACCGCCGATGAGCGAGATTTCACGCATGATGGCCGATTTTCTCGGCAAACGGCAAAAGTAATGCAAAAAGAGGGTTGACGCGCTGAACGCTGAGCAGTAACATGCGCTCCGCATTCGGCGAGTAGCGCAGCCTGGTAGCGCAACACGTTCGGGACGTGTGGGTCGGAGGTTCGAATCCTCTCTCGCCGACCAAATTCCTGAGAAACCCAGCCCTTATGGCTGGGTTTTTTGCGTTATGCGCCGTTTACACCCGGTGGAGTAAAAGCCGGACCTACATTCTCCTTAAGGTGTTGACGCCGTTGCATGCTAGCAGTAACATGCGCTCCGCATTCGGCGAGTAGCGCAGCCTGGTAGCGCAACACGTTCGGGACGTGTGGGTCGGAGGTTCGAATCCTCTCTCGCCGACCAAATTCCTGAGAAACCCAGCCTTTATGGCTGGGTTTTTTGCTTTAGGGCGCTCTGACCCTATCCGGCCGTAGCGCCGAGTCTGAGCCGCTGCTAGCTCTCTACCGTCTGGCGGATAAACATCACACTACGGGGCGCCGCGATACGACGGTAATCTTCGCAGTTGAGGATCAGTGAACGCTCCAAGGTACCGGCGTTGAAGGCTAACTCATCGAAGCGGCTGAACAGTAATGGATCGGCGACCAGTAACAGGTCGGGATGTAGGCTAAAGGGGGGAATGGCGCCGAAGACACAATCGGTCAGCGCATTGACCTCTGCCGGACTCGCCAGCGAGGCGCGTGTCCCGCCGATACCGCGTGCCAAGGCGTTCAAATCGGCCTGTTGGTCGGCGGGAAGCACGGCTAATACGTGTTGCTTGATACCGTTCCCCTTAACGTGGCATACCAATGCCTTAGCCCCTTGACCAAGTTGTGTTCCGCGGATCTTCGCCACCTCTTCAGATTTTCCTGCGCTCGGATGCTCGACGACACGATAACGCGCCGCATGGCTGTCCAGCAGCGCCTGTAATCGTTCAAATGTTGCCTGTGACACCGTTTCTCTCCTTTTGATGACAATAGGCAGATGATAACGCCGCCAGCGTGTGACGCATGCGCATCGTCCCGCAAAAATGGCGATGACCAAGTTAGCGACCCGCCATCGACAGCATTTTTCCCTATCGATATCCATCCTATCAGGGGAATTGGGCAGATATTCAGCGCTTGGGATAAATTTTTTCACCGTAGCGATCAGTGAAATCGGCTGGTAAGAATTTATTACTTAGTGGAATTCGTTGTGCAGAAATATGGCGTACAAACTTTAATCTATAAATGCTGTTTATTTATTATCTTTTATATAAAAAAACTGATTGTTTATTAATCGATAAATTGTTCCTGGTTATATTGACGCCAACCAGAACACTTGCGAAATTGAGGCGTATAAGGCGGGCAGCGCGCTTCGCGATACCCTTATTCACACATCGATGGGCAGCTTGGCGAGTCGTTCCTCGCCGGGTTGTCGCACACCCGCCTTGGCCGAACAGGCCGCCTCCGGACGGATCGTAGAGAAAAAAACAGAGATCTGCCGGTTCACACAACATCACAGTACGGAGTTCAACGTTATGTCTGCCAAGAATAATGTATCCACAGGCCGTGGAGCGGGACGTGTCGCGCTAAAATGGGGCATCGGGATGGTGGCGCTGGCGGTGGCCGGTAGCCTTCAGGCTAAGACGCTAGTGTATTGCTCTGAGGGATCACCGGAGGGATTTAACCCTCAGCTGTTTACCTCGGGTACGACTTATGATGCCAGCTCGGTTCCCATCTATAACCGTCTGATCGAATTTAAAAAAGGGACTACCGAGATCGAGCCTGGCCTGGCGGAAAGCTGGGAGGTGAGCCCTGACGGTAAGACCTATACCTTTCACCTGCGTAAAGGGGTGAAGTGGCAGGGTAATAAACTGTTTAAACCGACCCGTGACTTTAATGCCGACGACGTCGTGTTCTCCTTCGAGCGCCAACGCGATGTCAATCACCCGTACCACAAAGTCTCCGGCGGCAGCTATGAGTACTTCCAGGGTATGGGATTGCCGGAGCTGATCGCCAAGGTCGAGAAGGTGGATGACCACACGGTGCGCATCGTATTGAATCATCCGGAGTCACCTTTCCTGGCCGATCTGGCGATGGATTTCGCCTCGATCCTCTCCGCCGAGTATGGCGATGCCATGATGAAGGCCGGTACACCGGAGAAGATTGACCTCGAGCCGTTGGGCACCGGTCCCTTCCAGCTGTTGCAGTATCAGAAAGACTCCAAGATCCTCTACAAGGCCAACAAGGATTACTGGGGGGCGAAGCCGAAGATCGATCGCCTGGTGTTCTCTATCACGCCAGATGCCTCGGTGCGTTATGCCAAGCTGCAAAAGAATGAGTGCCAGGTAATGCCGTACCCGAACCCGGCAGATCTGGAACGTATGAAGCAGGATAAGAGCATCAACCTGCTGGAGCAGCCGGGGCTAAACGTCGGTTACCTGTCGTTTAACGTAGAGAAGAAGCCACTCGATAACCTCAAAGTCCGTCAGGCACTCACTATGGCGGTGAATAAGCCGGCGATCATTGAGGCGGTATATCAGAAGGCTGGGCAACCGGCGAAGAACCTGATCCCGCCGACCATGTGGGGCTATAACGATGCGGTGCAGGATTATCCTTATGACCCTGTCAAGGCTAAGGCGTTGCTGAAAGAGGCGGGTTTAGCGGATGGCTTCACCATCGATCTGTGGGCGATGCCGGTCCAGCGTCCCTATAACCCGAATGCCCGCCGTATGGCGGAGATGATCCAGGCCGATTGGGACAAGATTGGCGTCAAGGCCAAGGTGGTCACCTATGAGTGGGGGGAATACCTGAAACGTGCCAAAGATGGTGAGCATCAGGCGGTGATGATGGGATGGACCGGGGATAACGGGGATCCGGACAACTTCTTCGCCACCTTGTTTAGCTGCGATGCGGCCAAGCAGGGCTCGAACTACTCCCGCTGGTGCTACCAGCCCTTTGAGGCGGTGATCCAACCGGCACGTGCCGAGGCGGATCAGACCAAGCGTGCCGATCTGTATAAGCAGGCTCAAGTGATCATGCATGATCAGGCACCCGCGCTGATCGTCGCCCATTCGACGGTGTATGAGCCGGTACGCAAAGAAGTGAAGGGGTATGTGGTGGATCCGTTGGGTAAACACCACTTCGATCAGGTCTCCCTGGAGTAAGCCGTTTGCCCCTCCTTTGGGAGGGGCATCGTGCCCCCTCGCGGTAACGGGTCCTCAGGCCCGGGAGCGGTAACTAGAGTCAGGCGACGCGTGGTCTCACGCGCCGCCATGGGTCGGCTTACGCCGACCGAATACAGAGAGTTCGGGCTATGTTGCAGTTTATTCTCCGACGTTTGGGGCTGGTCATCCCAACGTTTATCGGCATCACCCTACTGACGTTTGCTTTCGTTCATATGATCCCCGGCGATCCGGTGATGATCATGGCTGGCGAGCGTGGGATCTCGGCGGAGCGTCATGCGCAGATTATGGCTGAGATGGGGCTGGATAAGCCGCTATACCAACAATATTTCACTTACGTCAGTGATGTACTCCATGGCGATCTCGGTCAGTCGTTGAAGAGCCGAACGCCAGTCTGGCAAGAGTTCGTGCCACGTTTCCAGGCGACGCTAGAGCTCGGTTTCTGCGCCATGCTGTTCGCCATCCTATTGGGGATACCCATCGGGGTACTGGCCGCGGTCAGGCGTGGTTCGGTGTTCGATCATACGGCGGTTGGCGTATCGCTGACGGGTTACTCCATGCCGATCTTCTGGTGGGGCATGATGTTGATCATGCTGGTGTCGGTACAGCTCGATCTGACGCCGGTGTCGGGGCGCATCAGCGATACGGTGTTTCTGGATGATAGTCACCCGCTGACGGGCTTCATGCTGATCGATACCCTGCTATGGGGCGAACCGGGTGACTTTAAGGATGCGGTGATGCATCTGATCTTACCTTCCATCGTATTGGGTACCATTCCGCTGGCGGTGATCGTACGGATGACCCGCTCGGCGATGTTGGAGGTCTTGAGCGAGGACTATATCCGCACCGCGCGCGCCAAGGGACTGAGTCGTATGCGGGTGATCGTGGTACATGCCCTACGCAACGCGCTGCTGCCGGTGGTAACGGTGATCGGCCTACAGGTTGGCACGCTACTCGCCGGGGCCATTCTGACCGAGACCATTTTCTCCTGGCCGGGCTTAGGGCGTTGGTTGATCGATGGCCTACAACGTCGCGATTACCCGGTGGTACAGGGGGGGGTGCTGCTGGTCGCCAGTATGATCATCCTGGTTAACCTGCTGGTGGACGTGCTGTACGGCATCGTGAACCCGCGTATCCGCCATAAACACTAGGAGGCTGACAGATGTCTGAACGAATGATGGCCGAGACGGCGGCACAGACGACGCCACCACTGGCCGCCCCGCAGCCGCTGACGCCACTCCAGGAATTCTGGCACTACTTCAGTCGCAATAAGGGCGCTGTCGTGGGTTTGATTTATGTGGTGATCGTGGTTCTGGTGGCGCTGGGGGCCAATTTTATCGCTCCCCATCTGCCACAGGAGCAGTTCCGTGATGCGCTATTACGCCCGCCGGTTTGGGAGGCGGGGGGAAGCTGGCGTTTTATTCTCGGTACCGATGATGTCGGGCGTGATGTGCTATCGCGTCTGATCTACGGTGCCCGTTTGTCGCTGTTGGTAGGCTGTTTGGTGGTGGCACTCTCTCTGGTGTTAGGGGTGGTGTTAGGACTGCTGGCCGGTTATTTCGGCGGCTGGGTGGATGCGTTGATCATGCGCGTGGTGGATATCATGCTGGCGCTGCCGAGCTTGCTGTTGGCATTGGTGCTGGTGGCTATCTTCGGCCCCTCCATCGTTAACGCCTCGCTGGCCTTAACCTTTGTCGCCTTACCACACTATGTGCGCCTGACGCGCGCCGCTGTGCTGGCGGAGGTGCATCGCGACTATGTCACCGCCTCCGGTGTCGCCGGCGCCGGTGCGTTACGCCAGATGTTTATCAATATTCTACCCAACTGTCTGGCGCCGTTGATCGTGCAGGCTTCGCTGGGTTTTTCTAACGCGATTCTCGACATGGCGGCGTTAGGTTTCCTGGGAATGGGGGCGCAGCCACCGACGCCGGAGTGGGGCACCATGCTGTCCGATGTGTTGCAGTTCGCCCAGAGTGCCTGGTGGGTGGTGACCTTCCCCGGGGTGGCGATTCTGCTGACGGTATTGGCGTTTAACCTGATGGGTGACGGCCTGCGCGATGCGCTGGATCCGAAGCTGAAGCAGTAAGGGAAAGAGCAATGGCATTATTAGACGTAAATCAGCTATCGGTTCATTTTGGCGGCGCGAACGCCCCTTTCCGCGCAGTGGACCGCATTAGCTATCAGGTGGAGCAGGGTGAGGTCGTCGGTATCGTCGGCGAATCGGGATCGGGTAAGTCCGTTAGTTCGCTGGCGATCATGGGGTTGATCGATTTTCCCGGTCGGGTGATGGCGCAGCAGTTGCACTTTAATGGCGCCGATCTGCAGCGTCTCTCCGAGCGCGAGCGGCGCCAACTGGTGGGCGCCGAAGTGGCAATGATCTTCCAGGATCCGATGACCAGCCTAAATCCCTGTTATACGGTGGGCTATCAGATCATGGAGGCCTTGAAGGTACATCAGGGCGGTAATCGCCGTACCCGACGCCAGCGCGCGATTGACCTGCTCACCCAAGTCGGTATTCCCGATCCCGCTTCACGCTTGGATGTCTACCCGCATCAGCTGTCTGGCGGTATGAGCCAGCGGGTGATGATCGCCATGGCGATCGCCTGTCGGCCGAAGCTGTTGATTGCCGACGAGCCGACTACCGCGCTGGATGTCACCATTCAGGCGCAGATCATCGAGCTGCTGCTGGCGCTACAACAGCGGGAAAATATGGCGTTGGTACTGATCACCCACGACTTGGCGCTGGTGGCTGAGGCGGCACATAAGATTATCGTGATGTATGCCGGCCAGGTGGTCGAGGCCGGATTGGCTGGCGAGATTTTCCATACTCCGCGCCACCCCTATACCCAGGCGTTGCTGCGGGCGCTGCCCGAGTTTGCCGTCGATGGCGAGCGCCTCGTGTCGCTGCCGGGGGTGGTGCCGGGTAAGTATGATCGTCCGACAGGCTGCCTATTGAATCCGCGATGTCCCTATGCCACGGAGCGCTGCCGTCAAGAAGAACCGGCGCTGCGTAGCCTGAATGGGCGCGAGGTGAAATGTCATACTCCACTGGACGATGCCGGGAGGCCGACCGCATGAGTGAAACCAGACAACAGCTACCGTTGCTGCAAGCGGTAGATCTAAAGAAACACTACCCGGTGAAGGGGGGACTCTTTACCCCGCAGCGCTTGGTGAAGGCCTTGGATGGCGTCTCGTTTAGCCTGGAACGAGGTAAGACGTTGGCGGTGGTCGGTGAATCTGGCTGCGGTAAGTCAACGTTGGGCCGCTTGCTGACCATGATCGAGACCCCGAGCGCCGGTGAACTCTATTACCAGGGACAAGATCTGCTCCAGCGCGATCCGGCGGCGCAGAAGTTGCGGCGCCAGAAAATTCAGATCGTATTTCAGAATCCCTATGCTTCACTCAATCCGCGCAAGAAGATCGGCGCGCTCCTGGAGGAGCCGCTGGTGATCAACACGACGCTCTCTGCGGCGGAGCGCCGCGAACGGGCGTTGGCGATGATGGCGCGGGTCGGCTTGAAGACGGAGCATTACGATCGCTATCCACATATGTTCTCCGGCGGCCAGCGCCAGCGTATCGCCATTGCGCGTGGCTTGATGCTCAATCCCGATGTGATGATCGCCGATGAGCCGGTATCGGCGCTTGATGTCTCGGTACGGGCTCAGGTTCTGAACCTGATGATGGATCTGCAGCAGGAGCTGGGGCTCTCCTATGTCTTCATCTCGCACGATCTGTCGGTGGTGGAACATATCGCCGACGAGGTGATGGTGATGTACCTGGGGCGCTGTGTCGAGAAGGGAAGCAAGGCGCAGGTCTTCGCTAATCCGCGCCATCCTTATACCCAGGCGCTGTTATCGGCGACGCCCCGCCTCAATCCGCAGGCACGCCGGCAGCGTATCAAGTTGAGCGGCGAACTGCCCAGCCCATTGAATCCCCCGCCTGGCTGCGCCTTCAATGCCCGCTGCCGTTGTGCTTTCGACATGTGTCGTCAGCTGCAACCCCAACTGCGTGACTACGATGGGCAACGGATCGCCTGTTTCGCTGTGGAGCAGGAGGCGGCTCCCTCCCAGTCAGTCGCCGAATAAAAAAAGCGCCGATAGGCGCTTTTTTTATGATGACGCACGCTGTCATTGCGGGTAAGGCACCCAGTCGCCGCCGTTGAGGCGGACGTAAGGTTTACCTTGATACATCATGACGATGGCGTTGTCATTCTCCGACACGACGGCACTTTGCGGAAGATGTTGCACCAATGCCTGCCAGTCTACGCTGGGTTGGCTGAAGATCTTGCCGTCGAGGGTGCGGGCGACCAGCTCGGAGAGGGCCAGATAGCTGCTGGGCTGGCTAACGATAACCGGGGCCGTCGGCGCCGGTGCTTTCATGCCGCTAAAGATGATCCCGACCGGTACATGGGTGATCGCCGGGCTGGGAATATCGCGTAGCCCCGCCATCTGCATCTTGTCTCCTACCACCGCGGCGCCATGCTCGGGAACGATCATTACCATCACGCGACGCCCCGACTTCTCTAACTCCGTCAGGAAGCTATTCAGTTGATCGAGTAGGTCTTGGGCACGCGGTTTGAAATCCGCACCTTGGTGGCTACCGAGGAAACGGTTGCCGTCGTGTAGGGGAATTAGGTTAATAAAGCTGGCACTACGGACATCACCCTGTTGCTCGGTATTGCTCAACCAGCGTTGGAGTAGCGCCAGATCGTTGGTGATAGGTTCACCATTGAAGGCGGTTAGCTCGCTCGGTAGACCAGTATTGGCGCTGAGAGGGGCTTGTATGTTGCCGTATTGACGCAGATGTTGCAGATAGTCACCGAATACCCCGGAATGATCCAGCGCGAGCTCTTGGCGGAATCCCAATCGAGCCAGGTTTGTCATCAGATCGCATTGTGTCGAGACTGGACTATAGAGCGCTTTATGCGAGGGTTGGCCGCAGCTAGCACGCATGATGCGGATAGCGGCCGGGCCGCTATAGGCGGTGGCCGAGTTGAAGTTACTGAACAGAATATCCATGCGTTTCCACAGTGGGTGATCCTGTAAACCGACGGCCTGAAGGTCACTCCAGGAGAGCGAGCAGATATTCAGGATCAGCAGATCGAACGGCTGAGATCCCGCCGGAAGCACCGTTGGAAAATGGGTTTGTCGCTGTTGCTCGCTGGCGTAAAAGCGATTCAACCAGTCGTTAAGGTTCTGATTGCTTGGCGGCGCACTCTGGGGCGGAATGTCTGCCGTACTGCTCTCTGCTACGGTCATGCCAGCGCTCACGCTCGCCGTTTCCTGGCGTGTCGTTACGCTGGATTGCGCCTCTCGCGCGTCGGCAGAGAGGCTAAGTTGCGGCACGCCTAGCGCCCCGAGGTTGACCCAGAGCAGGGCCGCAATCGTAAAGGTGGTGATGCGGAGCCACTGGGCAAGAAACAGATAGGCGACGCCGATCACCAGTGCTGCGCCGATCATATTCCAGTTGATGAATCGTCGGGCGAGTTCTAATACATAAGGTGCGCTGAAATGACTCCACATCGCCCGCTGATGAATGATGCTATTCAGCCCAGGTAGCCAGGTATCGTAGTAAAACAGGGCCAGGCCAATGGGTAATGCCAGCCAGTTACGTAGACGATGTAGGTGGCTCGATGGCAGAGGAAACAGGAGGAAAGCCAGAAACACCAGGTTGGCGAAAGGGTGAAAGTTAAGGTAGCCGTACCACAACAGCGCCAGCTTGAGCAGGAAGTAAAGATTCCAGCCGCCTAGCCCGCGCCAGTGGTAGCCCCGATCGGATAACATACTCTTCGGCTCAGTGTGTTTTGCCATGTTTATCTACCGTTGCTGAGAGAGGGCGGCGGTGTAGCACCGTAACCGGTTTAAGATAACGTGTCGGCATGAGTCTCTGCCGTAGTGAACGTAACGGGTGGGGGCAGCGCCGGTGTAAGTGAAACCCGGCGGGTAGCATCACCAGTGCGCATAAGGCGATCAATTGCAGGATGTCCGTTATAGTGATCATTGCGTCACCTCCGCTGAAACGCGACCCAACACAATCGGTGTGGGGAGGCGTCGTGGCTGGGGCCCCTGGTGTTGTTCTGGCGCCTCGCAGAATGAGGGGGCCGGCGTATCGAGCGCCGGTCTCGCTGAGGGCGCTTGATCGCGCATGCGCGTCAGTTCCAGAAGCAGTTCGCCATCTTGGTGCCAGATGCGGTAGCTACTGAACAGCTCGGCGATCGATAAGGGAAAAATAGATCGCAAGGCCGTCTTCAGCTCATGGGGGCGACAATAGGCGAGAAACAGTACCAAACGCTGTTGGTCAAGGGTGATCAGATCTCCGTCACGCCGCACGCGGCAGAGCGCGAGAAGTTGCTCTGCCTCCATCCCGGAGACGGGCTGCAAGGAGACCAAGGTCCCGCGCCCATTGTGCGGTAACAGGGGATTATCGAGCAGATCGAGCAGCAATGTGCAGAAACGTAAATAGGGCTGATAACCACGCAGCTTGAGGGGGCGTAGCGAGTTGAGTAGTGTGGTGATATTCGCGGGCACGTGACGCGGAAAGGTATGCCCCTGTAACCCTTCGATGATGACTAAGGTATTGGATAGGGTTGCCCCCAAGGGAATGACCGTATTCGCGCCGCAGGCCAGTAGCAGGCGCTCATCGCTGCTGCGTTGCTTGGTCGTCAGCTCGCGCACCACGATTTTTAGCGCATTGCCCCGTTGACGTCGTAATGTATGGATTTGGCGCGCCAAATCGTCAATTTGATCATTTTGCGCCAGGGAAAACAGCAGGGTGGCCGCTTGCGCCGTCAGGGCCGCGGTAAACAACTCTTGATTCGACGCGAAGAGATGCCAGTGTTCAGAGAACGGGGGAGCACCCTCTAGCGCGGCGTTATGCGCAAGATACTCCTGTTCATCCTGATGAGGCTGTAGCGTGATCGTCGCATTGTTAGCAACCTCCCAGCCCTGTGGCGTGGCGATCAGTTCGATATTCTGCTGAGCGGAAACGCCGGATGTATTACTCCAGAAGGCGACATCATAGCGCCAGCAATCTAATTGCCAGCGTAGACTGACTAATCCGTAAAGTTGCCGATTTAAGGGAATTAATTGATTGCGTAATGAATCAGTTCCCATACCGTGGTTAAAAATGAATAGCGTCGCGTTGTGTCGCTGTAATACGTCGCTAATACGCTGGAGCCACTCTGCGAGCCAATTTGCCGGCTGATGCACTAATGCCGCAGCGGGGAGCAAGAGCAATAGCAGATGGGGGCGTTGATTGAGGAGGCGGCTCAACTCATTAGGGAATGCCATCAATGCTGACGGTGTCGGCGCCAGGCGATAAATCGCTAATGATTCGGGCCCTTGTTGATAGCCCTCTTCCAGTATCGACGCGGCCTCACCCCCAACATCGATGAGGGTAACGCGAGCGACCGTTTGCTGCGCCTGGATCGTTTGGCGGCATAGGCTGAGCACATCTTGCGTCCGATCGCACCCTAACCAGTAGAGGCCATGTAGCTGCCCAACTTGTAGCTCGTCCCACAGTTGCGAGATGCCGAGAGTAAATGATTGTGCCATGGCGTATCGACTTTGCGTGAGTAAAGGGTTAGTCCATCTCTAATATCAGAGAAATATCTCGTCTAATTAAAATATTAAATAATAAACATGCTTATAAATTCTGTTTTGCATTCTGGCCGCGTCCTTTTTTTACCTTGCTATACTCATTTAAACCATAGCTGAATTTTTCTGGTTAGCAGAATGCATGAACAAACAAACTCTCGCTTGGATAGCGATCCATTGGCGTCGGAAGATCTGTCTGCGCTGTATAAGATATACGGTGCGATGAAGATTGAGTATGTCAATGTTGTGCGAATGGAGCACATAAATAGAGTATTTGAACGCTGGCCACTGTTGGCCGAGTGCCGTAATCAGACTCAACAAAGGGATTGACCGCTATGACGATCGTGGCGCTACAGGGGTTACATGGCGGAGTCGGTACGACCAGTACCGCTGCGGCGCTGGGGTGGGCGCTTCATCGATTGGGGAAGCGAGTCCTGGTGGTGGATGCCACTCCTGACGATCAATTGGCGATGCATTTTAATTTACCCCTCTCTGAGCGCGGGGGGTGGGCCAGCGCATGTTTGGCGGGCGGAGCCTGGCAAGAGACGGCGTGGCGTTATGCGCAAGGGCTCGATTTTCTTCCCTTCGGCGCCGTCGCGGCCGATCACTTGCCTAGGCTAGCGGCAAGCCTTCACCATTCCGAGGGGTTGTCTGCCTTCACGCTATTACGTGATGCTTATGACTGGATCGTGTTGGACATCGGGAGTGGTGAGCATGCATTAACGCGTCAGATGACGGCCTGGAGCGAACTCTTGATCGTGCTGGCGCTTGCCGAGGCGAACTGTCATATGCGCTTACATCGCCAGGCGCTCCCCCGCGATGCCCATCTGCTGATTACCCAGCTATTACCCAGTAGCGTGTTGCAGGAGGACATTTACTTACTCTGGCAGCAAACGCTTCCGGCGCTGATTCCGTTGGTACTGCATCGTGATGAGGCGATGGCCGAGGCCGCGGCCAGTAAGCAGCCGGTGGGCGAGTTCGCCCCCCATTCGCTGGTGGCTCAGGAGATCACGAGTCTGGCGGCGTGGTGTCTATTGCAGGCGCGAGCGGAGCCAAATCAGGATCCGGGAGGGACGACGCCATGATGCACGTGCTGGATGTGCTATTGGCGGCGGATGCCCGGCGAGCATGGATTCATCGCTATCGCGCTTACCGTGAGCATGGCGCGTCGTCGTTCTCGGCGGGGGTGGGCTGCTGTTGGGTGGCGTTGGCCTGGGCGATCCTCTGCCTGGAGTCACCGGCTTGGCAAGCGGTACGCCAGCAGCGTGCGCGTTGGTTTCCGCATATTGATCCGTTACGGCCACGCTTGCTCGATCCGTTACGTTACCTGCTACAAGGTCTTTGGCTGGTATCCATCGGTCGTCCGGCGTCGATGACCCTGCTGGGATGGGTAGGGTGTGGCTATCGGCGTATGCTGCAATGGCTGGCGGCCTTACCATCCCGCCTGGCACCGCACAGTGAGGATGACGTCTCCCTATTGTCGGCACTCCCTTCCGGGTTGCGTCGCATCATCCTTGCGGTCGTGATTTTGCTCGCCTCGGCGCTGGCGCTGTTATGTATCTCGCAGCCTTTTGATCTCGTGTCGCAAGCCATCTTCGTGCTGTTACTGTGGGGATGCGCCATGGTGATCCGCCACATTCCCGGCCGGTTTACGACGCTGCTGCTGGTATTGTTATCGATCACCGTCTCCTGCCGCTACATCTGGTGGCGCTATACCACTACCTTGAATTGGGATGATCCCTTCAGCCTGATCTGTGGGCTCCTGTTGCTGGCGGCCGAGAGCTATGCCTGGGTCGTGCTGGTGTTGGGCTATTTCCAATCGATCTGGCCGCTGAATCGGCCACCGGTGGCTTTGCCGAAAGATGTGACGCAGTGGCCGACGGTCGACATCCTCGTTCCTACCTATAACGAGGATTTACGCGTCGTCAAACCGACCATCTATGCCGCCCTGGGTATCGACTGGCCGCGGGATCGCATCAATATTTATCTGTTGGATGATGGGAATCGTGAGAGTTTCCGCCATTTTGCCCAGGAGGTGGGGATCCACTACATCGCCCGCCCGACGCATGAACATGCCAAGGCGGGGAACTTAAATTATGCGCTGAAGCGGATCACGGGGGAGTTTGTCGCGGTGTTTGACTGTGACCATGTACCGACTCGTACCTTCCTACAATTGACCATGGGCTGGTTCCTGCGTGAGAAGCGACTGGCCATTTTGCAGACGCCGCACCATTTCTTTTCCCCCGACCCTTTCGAGCGCAATCTCGGGAATTTCCGGCGGACGCCGAACGAAGGGCAACTGTTCTATGGTTTGTTGCAGAATGGCAACGACATGTGGAACGCCGCCTTCTTTTGTGGCTCTTGTACCGTATTACGCCGTTGCGCACTGGATGAGATCGGCGGCATCGCCGTCGAAACCGTCACCGAGGATGCGCATACTTCGCTGCGCTTGCATCGTCAGGGGTGGTCATCGGCCTACATTCGCATTCCCTTGGCCGCGGGCTTGGCAACAGAGAGCCTGTCAGCCCACATTGGCCAACGTATGCGTTGGGCACGCGGTATGACACAGATCTTTCGCCTCGATAATCCCTTCTTGGGGCGCGGATTGAGTATGGGGCAGCGCCTGTGCTACGCCAACGCCATGTTGCACTTTCTCTCCGGGATCCCACGCTTGATCTTCTTGCTCGCGCCATTGGCATTCTTGTTGTTCCATACCTATGTCATCTTCGCGCCAGCGCTGGCGATCATCCTATACGTCCTCCCGCATATGTACCACTCCAGCCTCGCGCGAGTCCGCCTACAGGGACGCTATCGCCACTCTTACTGGAATGAGATTTATGAGACGGTGCTGGCCTGGTATATCGCCCGGCCGACCTTAGTCGCGTTAATCAATCCGCGTAAAGGCCGCTTTAATGTCACCCAGAAGGGGGGGCTGGTGGCGCAGAATCATATGGATTGGGTGATTTCCTCGCCCTATCTCATCCTGGTCCTGCTGAATGTGTTGGGGTTGCTGTTCGGTGCTTGGCGCCTGCTATTTGGGCCAGAGAATGAGCTGTTTACCGTGCTGCTGACCGTCGCATGGGTGATGTATAACCTGATTATTCTCGGGGGCGCCGCCGCCGTGGCGGTTGAAGTGCGGCAACTGCGCCAGGCGCATCGCGTCGAAATGGCGATGCCTGCCGTGTTGATGCGCCATGATGGGCACCTCTATCCCTGCACGCTGCGTGACTATTCCGATGGCGGTGTCGGTGTGGAGCTTGCCGATGATCGTCTAGTCTTACAGGAAGGTGAGCCCATTTCCTTGTTGTTACAGAAGGGAACGGAGAGTTTCGTCTTCCCCATCACCGTGACGCGTGTGTTTGGTCGTCGTGCCGGGTTGCGCTTAGAGGGATTAAGCGTCGCGCAACATATCGCTTTTGTGCAGTGTACCTTCGCCCGCGCCGATACCTGGGCGCTGTGGCAACAGGCGATCCCGGAGGATCACTTAGGCGGTGGATTTGTCACTATTTTGCGTTTGGTCGGCCGGGGTTATCGCAATCTTGCGGAGTATGCGCCGGCCCCGTGGAGTACACCGATCGTGGCGGTAGTTCGTCTGAGCGCTTGGCTGCTCTCTTTTCTGCCACGCCCGGTCGCGCGTCAGCCGAACGCCTAGTATCGACGGTCGACACGGCGTGAGTAGGTATTAACTAATGGAGTTACGGAGATACCCATGATGAAGAGCCTTCCCCTATTGTGGGCTGCTACGGTGTTAGGTGTGAGTATGCTGGCGCAGGCTGAATCTCCGTCGCCCCTGACTACGGAGAGCACGGCGACGGATAGCACACCGATATCGGTGACGCCGCCCCCCTTGGCCGCCGAGCGTATGACGACGGACGCGGTGTCGCCAGCGGCCCCTGTCGTGGCGTCAACGGATATGTCGGCGCCACGAGCGACCCAGACGCTGGATCTGACACAGCTATCCTCGGGACCGACGGTGTTGCGCGTCGACAATCCCAACGCCTATATGGAGTTCGGCGTCGCACGTGACCAGCTGGTGACGCGCGCCATCCTTAACCTGGAGTTTACCCCGTCGCCTTCACTGGTCCCGTTGATCTCCCAGGTAAAACTATTCTTGAACGATGATTTGATCGGTGTGGTGACCGTGGAAAAGGCGCAGTTGGGGCATGCAAATCAACTCCAGATCCCCATCGATGCCCACTATATTACCGATTTTAACCGCATCCGACTGGAGTTTGTCGGCCGTTATCAGCCGTATCGGATGTGTGAAAATGAGTGGCATCCGACGCTATGGCTGGCCATCGGTAAGAACAGTAGCCTGACCTTAGAGACGCAGGCGTTGGCGGTACAGAATGATCTGGCGCTATTCCCGCGTCCCTTCTTTGATCGCTTCAGTAAGGCGGCGCTGACCCTGCCGGTGGTGTTTGCGGCTCAGCCGGACTTGGCACAGCAGCAGGCCGCCGCGGTGTTAGCTTCCTGGTTTGGCGTCCAGGCGCAGTGGCGTGGCCAGCGTTTCCCGGTGCTGTATAACCAGTTGCCGGATCGCCATGGGGTCGTGTTCGCCACCAACACGTCTCGTCCCGACTTCTTGCGTGACTACCCGGCGGTGAAGGGGCCAACGGTCGCGATGATGTCTCATCCGAATAATCCCTATATTAAGCTGTTACTGATCCTGGGGCGCGACGATAACGATCTGATGACGGCGGTGCGTGGCCTTGCTCAGGGTAATGCCATGTTGCGAGGGGATCGCGTCGCCATCGATCAGGTCGAGACCTTGGCGCCCCGTCAGCCTTACGATGCGCCTAACTGGGTGCCGACCGATCGGCCGGTGACCTTCGGCGAGCTGCAAGACTATGACGAGCAATTGCAATCTGTCGGCATCCGCCCCGCGCCGATCTCGTTGACGCTGAACCTGCCGCCCGATCTCTTTTTGCATCGCAACGCCTACGTGGATATGAACCTCAAGTATCGCTATACCCAGCCACCGTTTAAGGATGGCTCGCGGATGGCGGTTAGCATCAATCGTCAGTTCGTACAGGCATTCCCTTTGGTGCCGACGGAGAACGAGGGGCAGGCGGTGTTGCATATCCCGCTGATTCAGGGACTGATCGATAAACTGGACCAGGTCACCATTCCGGCGGTGAAGTTAGGGATTGAAAACAATCTGCGCTTCGACTTCGATTATGTGGTGCCCTATCTGACGCCGGCGAGCGGCGAGTGCGTCTCTTATCAGCCGCTGCCGAATACGGCGGCCATCGAAAAAAGTTCTACTCTCGATCTGTCGGGTTTCCGCCATTTCATCGCCATGCCGAATCTGCGCAGTTTTGCCAACGCCGGCTTCCCCTTTAGCCGCCTGGCCGATCTGTCGCAGACCCTGGTGGTCGTGGCTTCGAAGCCCTCGCCGATTCAGGTGAGCACGCTGCTGGCGACCCTGGGAAACATCGGCGCTCAGACCGGTTACCCGGCATTAGCGGTCACCTTGAGCGACGATGTTGCTCAGGCACGTGCGCAGGATCGCGACATCTTGGTGATCGGGCGGATTCCGTCGACACTGCGTGATGCCGATCGGGTGGCGATGTTGGTCGATGCAACCCAGAGCTGGCTGATGAGTCCGATGAGTAATACGGCGCCGGATAACACCATTCCCGATCCCGATGCCCAACGTCCGGCCGCGAAAACGACATTCAGCGCCCAGGCGCCTCTGGCGGTGATCGTCGGCTTCGAATCGCCGTTCAGTGCGCAGCGCAGCGTGGTCGCGTTGCTGGCGGATGATCAAGCGGGCTATACACTACTCAATGAGGCGTTGATCGATAAGGGGAAAACCGCCGCCATGTATGGGTCGGTCGCTATCGTGCGTAGCTCCGGTGTCAATAGTCTACGAGTCGGTGATATTTACTATGTCGGTCATCTGCCGTGGTGGGAACGGCTGTGGTATACCTTCTCCTCACACCCATACATTTTAGCCGCATTGGCATTGCTGGCGATCGTATTGGTGAGCCTGGTGCTGTGGCGTGTGCCGAGCTGGCTGCGTCGCCGCCGTCTGGAGTCCGACGAGAGGAGATAAATGCATGAGGGAATATGTCTGCCGAGCCTTGATGGCCGTGGTCTTGCTGGGCGCTAGCGCCGGCGGTGTCCTGGGGGCGGCCTGTGAATGGCCGGCCTGGATGCAGTTTCGCCAGGATTACATCACGCCCGACGGGCGGGTGATCGATCCCAGTACGCCGCGCCAGGTCACCACCTCGGAGGGACAAAGCTACGCCTTATTCTTCGCGCTAGTGAATAACGATAGGGCGCTGTTCGCTCGGTTACTGGCCTGGACCCAGGACAATCTGGCGCAAGGAAGCCTAAAACAGCGCCTTCCGGCTTGGCTCTGGGGACGGCACGACGATGGCCAATGGCGGGTATTGGACAATAACTCCGCGTCGGATGCCGATTTGTGGATCGCTTACACGTTGTTGGAGGCGGGACGGCTATGGCAGGAGGAGCACTATCAGCGGCTGGGGATCGCCTTGCTGGCCCGCATCGCCCGCGAAGAGGTGGTTGCCTTGCCCGGTTTCGGCATGATGCTGTTACCGGGACGCTATGGCTTCCGACGTGGCGCCTTGTGGACCATCAACCCCAGTTATCTGCCCCCGCAGATCCTGGCCCGCCTCGCGCCATTACATGGTCCCTGGAACCGTTTGCAGTACAGTGCGCTGCGTATGCTGCAGGTGACTTCACCGCGCGGCATCGTGCCGGATTGGACCAATTGGCAGCGTAATAAGGGCTGGTTAGCGACGCCGGGGCGCGCCTATATCAGCGGCTATGACGCGATTCGCGCCTATCTCTGGGCTGGCATGCTGGCCGAGGGGGCGCCGGCGAAGCGCACGCTGATCAAGCATTGGCAGCCGATGGCACAATTGAGTGAGCAGTTGGGGTATATCCCAGAAAAGGTGGGCGTTCTCGATGGCGTGCCACAAGGTGAAGGTAACGTCGGTTTCTCCGCCGCCATGTTGCCATTTTTAGCGGCGAGTGAGAGTCCTTTGCTGGCGACGCTACGTCAGCGGGTACTGACTAACCCGCCAGGTAAGGATAACTACTACAGTTCAGTCCTGATGTTGTTTGGTCTCGGCTGGGATCAGCAGCGTTTCCGTTTTAACCTACAGGGTGAACTGGTGCCAAATTGGGGTGCCACATGCGTCGTTTCCCACTGAGTCTGAGTGCGCTGCCGGTTGCGCTAGCGTTGAGTGGTCCGCTGAGTGCCGGCGAGGTGAATGCGACCGACTGGCTGTTGGAGCAGGTGCGTATTGGCGAGGCTGAGCAGCGTTATGATCTGGTGATGCAGTCACTCGATCGGCTGATGATGATCGCCCCGAACGATCCTGAGGTCATCATGGCGCGCATGCGTTTGTTGCTGCGTCAAGGTAACACCCAGGGGGCCGGGCAGTTGGCCGACCAGCTCTGTCTGCCGGCTAACCAGGCGGTGGTCTGTCAGCGTGCGCGGATGTTGCTGGCGTTGAACACGCCGCAGGGGCGCCAGGCGTTACAGCAGGCGCGCCTGTTGGCCACGGCTGGCCAGTATACGGCGGCCGTGGCGGCCTATGATGCCCTATGGCAGGGGGCGCCGCCGCCCTTGGATCTGGCCGCAGAATATTGGCGAACCGTCGCTCGTCTTACGGGGCAGACGCCACGCGCGATCGCGGCACTCCAGGCGTTAAATCAGCGTTATCCTTACGATGTCGCGGTCGCAGAGACTTTAGTGAAGCTGCTGCTATCGCAGGGGCAGCAGCAAGAGGCCGACGCGCTGTTGATGCGCATGGCGGAGAATGAGGCGACGCGTCCTCGCGCCGCCGCGATCGGGTTGGCACAGATTCAGCGCATGCCGCCGGGGAGTGAGCGTGTTGCGGCGTTACGCCGTTATATTCAACGCTTCCAAGGGGTGCCGCAGGCGGTGGCCGATGCCGAGACATTGCTCCAGGCACAGCTGGCGGCGACTCAACCGGGCGCTGAATCGGCCCCTACCGCAGCGGGTGAAGCCTCGCCGAATGCCGCCACTCAGTCCATCCCCGCTCAGGCGGGTACCCAATCGCTCCCTGCCGCAGTGGGTGAAACCTCGCTGAACGCCGCCACTCAGCCCGAGCCCCCCGCTCAGGCGGTGAATAATAATGGGGCCGCCTTGGGGGCATTGGCGGAAGCATATTCGCAACGCGGGGAGCGCCAACAGGCGATCACACTCTTCGAACGCGCCATCGCCGCCGCACCGGATAGCGATCAACAGGGGAAGTGGCACAGCCTATTGAAGACCAATCGTTATTGGCTGCTCGTTAAGCAGGGCGATGAGGCGTTAGCGGCGCGACGTTATGATGAGGCGCGCCAGAAGTACCGCCAGGCACAGGCCTTGGACGGTCAGGAGGCCTATGCCCTGATCGGTCTGGGCGATGTGGCCGCGGCACAGGGTGATCTGGCCAGCGCCGAGCGGACGTATCAGCGAGCATTACAGTTCGATAGCAACAACGGCAGCGCCTTACGTAAGTTAGTGGGCGTTTACCAACAGCAGTCGCCCGATAAGGCGTTGATGTATTTGCAACAGTTACCTAGCGCGCAACGCCGCGCCCTCAAGGCCAACTATCAGTCGTTGCAGAGTGATGCATTGCAACAGCAGGCCGCTGTTTTGGCGGTGCGCCAGGCGTGGGGACCCGCACTTGAGCGCCTGACGGCGGCACAACAGCTGACGCCGGATGATGTTTGGCTGAATTATCGCTTGGCCGGTACGCTGGTCAGCGCGGGACAACCGCTACGTGGCGATGCCTTGATGCAGCGGATGGCACAGCGTTTCCCGCACGATCGCGATCAAATCTATGCGCATGCCCTCTACCTTTCATCACGCGATCAGACCCAGCAGGCGGAGGCGGTGTTACGGCAGTTGCCGCGCGACCAGTGGAGCGACGGGATGCAGGCCTTGGCGCTACGTTTGCAGGCAAACCGTATCTTGGCGCATGCCAACCAGCTACGCGATGCGGGCGATGAGACGCAAGCGATCGCTTACTTACAACGCCAACCCTCCTCTCCGGCCATCGATCTGACCTTGGCCGATTGGGCCCTGGCGCGCGATGACTATCACACCGCCTTACAAGGTTATCAGCAGGTGCTGGCCCGAGATCCGCAGAATGCCGATGCGCGTCTCGGGATGATAGAGACACGCGTGGCACAGGGGGACTATCCGGCGGCTCGAGCCGCCTTGCAAAACGAGCCACCACCGCGTGTACCGGTCGATCTCGGCACGCAACGGCGTCTCGCCAACGCCTGGGCTGCCAGTGGCGATCCGGCACAGGCGCAGCGTCTCTTCGATCCGTTGTTGTCCGAGGCGCGACGCACGCCGGGAATGAATGGTGCTTTGCTGTTGCGCGATGATGCGCGTCTGGCGCGCCAGTTGGGGCAGACCCCTCGGGCGCAGGACGATCTGCGCGCGGCGATGGGCGTGGCGGCGATCGGCGAAGTTGCCGCCCAAGATAACGAGGGTTTTACGCGTCTTACGCGTATCGATAGCCAAGATGATTGGCTTAAACGCAGTATTCGATCCGATAGCGCCGATCTCTATCGGCAGCAGGAGGTCCGTTTCACCCTGGAGCATGATTACTGGGGATCGAGTGGTAGCGGCGGCTATTCCGATCTGAAGGCGCATACGACGATGCTACAGGCCGACATGCCGCTTTATGACGGTCGACTGTTTGCCCGTAGTGATCTGGTCGATATGGATGAGGGGCGCCTGTCGGGCGGAGCCTACCAGGATAAATTCGGTAGCTGTTACGTGAATGGTTGCCCACCCGGCGAGCGGCAACGCAGCACCGGCGCTAGCCTGGCCATCGGCTGGCAAAATGCGGACTGGCAGATGGATTTGGGCACCACTCCCATCGGGATGCGTGTGGTGGATTGGGTGGGCGGAATCGCTTACAACGGCGACTGGCGGAATATTGGCTGGACGCTGGAGGCTCATCGGCGTCCACTGTCCAGTTCATTGCTGGCGTTGGGAGGTCAGCGTGATCCCGCTAGCGGTACGGAATGGGGCGGGGTGCGACGCAATGGCGTGACGTTGAACGCCAGCTATGATCGTGGTGGCCCATCGGGGTTGTGGGGGGCGTTGAGTGCCGATTACTTGACGGGAAAAAATGTCGAGAGTAATAGCAGCGTGCGCTGGATGGGGGGCTACTATTATAAGCTCATCAACGAAGATCATCGTCGTGTTAGCGTTGGGCTGAGCAATATGCTCTGGCACTACGATAAAGATCTGAGTGGCTACACCTTAGGACAGGGGGGGTACTACAGCCCGCAGCAGTATCTCTCGTTTGCCATTCCGCTGAATTATCGCCAGCGTACGGAGAACTGGTCGTGGGAGTTGGGTGGATCCGTCTCCTGGTCCTATGCGCGCACCGCGGATCAGCGGCGTTATCCGTTGCAGAATTTGATCGAGAGTAGCCGAGTGCCCGATTATGATGTTAGCGATCCCGGCAGTAGCAGCAACGGCTTCGGTTATACGCTACGCGCTATCGTGGAGCGGCGTCTGACGAGCCATTGGTTTGTGGGGGCGGGGGTCGATATTCAACAGGCCAAAGATTATACCCCGAGCCATGCCCTAATTTATGTGCGCTACTCGGTTCAGGGATGGCAGGGTGATATGGATCTGCCACCGCAGCCACTTCGCCCCTATGCCGATTTCTAACCTCAGTGACGTGCGCCGTCACCCACGAGATGCGTCGTGGGTGGCGTGCCGCACCTCTTTCTACGCGATTACCGCGTCGGCTCCATCTGCGTGACTTGGGTATATGAACCGGATGCACGAAGATCTTTAGTGCCTTTTATCCTAGTTAATAACGCGAGTGAATCCAGTATACTCGGTCCGTTTGAGGCGCTAGGCCGCACAGGGGTGCGATCGCGTGACCTTAAGCGGATTTTGTGTGCGGAGAGAGAGTTTGCGAGTCAGTCGTTCCTTAACCATAAAACAGATGACGTTGGTGTTCGCCGTCGCCTTGACGACGATCTGCATCTTCACCGTGATTCAGCTGTTTCACTTTGTGCAGCAGCGTAAGGATGACTATGGCCAACAATTAGTGAGTATGACTGCATCGGTACGTCAGCCTTTATCCGAGGCGATATTGAATATGGATGTGGTCAAGGCGCAACGGTTACTCGCAGGCTTACAGCCTGCCGTCATTTTATCTCATGCCGAGGTGATATCACCTACCGGCACGCTGTTGGTGCTGCATACCTCGTCCACCAAAGTTCGCCCGGTCCCGAGTTGGGTGAGTCGTCTATTTCAGCTACCGGTACAGGTTCGTACTCCATTGTATGGGGCGGATCGGGGGCATGCAGCATCGACTCAGCCGCTGGGCTATCTGGTGTTGCGAGCGGATAATTTCCGTCTTTACCGTTTTATTATCAGTACCTTTGCGACGCTGGTGTCAACCTATCTGTTGTTGGCATTGATCCTGACCGTATCGGTTAGCTGGTGTATGAATCGATTGTTGGTTCATCCCTTGCGTGCGCTGGCGCGTGAATTACGCAATATGCCGCTAGATGCCCCGAATTTCCCGCCGTTGACGCTCCCTCGTCATCATCATGACGATGAGTTAGGGCAGCTCGTGCGCGCTTATAATCGTCATCAACAGGCTTTGCTGCAGGCGCGTCAGACGTTGAGCCAGCTATCGACGCATGGCTGGCAAACGGATCTGCCCAACTCTGCGTTATTTGTCTCGTTATTGGAACAGCGGCGCGGGGAGCCGAGTGTGTTGATGGTGAGCATTCCGACCTTACAAGAGGCAATGGGCGTGTTGAATGCCGCACAGCGCGAGCAGTTGATGGCGACGTTAGTCACGCGTCTGCGGGGGGAGATCGCGCCGGATGGGCTTCTCGCCCAGGCGAGTCAGGATCGTTTCTTAATTGCGGAGTGGGGTGTGTCGCAGCCGGAGGTGATCCGGCAACAGGCGCATCAACTGATGACGCGCCTGATCCAGCCTATCACCGTGGATAATCTGACCCTACGCCCGGTCATTGCCATCGGTATCGCCCTTGGCTCTACCCCATCGGTGACATCAGAGGG
Organism: Edwardsiella tarda ATCC 15947 = NBRC 105688; assembly: GCF_003113495.2. NCBI lineage: Bacteria > Pseudomonadati > Pseudomonadota > Gammaproteobacteria > Enterobacterales > Hafniaceae > Edwardsiella > Edwardsiella tarda. Next base: position 143,253 of record NZ_CP084506.1, read on the forward strand.
CGAATCGAGTCAGGCTGATCGATTATTGGCGCAGGCCCATTCCGCGCTACACAGCGCCTTGGCCGAGGGAAAAAACAGTATTCGTTTTTTTGAGCCGGAGTTGGCTGAACAGGTGACGGTGCGCCTGACTCAGGAGGCGGCGATCCACGATGCCTTGCAGCGAGGCAATTTTGCCCTCTATCTACAGCCCCAGATCGATTTGCGTAACGGGCAATTAGTGGGGGCGGAGGCGTTGATCCGCTGGCGTCATCAGGATGGTCATTACGGCGAACCCTCGCAGTTTATTCCGCTGGCCGAAGCATTCGGCGGTATCGTGGCGTTAGGGGAGTGGATGCTCGATGAGGCGATACATATTTTACTCGAGTGGCAACGTGGCGGATTGATGATCCCGTTATCGCTAAATGTGTCGGCGGTACAGCTGGTCGATGAGCATTTTAGTCAGCGTGTGGTACGCCTGTTACAGCAGTATGCGATTGCCCCGCATCGTTTGCACCTGGAGGTGACCGAAACCGCCTATATCGACGATATGCATAAGGCTGCCGAGCTGCTGGGGCGTTTGCGTGCGCAAGGCATACGGGTGGCGCTGGATGACTTTGGTATGGGCTATGCTGGACTGAACTATTTGCGCCATCTTCCCATCGATATTTTAAAGATAGATAAGAGTTTCATCGATCCGCTTCCGTCGGATGGCGCGCTGGTGCACATTGTCGGTTCGATCGCCGAGGTACTCTCCCTAGAGGTCGTGGCGGAAGGGGTGGAGAATCAGCAGCAATGCGATTGGCTATTGGCGAACGGTATCCACTACGCCCAGGGGTATTACTTCTCCCCGGCGCTTTCCCTGCCTGAGTTTGTGGCGCGCTATCCGAGCGCTCCTCGCCACTGAGTCAGCCCTGCGATATGCCATGCAGTATAACCATATAGTGAACATGGTTAATCTTTGCAGGGCTTTATTCGCTTCAGCTCATATATTTGATTAAATAATTTTTATAAATGAAATACTACGTTTCAATATTGTTATCTTGATGTTACTTTTGATTGCATGCAATACCCGCCCATCGGGATGCAAAAGCTGTACGTTCGTACCCGACCAGGAATATAAACCATGATAAAAAAAATCTTTTCTAGCCTCTACTTACAGGTGTTGGTGGCGATTACTATCGGCATCTTACTCGGCCATTTCTATCCCGAGTTAGGTGCACAGATGAAGCCACTGGGTGATGGCTTCGTTAAATTGATTAAGATGATCATCGCCCCCGTCATCTTCTGTACCGTCGTGACCGGTATCGCTGGCATGGAGAGCATGAAGGCCGTAGGACGAACTGGCGCTATCGCATTACTCTACTTTGAAGTCGTGAGTACCATCGCTCTGATCATCGGGCTGGTGGTGGTGAATTTGTTGCAACCTGGCGCAGGGATGAACGTTGATCCGAACGCGTTGGATGTGAAGGCGGTCGCGGTTTACGCCGATCAGGCCCAGCAACAGGGTATCGTCGCCTTCTTGCTGGATGTCATCCCGAGCAGTGTGATTGGCGCTTTCGCCAGCGGTAACATCTTGCAGGTCTTGTTGTTTGCGGTCATGTTCGGTTTCGCGTTGCACCATTTGGGCGAGAAGGGGCAGTTGATCTTTAATGTCATCGATAGCTTCTCCAAGGTTATCTTTGGCGTGATCAATATGATCATGAAGTTAGCGCCCATCGGAGCATTCGGTGCCATGGCCTTCACCATCGGGAAATACGGTGTCGGCACCCTGGTGCAGCTGGGGCAGTTGATCCTGTGCTTCTATCTGACCTGTATTCTGTTCGTGGTTTTGGTCTTGGGCAGCATCGCCCGGGCGACGGGCTTCAGCATCTTCCGCTTTATCGGCTACATTAAGGAAGAGCTGATGATCGTGCTGGGAACCTCCTCCTCAGAGTCCGCCTTGCCGCGCATGTTGGACAAGATGGAGAAGGTCGGTTGCCAGAAATCGGTGGTTGGCCTGGTGATCCCGACTGGCTACTCCTTTAACTTGGATGGGGCCTCGATCTACCTGACCATGGCCGCGGTCTTTATCGCTCAGGCGACGAACGCCCACATGGATATCTGGCATCAGATTACTTTGTTGGTGGTGTTGCTTCTGTCGTCGAAAGGCGCCGCCGGCGTGACTGGCAGTGGTTTTATCGTGCTGGCAGCGACGTTGTCGGCGGTGGGACACTTGCCCGTCGCCGGGTTGGCCTTGATCCTGGGTATCGATCGCTTTATGTCCGAGGCTCGCGCCTTGACTAACCTGATCGGTAACGGCGTTGCGACTATCGTGGTGGCTAAACGTTGCCGCCAGTTGGATGAGAAGCAAATGCAGGCGGTGTTGGGTGGCAATCCCGGCACGCTGAAACAGCCTATCGCGTAATCTTTCCCCCCTCGTCATTCAAATCCCCCGGCTTTTTGTTACCGGGGGTGAATGTCTCGCCCCCACGGCTTGATGCTGTCGGGGGCATCTTTATAATAAGTCCATCGATTCTGCTAGGTAGAATTTTTTCTTTAACGTTTGCGATTTTGTCTGTTTCCCGTGGTCTAACGGAGCAGCACTTATACGCTACTGTTACGTATTTGACCGATTTAAGTAGGGGTTCACATGCAATACACCAAATGGCGTCTCATGATTGGTGGGCTGGCGCTGGCCATGGTTGGCACCAGCGTGCACTCTGAAACGCTACAGCCCGACCCCGCATGGCAAGAAGGCAAACTGGCGAATGGTTTCTCTTGGCAAATTCTGGCGACGCCGCAACGACCGTCCGATCGTATTGAATTGCGGATGATCGTGAATACCGGTTCATTGTCCGAGTCCGCGCCGCAGACGGGGTATGCCGCGTTACTGCCGCGTCTTGCCTTGGCGGACAGTAAAGGGTTTAGCGCCACGGCGTTGCATGACTTCTGGCAACAGGCGATCGATCCGGTACACCCGTTGCCGGCGGCCATCACCTCCTATGATTACACCAGTTACAACCTCAGCCTACCGAATAACCGTCCGGAGCTATTGAAAGAGGCGCTGCGCTGGTTGGCGAATACCGCCGCCGATCTCGAGATTAACGATGCCACCGTCGCGGCGGCGTTACAGGGCCAGGATAAACGCGTGGCCACCTTACCGAGTGAGGCGAGTGATCCGTGGTGGCGTTACCGTCTGAAAGGCTCCAACTTATTGGGGCATGAGCCGGGACGTCCGGTCACACTGCCATTAGCGGCGGCGAAGCTGCAGCAATTTTATCACCAGTGGTATACCCCTGACGCGATGACGCTGTATGTGGTCGGTAACGTGGATGCGCGCGCATTGAGCGAGCAGATCAATCAATCGTTCGGCTCACTGCCGGGTAAGCGGGAGACACCGGCTACGGTACCCGCACTGCCGGCGTTGGCCGCGGCACCGCTTAATCTGATCGCTGACGACGCCAAGCAGGATACCTTGTCGTTGATCTGGGATGCGCCGTGGCAGCCGATCCGTGACTCTCAGATGCTATTACGTTATTGGAAGAGCGATCTGGCGCGTGAGGTTCTGTTTTGGCACTTGCAGCAGGCGTTGGCGAATAGCGCGTTGAAAGAGACCGTCAATTTAAGCTTTAACTGTCAGGTGCAATACCAGCGCTCGCAATGTGCCATTCATCTGGACACCCCTCAGGCGGCGTTGAGTAAGACTCTGGCTTTTATCACCGAGAAGATGGCGGCGGTACGCAACGAGGGCGTGAGTCAACAGGCGTTCGACACACTGCTGGCACAGAAACATGAGCAGTTGAGCCACTTATTCGCCACCTATGCGCGTACTAACACCGATGTGCTGATGAGCCAGCGCTTGCGTTCTCAGCAGAGCGGTGTGGTCGATATCGCGCCCGAGGCTTACCAGAAGTTGCGCCAGGCGTTCTTGAACGGCATGACCCTGGATGAGTTGAATCAGGAGTTACACGCTATCTTGTCGCGTGAGCCGGCGATGGTATTGCGCCAACCGCGCGGGGAGACGGAGGAGAATGTCGGCAAGATGCTGGAGAACTATAACCAGATTATGGGGCTAGTCGGCGAGGAGAGTAATGCCGTAACCGAGATGGCCGAGGCGCAGTCGCATCCTGCCGCCGCAGAGAATCCGGCCCAACCTCTCGCGCAGTGATCCTCCCTTCGGAACGCACAACGCCGGCATTAGCCGGCGTTGTTGTCTTCACGCGATGCGGATTAGTCTGGCATGGCGTGGCGTGGGATGATGGCGCCGCGATGTTGGATCACGGTGCTGGCCGTCAGATGACCGCGGGCGGCGGCGGATGGTGCATCGCCGCCTAAGAGGCGGACGGAGAGGTAGCCAGCACTGAAGGAGTCGCCAGCGGCGGTGGTATCGACCACGCATTCTTTCGCCAGCTTCACCGCAGGGATCTCATAGCGCTGCGCGCCGATAGAAACCAGGCAGGCATCGGCACCGCGTTTGATGACGACTTCGCCGACACCTAAGGCGTGAGTCCGCTCCAGTACCGCATCCAACGGTTGTTCTCCCCACAAGAGATCTTCGTCGTCTAAGGTCAGGAAGGCGATGTCGGTACAGGCCAGCATGGCACGATAGGCGACACGCGCTTGTTCCGCATCGGCCCATAGGCGCGGGCGATAGTTATTGTCAAAGATCACTTTGCCGCCCTTGTCGCGGCAGCGTTGTAACAATAGCATGAGCCGCGCACGGCTGGCCTCATCGAGGATGGCCAGGCTGATGCCGCTGAGATAGAGATAGTCGAACTCGGCCAGGCGATCACAGATGGCATCGGCTTCGACACTTTTTAGCCAGTAGCGGGCGGCGGCATCATTGCGCCAGTAGTAGAAGGTTCGCTCCCCATGATCATCGGTCTCGATGACGTAGAGGCCCGGCAGCTTATCGCTCATCCGTTGGATCAGGTCTGTCTCCAATCCCTCCTGCCGCCAGGCATCGATCATCTCGCCACTGAAGGTGTCGCAACCCAGGGCCGTAACGTAGTGGACAGCCAGGCGTTCTGCTGGCACTTGACGGGCCAGGTAGACGGCGGTGTTCAGGGTATCGCCGCCGAAACCGCGCGCCAGATCCGCGCCTTTCTGGGACAGTTCAATCATGCATTCGCCAATAATGGCAATCTTTGCGCTCGTCATGGGGAAATCAGCCCGTGGTAACCAGAGGAAAATGGCCTCTAGTTTGTCGAGGGGAAATAGCCTCGTCAATAAAAATAAAACAATGTTCTGTTTTTATATGATTGGGATCTAAAAATGCCCGTAGGGTGGCGATGTGTCGCGCCCAGTGACGCCGGTTAAAGCTTTTGTCATACATGCCGATAATTGAGCAGTACGCCAGTCGCTGGGGCACAGGATGGTAGTTATTCAGACATGAATGGATGGGAGAGGTATGAACATTGGCAATATCGTGTCTGGTGGCGGAGGCGTGGCATCTGCGTTGCGTAGCGACTTAACAGCCAGCGCTTACTGGCAAGACTGTGTGCGCGAATATACTTTTCAGCCCATTTACTATACCTGTGGCCGTCCTTTAGCTATCGAGTTGCTGACTCGCGTCGTCCATCCGACACAGCCTGAACGCGGCCTCTCTCCTGAGCACTATTTCGCCCATATTCCGCTATCGTTGCGCCTACAGGTGCTGCTAGAGCAGATCCGTCTGGTCTATCGCTGGCGCCAGTTCCTCGGACAGCGTGAATTGTTCGTTTCGATTAACGTCGATGGGCAAGTGCTGCATGCCTTGCAGGAGGAAGAGGAGGCAGCAGCCTTAATCGAGCAATTACCCTTCTTACGCTTTGAGGTCTTAGAGCATGTGCAGGGCAGCGCGCCGATCCATGAGTTGGCCGAGATCCATCGCCTGTGGTTGGATGATTTCGGTAGCGGCCTTGCCAACTTCTCGTCACTGATCGATGTGCGCTACGAGTTCGTCAAGTTGGACCGCGCGGTGTTCGCGTTGCTGTGCCAGACCCCAGAGGGTACCGAGCTGTTTATGGCGCTGGTCGCGATGATGCGCCAATATTCGCGCGGTGTGATCGTCGAGGGGGTCGAGAATGCTCAGGCTTGGCATCTGGTACAGCGTTCCGATGCTTGTGCCGCTCAGGGGTACTACCTCTCTCGCCCATTACAATTCGAACGGCTACCGCTGTTACCACCCCGTTTCGCCGGTTAAGGTGTCCCTGCGCTTTGAGGATAGAGCTGTGGGCAACGATGATCCTGGATAGTTTCGATCGAGGCGAGGTTGCCACGCCAGAGTGCGCGGCGTGTCGCTAATAAGATCAATTGGCCATCGGGAGCCGGCAGTAGCGCCAGTCCATAGTCGGCCATCGCGTCAGGTGTACCTGCGAGCTGGGCGAGCAGGATAAAAGGACTCTCCCTTTCCAGCGTCGCGTTGCTCAAGCGTCGAGCCCAATAGCGCTTCCCTTCAATATCCCCGATCCGCCGCCACTGTGTGCGGAGGGTTGGATAGATACGCCATAAGTCGGTGACGATATGTTGACGAGTACAGGATAGGTGGATGTGTAGCTGATCCTGGGTTCGCCCATAACGTGAATTAATGGTCAGTGAGAGGAGGCGATCGGGAATGGCGCTGCCGTAACGTTGGCTGAGTAGATCGCGGTTGTGCCAGGCCGCGGCTAGGTAGTTGGGTGTAGCGGGGCTGAGGAGTTGGGGATCCTCGATGCCACTGTTGCGTCGGGTGGGTAATAAGAGATATTGCAAGATACCCTTTCGATCCTTCAGTAGGACGTACCCCTGTTTCGTATCCACGCGGGCGCAGGGCGTAGGAACTCCCGTTGTGCTCTGATGGGGGAGGCACTGCTGGCTCACGATGCGCCACAGCGCATCGCTTTGCGGACGGTAGAGCAGGAGCAGCACGGCCACCACAGGAAGGAGAACGATGAATAAAACGAGCGCATATTGATACTTGCGGGGTATAGACATGCAGACTCCTGGTGGGGTGGTCACGGATGAAAAACAGGCCTCATCGGGCTTAGCATGGGGATAACGCGCCCTGAGTGCATTATGCTAGCCTTTCATAAGGCTATTTATGTGATGCCGTAGTCATTATTTTCTTTATTTTTTACTCTGTATCATACAGATGACAATGTATTTAAAATAGCATCAATCTATTATTGAGCTGATATTTGCATAAAAAATAACTTGAATTTACAATGAGCGTTCGAATTATACGCGTTCCCCAGCGGCGACCACTAAAGGTAAAAATATGCTCGATGTTGATGTGAGTGTGATACGGACTTTTCTGACCGTGATGGATACGCGTAGTGTGACCCTGGCAGCAGAGTTATTGGATAGCTCCACCGCTTCGATTAGCCGTGCATTGAAAAAAATGCGTGATGCATTTAACGATCCACTATTTATCCGGACTAAGCAGGGGCTAGAACCCACCGCGTTGGCCTACAATATCACGCCTAATTTAGCACAGGCTTTAAATAATATTCAGAATGCCGCGAATCTGACCAATGGCATTCATCAAGGCGATCGGCGTCAGACACGATTAAAGTTGAGTATGTCTCCACTGTTAGAATTTTATCTAACCAGTTTGTTGCGTCGTCATCACTATCCGTTCGATAACGTCGAGTTGATGACGGAAACGCACGATGGTGACTTAACACGCGATATCAGTCGACTGCGTTCGCGTAAAATTGATCTCAGCTTCACACCACAAAAATATGCCGATTGGATGATTACGAATGTCCCGGTGCTTGATGTACGTCCGGTCGTAGTCTGCCGAGTCGGACACCCGCGCATGGCTCCTGGATTTAGTCGTGAGCAACTGGCACAAGAGGAGTACCTGAGTTTAACCATGTGGCCCTCGTTATTCGAGGATGATGAGGTACTCAATCCCCACCGTAAGGCGCCGATTTACTCCAGCTCCTCGTTGCTAAACTTGATGATGATGGCGGCGACGACGGATTATATCTTGGTCTGTGGTCAGCAATTCGCCCATGAGTTTGCCCGGATGGTACCGTTACAAATATTAGCGCATCCACAACGAAAATCACGCGGTACAGTATATGCGCATTATCATAAAAGCCGCAGTAGTGATACGAGTATTCTGGAGTTGATAGATATCCTGCGGCAGGGTGTGGCTGACTAGGCTGAGGATGACTGAGCAAAACCATCTGTGATTTTTTAACGCCGAAAGATAAATCGGCGTTTTTTTATTTCTAGCATACAGCCACGATGGACTAACCAGATCGGATTATTCTTTCTGTGTAGCTTGTCACAGAAGTCCGGGATGACGTAAAAATGATTAAACTCACGGCCTGTCACGCCAGACATTCTGCGTGATACGCTGAATCTTTCTATGACTTTATCTATTGTTATCTGTCGATTTTTCTTTGCTTCTACGAGCGATATTTCACTTTATGTAAAGTGTATTTACGGTAGAGAGAGTTGTTGTTATGCCTACGGCTGATTTTAAATAGCAAAAATAATATCTAGTTAAGCGCTATGAGTTGTGGCGGGTAAGATGATAGGGATGTGGCGATGACACATTGATACGATCCCTATATACCCGTGAATCATTTTTTACCAGGTGTTCTGAGGCTGGCGTCTTGGGACGGATATGACACAAGGTCATCCTGGTGTCGACAGGGATAACAAGATGGATTCACTATCTGCGTGTTTATCAGAGTCATTCATGGTGAATACCGATCGCGCGGCGATCCGTGTTCTTTCTGATGATCAGATGTTTATTTCTGGCGTCTGTGCATTGCTGGCACGCGTGGCGCCGTGTGGACAGGGAGCGATATTGGACGATACACGAGAACAGATGTTGTTTATCGACCTGAATCATCTCACCCATTCACTGTTTCATCTCGTTCGTGCCTTGGCTCACCTTCCCTCCTCTTATCGCGTGGTGTTCTGGACGGCGCAACAACCGGCACATACTCTTAATTTCCTTCGATTAATCGAGAACGCCAGTTTTATTCATAAGAAGGCTTCGTTATTGGATATCGAGCACGCTATGCGTGAAATCCTCTGCGGGCAGCGTTTTATTACCCCGCAAGTTAAACATACCTTTATGTCGTCGAATGGGCCGGGACGGGTGAGCGAAGAGACCTTTACCATCCTGGACAATATGATGAGTGGTGTACGGGTCAAGTGTATCGCCGCGAAGCTGCACACCGCCGATAAGTCGGTATACAGCAAGATCCGGCAGTTTCGCGAAAAGCTGTCGTTGCTGCGTAAGAGCGACTTCCTGAGTTTTATTCACGATATTTCATAAGCGAAGAGCCTGCGGCGCAGGCTCTTTATCGCTCAGATGAGAGAGGATGGCGGGCTTAGCGTTTGTCTTCGCTCTGACATAGCTGGCTGTCTCGATGCTGACGTGCTAATGCGAACTCAATCAGGCGGGTGATCAGCGTCGGGTAGTCGATGCCACAAGCCTGCCACAGCTTGGGATACATGCTGATATTGGTAAAGCCAGGCAGCGTGTTGATTTCATTAATGATAACCTCACCTTCCTCTGTCAGGAAGACATCGACACGGGCCAGGCCGCGGCATTCGAGCGCCTGAAACGCCTGCAGGGCTATCTGACGCACACGCTCGCTGCTCTCTGGCGTCATCTGTGCCGGTACGACAACCTGCGCACCCTGAGCGCTGATGTATTTGCTATCGTAGCTATAGAAGTCGCTGTGTAGAATGATCTCGCCACAGACACTGGCCTGCGCGGCTTCATTACCGAGGATAGCGCACTCGATTTCACGGCCAACGACGCCGAGCTCGATGATCACCTTATGGTCAAAGCGTAATGCTTCGGCGATAGCGCGGGCATACTCTTCGGCGTTACGTACCTTACTTACCCCGACCGAGGAGCCCTGATTGGCCGGCTTGACGAACAGCGTCGAACCTAGCTGACGGCTCAGTGTCTCGTAGTCATAGTCTGCCTGGGTGTCACGGGTGAGAGTCACGAACGGAGTGACGGGTAACCCGGCATCGCGCAGCAGACGCTTACAGATGTCTTTATCCATGCAGGCGGCGGAGCCGATGATATCGGAACCGACAAAGGGCAAGTTCAGTATTTTCAACATGCCTTGCAGGCAGCCATCCTCGCCCTGTGTGCCGTGCACGATAGGGAAGATGACATCCAGCGAAGGCAAGCTCTCACCCGTCACGGTGTCGATCAATTGCCCACTGTGGGCACCAGGCAATACGGCCAGCCGATGCGCGCTCGCGTGATTCAAGGCGATATGTTGTGGATCATCTTCATGGCTCAGATAGCCGTGCTCCGGACAACGATACCAGTAGCCTTGTTTGTCGATCCCGATCAGCATCACGTCAAAACGTGTGTGATCGATCGCGGCGACGATGTTTTTTGCCGATTGAAGAGAAACTTCGTGTTCGCAGGATTTACCGCCGAACACGATGCCAACGCGAATTTTTGCCATGACCCAATCCGAATAACTCACCAAAAATAAAAGAGGTTTTACCATATCGCTGAACCGGGTAAACGCCAACCTTTTGTCGCGTTTATCCGACAAAATAGCCGTTTTCTGATCTGTCGGAGCCACGCACTGTTCGGGTGCTGACCCGAGCGATCCGGCCTCTATTGCGTTGTAGTTAAGGTGCTAGGGGTTATCTTGTCCGATTAGGGCGTTATCACGGGCAGTGTCGAATAAGGGGAAGATATGCGAGGCATGAGCGGGGCAAGGAGTGGGGTGTTGCTGAGTGTCGTCCTACTGTTAGGTTGTCGCGACGTGGTGCCAGAGCAACATTTTCGTGGTGCCTACACCGAGGGCTTCGAGGTGAGCGAGTTCATTCCCTGTGGCGGGGGACGTGATGCGTGGCTTTATGATGAAGAGGGGCAACTGCGAGCCGCCGAGAGCCTGATTGCGCATCAACGTAGCCAACGTGTTCGCGCCTATCCACGCGTCTATGTCGATTTCTATGGGGTTGATGAGGGAAAAGGTCTGGAGGGATTTCCAGCCGATTATGATCGGGTGATCCGTGTGACGCGGCTAAACCTGACACAGGAGTCGTTACCGAGTGAGTGTGTGATTCCTCCTGACTCGTGATGTGGTTATTTGACGTCTTTAATCACAAAATGGTGTTAATGGATAAAAATAAACATATTAAATATAACTTGTTGTTTTTATTTGTTATTTATTAAAAGTCCCACATGTAAAAAATGATTTCATTATTATTTATCTTTATTTTTTACCGCAAACAGACACCTGTTGAATAAAAAAATAAGCTAATAAGTCTTTTTTTGTGATGACTGTCGTGAATTTATCCTACGTCATGCCGATACCCCTTGGGTAGCTCTACACGATCAAAGGGATTCAGGATATTGGCATGATTAAAAATATTAGAGTGATCACAGGACTCATCGTTTTACTGGCGGTCTTCACCCTATTACAGGGGGTGTCGGGGGGATTGTTTTATTCCGCCATCACGCAAGATCGCGACAATTTTTCTCAGTCGCGAGCGCTGAGCGACCAACAGGAACAGCTGGCCGATGGCTGGCAGACGTTGGTGATGACACGAGTGACCATCAATCGCGTCGCGATCCGTTACCTAAAGCAGCAAAACGGAGGGGTGAGGCAGGCCGAGATCGGCCCATTGCTGGATGCCGCTAACGCGTCGTTAGATAAGGCGGCGCACTATTTCGAGAATTATCGTGCCGCTCCGCGTTTGCCGGGGCAGGATGAGGCGCTGGCGAGCACCGTCGAGCAGCGTTTCCAGACACTCTATACCCTGTTGCGTGACTCCTCACGCTATCTCCGTGCCGGTGACTATCCCGCCTATGGCAATCTCGAGACACAGGCGGCGCAGGATGCACTGGCTGAGAGCTATGCGCAGTGGCGTGAGCAAAACCGTGCGTTGTTGCAGCGAGGGATCGATGAAAACCAGCGTAGTTTCGAGCGCATGTGTTGGATGCTGGCGGCCATCGCGTTGGCCGTGCTGGCGTTGATCAGTACTGCGGCGTTGGCGGCTCGCGGTATTCTGCTCCAGCCGTTGGCTCAACTGCACGCGCATCTGCGCCGTCTGAGTGCGGGGGATCTCTCTGTACGCCTAGAGGGAGGACGCAATGAGTTGGGGCAGTTGGCACACAGCGTCAATAGCATGCAGCAAGCGTTGATCGCCATCGTCAGCCAGGTCCGTGGGGGGGTCGATGCCTTACTCCTGGGGAGTGGTGAGATCACCACGGGTAACGCCGATCTATCCACGCGAACCGAACAGCAGGCGGCTTCATTGGAAGAGACCGCGGCCAGCATGGAGCAATTGACGGCCACGGTACGCCAGAATGCGGATAATGCGCGCCAGGCTAGCCAGTTGGCGAATAGTGCCTCGGAGACGGCTAACCAAGGCGGTAGTGAGGTTTCACGGGTGGTGGCGACGATGCACGACATCGCCGGAAGCTCGCGCCAGATCGCCAATATTACGGCGGTTATCGACTCGATCTCTTTCCAGACCAATATCTTGGCGTTAAACGCCGCCGTCGAAGCGGCACGGGCCGGAGAGCAAGGGCGTGGCTTCGCGGTGGTGGCTGGTGAGGTGCGTAACCTCGCGCAACGCAGCGCCCAAGCGGCCCGCGAGATCCGGACGTTGATCGAGGATTCGGTGCGGCGCATCGATGCCGGCTCACATCAGGTCGTCCAGGCTGGCGAGACCATGCAGTCGGTCGTCGAGGCGGCGCAGCGTGTGAACGGTATTATGACCGAGATTGCGGCGGCCTCCGATGAACAGAGCCTTGGGATTTCCCAGGTGAGCCAGGCGGTGAGCGAGATGGAGCAGGTCACGCAACAGAACGCGGCGTTAGTTCAGCAGTCTGCCACGACGGCCGCCTCACTTGAGGAGCAGGCGGCGGGGTTGGCGCAGGCTGTCGCGGTGTTCACGCTGCCCGCGCGCGATAAGTCGGCTTGATGCTAATACGCCCTGCCGCCGGTGGCGGACAGGGCGTTAACATCGCGCTCTCTTTCGGGGACGCGTGCGCATCGGGTGCTCCCGCTTAGCGCATGGTTACGAACTCTTCCGCCGCCGTTGGATGGATGGCGACCGTATTGTCGAAGTCGCGCTTGGTGGCACCCATCTTCAGCGCGACGGCGAAGCCCTGCAACATCTCATCCATGCCGAAGCCGATGCCGTGGATGCCGACGATCTTCTCTTCCGCACCCTGGCAGACCAGTTTCATCCGGCACGGCTGGCGATGCTGGGTGACGGCGGTATACATGGCGGTGAAGGAGGAGGTGTATACCTTGACCTGATCAGCGCCAAACTGCGCACGTGCCTGCTCTTCGGTGAGGCCGACGGTGCCGATCGGGGGATGGCTGAAGACCACTGTCGGGATGTTGCTGTAGTCCAGATGCTCCTGCGGTTTGTTGTTAAACAGGCGCTCGGAGAGACGCCGCCCGGCGGCGACGGCGACCGGCGTCAGTTCGACGGCACCGGTGTTATCGCCGACGGCATAGATGCCGGGGACATTGGTATTCTGGAAGGTATCGACCGGGATATAACCGCGCGCATCGCATGCCACGCCCGCGGCCGCTAGATTCAGTCGATCGGTATTCGGTTCCCGGCCGACGGCCCAGATCAGGCAGTCGACGGTCTGACTATGGCCATTCTCTAGGGTCAGGGTCAGGCTACCGTCGGCATTCTTCACCACGGACTGTGGCACGCTGTGAGTATGCAGTTGCGGCCCTTCGTTGTTCATCACCTCCACCAAGGTGTCGACGATCATGCTGTCGAAGCTACGTAGCGGGGCGTGTTTACGCACGAACAGATGTGTCTCGCTACCTAGGGCATTGAGTACCCCGGCGATCTCGACTGCGATATAACCCGCGCCGACGATGGCGACGCGTTGCGGTAGGGCTTCGAGGGCGAAGAAACCGTCCGAATCGATGCCATACTCCGCCCCGGGGATCGCTGGACGCAGAGGACGCCCACCGGTGGCAATGAGGATATGATCGGCGCTAATGCGCTCACCGTTGACCTCGACCGTGTGCGCATCAATGAAGGTGGCGAATCCCTGGATAACATCGACCTTATTATTGTTCAACCCGCGCTGATAGGACTGGTGAATACGATCGATATAGGCGCTGCGGCTGTCGATCAGGCGCTGCCAGTCGAAGCGGTTCAGCGTGGCCTCCAAGCCGTAGTCCGGACCGTACAACTTAATGGCCTCGGCAATCTGCGCGGCATGCCACATTACTTTCTTCGGCACACAGCCCACATTGACACAGGTTCCGCCGAGGGCCTTAGCCTCGATCAGTGCACACTTGCGGCCATACATCGCTGCCCGATTGATGGAGGCGATGCCGCCGCTGCCGCCGCCAATGGCGAGATAGTCATAATGTTTAGTCATCGGGATGTCCCTGCGTTATCAACGAATCGGATTGCATCCTCGCCATGTCTTGCCGCCGAGGGCGGGCGACGAATGGCAAGCTCGTTGAGAAGTGTAACGCCTGGAATGGGCCGACGGCAAAATCTTGCCGCCGGCAAGGCACGAATTCCGTACTGAGGGTAGGGGGTTGTCTGGTCGCGCGACGCGCCGCCGTTATTCTGGGACGATCCAGTTGACGCTGGTATGGCCGGTTCCCTCGGGTACTAACACCTGGTGTAACCAAGGGAGAACGCTGCGCATCTGGCCCTCAAGCTTCCATGGCGGGTTAATGACGATCATGCCGGAGGCGGTCATACCGCGCTGATCGCTGTCGGGGCGTACCGCTAACTCGATCTGGAGAATACGGCGGATACCGCTCTCCTCCAGGGCATGCACCAGGCGTTTGATGTTCTGGCGCAGTACCACCGGATACCAGAGCGCGTAGGTACCGGTGGCGAAGCGTTTATACCCCTCCTGGATCCCCTTCACCACATCCTGGTAATCGCTCTTTAGCTCATAGGGTGGATCGATCAGGATCAGGCCACGTCGTGACGCCGGTGGCAGTTGAGACTTCAGCTGCTGGTAGCCGTTTTCGCGGACCACGCGGGCGCGTTCATCCTTCTGGAACTCGGCGCGCAGCAGCGGAAAGTCGCTGGGATGCAGTTCACTCAGATGTAGCCGATCCTGCTCACGTAATAACTGGCGAGCGATCAGCGGTGAGCCGGGGTAGTAGCGCAGCTGGCCGCTGCGGTTGAAGTGGCGCACCGCCATCATATAGGGCTCTAGCTCTGCGGGCAGATCATCCTGCTGCCACAGGCGGGCGATACCCTCGAGGTATTCGCCGGTCTTCTCGGCATGCTCTCCACTGAGTAGGTAACGCCCGGCACCCGCATGGGTATCGAGATAGAGAAACGGCTTCTCTTTCTCCTTGAGTGCCTCGATGATCAGGCTCTGGACGGTGTGCTTGAGTACGTCGGCGTGGTTGCCAGCATGAAAACTGTGACGATAACTTAACATAGGGTGATTGCTTCTGATGAGTCGACGGGTTAAAAAGGAACCAGGCTGACGTAGCCGTTACAGGCCGACGCCGGGGCGGTGTGCTATTGCCGAAAGTATACCCTATTTCCGCCTGGAGGCGTGATAAACCCAACACGCTGTTGCGACGGGAGGAGTGGGAAGATGAGTTGCATTTTTTGCCAAATCGTACGGGGAGAGGCGCCTTGCCATCGGATCTGGGAAGATGACGAGCACATGGCTTTTCTGTCTATTTACCCGAATACCGAGGGGTTCAGTGTGGTGATCCCCAAGCGTCATTACCCCAGTTATGCCTTCGATTTACCCGACGAGGTGTTGGCGCGCTTGACGCTCGCCACCAAGCAGGTGGCGCGCCTGCTCGATCGTGCCTTCGATGACGTAGGGCGTTGTGGGATGTTTTTTGAGGGGTTTGGGGTCGATCACGTGCACAGCAAGCTATTCCCGATGCATGGTACGGCCAATATGGCCGAGTGGCGGCCCATCGAGTCGCGCAGCGCGCGTTTCTTTACGCATTATGAGGGCTATCTCTCGTCACACGATGCGCAGCGGGCCGACGATGAGCGGCTAGCGGCGTTGGCGTGCCATATCCGCCGTTACGCGTCGTCATCGTCCTAGCCGGCGCGTCATGATGTGTGTCGGGGCGTTGATCGCGCGACGCATTCAGGGTCCCTGTTATTTACGGCGCGGAGATTGATTTTCTGCGTCTGCGTCTCCATCTTAGGCACATTACCCCTTTTTCGATCCGGCGCGTCATGCGGCGGATGACCCGAATTCCGGGGCTGCCGTGTCAGCCCCGCCGACCATAGGACACATGCAGATGACCAATCCTTTGCTGACCCCCTTTGTTCTCCCGCCCTTTTCTCGCATTACGCCGCAGGATGTGGTGCCGGCGGTAAGTGCGGCGCTGGCCGACTGCCGTGCCGCGGTGGAGCGCGTCGTGGTACAACCCGGTCCCTTCACCTGGGATAACTTGGTACAACCATTGGCAGAGGTCGACGATCGCCTGAGCCGGATTTTTTCGCCGGTGAGCCACCTCAATGCGGTGCAGAATAGCCCGGAACTGCGCGCGGCTTATGAGCAGTGTCTGCCGCTGTTGTCGGAGTATGGGACCTGGGTGGGCCAGCATCAGGGGTTGTATCAAGCCTACCGTCAGCTGAAGGCGGGCGAGGGCTACGCGGCGCTGGATAAGGCGCAGAAGCGGGCGGTCGATAACGCGCTGCGCGACTTCGAACTGTCCGGCATCGGGCTGCCACCCGCGGCGCAGAAGCGCTACGGCGAAATCGTGATGCGTCTGTCCGAGCTGGGATCGGCCTTCAGCAATAACGTGCTGGACGCCACCATGGGCTGGAGCAAGCTGATCACGGAGCAGGGCGAGCTGGCCGGTCTACCGGAGAGTGCCTTGGCGGCGGCGCACGAGTTGGCGGCCGCGCGCGGCCAACAGGGGTGGCTGTTGACGTTGGATATGCCGAGCTACTTGCCGGTCATGACCTATGCCGACAACCGCGCATTGCGTCATGAGATGTATCAAGCCTTCACGACGCGGGCCTCCGATCAGGGACCGAACGCCGGCCAGTGGGACAACAGTGCGATCATGGCGGAGACATTGGCGCTGCGTCACGAACTGGCGCAACTGTTGGGTTTCGCCAGTTATGCCGATAAGTCCTTGGCCACCAAGATGGCGGAGAATCCGCAGCAGGTATTGAGCTTCCTCAACGATCTCGCCCAGCGCGCTCATGATCAGGGTGCTGCGGAGCTGGAGCAGTTGCGCGCCTTCGCCCAAGAGAACTATGGCGTCGATGCGTTGGCGCCTTGGGACATCACCTACTACAGCGAGAAGCAGAAACAGCACCTCTACGCCATCAGCGACGAGGAGCTGCGCCCTTACTTCCCCGAGCCGACGGTACTGAGCGGCCTGTTCGAGGTGGTGCGCCGCATCTACGGCATCACAGCCAAAGAGCGCCACGATGTCGATGTCTGGCACCCGGAGGTCCGTTTCTTCGAGCTGCATGACCGCGATGGCGAGTTGTGCGGCAGCTTCTACCTGGATCTGTATGCACGCGAGCATAAACGGGGCGGCGCCTGGATGGACGACTGCGCCGGCCGCATGCGCCGCGCCGACGGTACGTTACAGAAGCCAGTGGCCTACCTGACCTGTAACTTTAACCGCCCACTGGGCGATCAGCCGGCGCTGTTCACCCATAACGAAGTCACCACGCTGTTCCACGAGTTCGGCCACGGTCTGCACCACATGCTGACGCGTATCGAAACCCCGGGCGTTTCCGGCATCAACGGTGTGCCGTGGGATGCGGTCGAACTGCCGAGTCAGTTCATGGAGAACTGGTGTTGGGAGCCGGAGGCGCTGGCCTTTATCTCTGGTCACTACCAGAGTGGCGAGCCGTTGCCGCAGGCGATGTTGGAGCGGATGCTGGCGGCGAAGAACTACCAGTCGGCGCTGTTTATCCTGCGCCAGCTCGAGTTTGGCCTGTTCGACTTCCGCCTGCATACCGAGTTCGATCCGGCTCAAGGGGCGCAGATCATGGAGACCCTACGTCAGGTGAAGGCACTGGTAGCGGTGGTGCCGTCGCCGGAGTGGGGGCGTTTCCCGCACGCCTTCAGCCATATTTTCGCTGGCGGTTATGCGGCGGGTTACTATAGCTACCTGTGGGCCGAGTTGCTGTCGGCGGATGCTTTCTCTCGCTTTGAGGAGGAGGGTATCTTTAACGTCGATACCGGGCGGGCCTTCTTGGATAACATCTTGTCCCAAGGGGGCTCCGACGAGCCGATGACGCTGTTCAAGGCCTTCCGGGGGCGTGAGCCGCAGATCGACGCCATGCTGCGCCACTACGGGATCAAGGGCTGATGTCGGTTCAGCTGCTGGCCGAGCAGGGCGCCGATGTCGCGGCGTTGGCCACGCTGGCGCAGCGCTGGGGGTTAAGCCACAATGCCGACGCCTTATTGGCGTTGGTGTTGACGCCGCAACGCCTGGAGCTGCGTAAGCTGGATGAGCCGAAGCTGGGGGCGATTTTTGTCGACTTCGTCGGTGGGACGATGGCGCATCGCCGTCGTTTTGGCGGCGGGCGCGGTGAGGCGGTGGCTAAGGCGGTTGGTATCAAGGGCGGCTATCTACCCGATGTGGTGGATGCTACCGCCGGTCTGGGACGTGACGCTTTCGTGCTAGCTGCGCTGGGCTGTCGGGTGCGCATGTTGGAGCGTCATCCGGTGGTGGCGGCGTTGTTGGACGATGGTCTACAGCGCGGCTATGCCGATGCAGAGATCGGCCCCTGGCTGCGCGAGCGTCTGACCTTACTGCATGCCTCCAGTATCGAGGCGTTGGCGACCTTGACGCCCCGCCCCGAGGTGGTCTATCTCGATCCGATGTTCCCCCACCGCCAGAAGAGCGCGTTGGTGAAGAAAGAGATGCGCGTGTTTCAGGCGTTGGTCGGTGCCGATGATGACGCCGATGCCTTGCTGGCACCGGCGCGTCAACTGGCGACCAAACGGGTGGTGGTGAAGCGCCCGGACTATGCACCGCCGCTGGCTGGCGTCGCCACCCCGAACGCGACCCTCACCAAGAGCCACCGTTTCGACCTCTACGCGCCGTTGGGCTGATCGCCGGCGTGACGCAGGCTGAGCCCGACGTCACCGCCGGGGTGTACCGCCAGTAGGGTGCGGCGATCGTAGCCGCTACGTTGCATCAGGCAGGCACAGGCGGCATCGAACAGGGCCAACACCAGGATGATCGAGGTGGTGGCCAGCATGTTGAGTGGATCGATCTCCTGTTGTACTCCGGTGGCCAGCGTTAGCTGTGCCGCCTGAGCGATGGCTGAGTCGGGATTTTCAGTCACGGCGATCAAGGGCACGCCCTTCGCCAGCAAGGTGGGCAACAGGCGCGTCAGCTCGTCGGAGTTGCCGCCTCGAGAGATCAGAATGACCAGATCCTCCGCCCGCAGGAAACCGAGGTCGCCGTGGGCGGCATCGGTGGCGCTGAGGTAGATAGCCGGTCTTTCCACGCAGGCCAGCATGTGTGCGACCTTGCGTGCGGCGATCCCAGAGGTACCGACGCCGCTGACCACGATCTTGCCACGGCAGCCGTCGAGCCGATCCAGCAGTCGCTGCCAGCTGGCGGCATCCAGGCGCGTCGCCAGTTGCGCCAACTCCTCGCTGTACACGTGCCAGGCGTCTTGCGCCTGGCGCCATTCCGGGTTCATTCTTCCCCCTGCATCAGCTGGCGATATTTCATATGGTCTTGATACATTTCATGAAATACGCGGTATTTGCGGTCGTAATACTGCTTGATGCTGGTGGCCTGCGGCGTCACGGTCTTGCCGATGCGACTCATGGCTCCCATCGCCTCCGGCAGCGTATCGAAGACACCGGCGGCCACCGTGCCCATCATGGCGCCACCCAGCAACATCGCCTCGCCTTCGACGGGTAACAGCATGGCGCAGCCGGTAGCGTTGGCATGCTCCTGGACGAAGAGCGGGTTTTTGGTACCGCCGCCGCTGGCCATAATAGTGTCGATGCGGTAGCCGCTTTGGTTCATCGTTTCGATGATGTGGCGGGTACCTAGCGCGATCGCCTGGATAGTTGCCAGATACTGCAATGCCAGATCCTCCGGCGTCCGCGATAGCTTCAGCCCGCTGAGCACCCCGCTCAGCGTTGGGTTAGCGCGCGGAGAACGGTTGCCGTGGAAGTAAGGTAAAACGTGGATGTCGCGTGTTAGCAGGGCGATGTTCTCCGGCTCCCCGGCCATCTTGCGTAGCAGGCCATTGAGTAACT
This sequence comes from Edwardsiella tarda ATCC 15947 = NBRC 105688, assembly GCF_003113495.2. Classification (NCBI taxonomy): domain Bacteria; kingdom Pseudomonadati; phylum Pseudomonadota; class Gammaproteobacteria; order Enterobacterales; family Hafniaceae; genus Edwardsiella; species Edwardsiella tarda. The sequence continues at coordinate 163,387 of NZ_CP084506.1, forward strand.
CATAGATGGTCTGTCCGTTGGCTTTGGCCTGGGTGAGCAGGGCGGGATAACAGGGATGGGACTGGATGATGTGATCGATCAGGGCGCCGGTGGCCGATTGTCCCCCCTCGTTCAGCCAGTAGCCGGGCAGGATCGCCGAATAGTAGGGACCCCATACGCCGCCGATAAAACGGGCGGTGGGTGACATCGCCATATGGCCGGTGGAGGTGCCGCCGATCAGGGCGATACGCCGATCGAAGTCGGCCAGTTCACCGCTGACGCCGCTGGCACCCAGAGTACCAAGGGTACCAGCATGGGCATCGATGATCGAGACGCTGACGGCGGTGCCGGGGATCAACCCCATCTCACGGGCGGCGCGCTCGGTCAGGCCGTAGCCCAGCGGCTCACCCATGGTTTTGACCTCGCGCCCGATCTTGGCGGCATCGTGCGCCAGCAGATCCTCCAGCCCGATCTCGCGGAAGTAACTATCGTCCCAGCGCTGTTCGTGGCCGAGGTAGGTCCATTTACACACCGTGGAGCAGAGGGAACGGGTGTCATCCTGGGTAGCGCGCCAGGTGAGAAAATCGGGTAAGTCGAAAAAATAACCGGCATTGGCCCAGGTCGTCGGCATGTGCTGTTTCAGCCACAAGAGTTTTGGCGTCTGCATCTCGGGTGAGATGATCCCGCCGACGAAGTCCAGTACCCGGTGATGGGTGGTGTTGATACGCTCCGCCTGCGCGATGGCACGATGATCCATCCAGACGATGATGTTCTGCTCGCTGCGTCCGGAGGGGCTGACGGTCAGCGGCTTGCCCTCCTTATCCAGAACCACCAACGAGCAGGTGGCATCGAATCCCATTCCTTTGATCTGAATCGGATTGATATCGGCCTGGCTCACGGCATCGCGTACCGCGTTACACACGGCCTGCCAGATGTTATCTGAAGATTGTTCGACGAAGTCGGCCTGGGGACGATAGAGGTCGATTTCGCGTGTCGCCTGGCCGACCATGCGTCCACTGAGGTCAAAGACGCCAGCGCGGGCGCTGCCGGTTCCTACATCTACGCCAATAAAATAGCTCGCCATGAATGTTCTCCCGAAATCAGGCTTTTCGATTCTGTAATGCGATAAACAGGATCAGCACACCGCCCCATAGGGCCATGGTCAGGTAGCTGCTGACGCCCAGCAAATTGAGGCCGCTCTCCAGCATCTGTAACACGATCAACGCCAGCACCAGCCCGAGGATACGGCCAAAACCGCCGTCTGGGTTAATGCCGCCGAGTACCGAGGCCAGGATGGTGACCAGCAGGTAGGATTCGCCGTAACCGGCCTTGGCCGAGTTAAATTTGGCCATCATCAGTAAGGCGGCTGCCCAGCCGAGCACGGCCGAGATCACATAGACGGCGATCTGTACCCGGGTCGTATTCACGCCGCTGAAGTGGGTCGCCTGTTGGTTGGATCCGATCAGATACAGGCTGCGTCCCAGGGTGGTGTGCTCCAACAGTAGCCACAGGGCGGCGGCCACCGCCAAAAAGAGCAGCAGTGCCAGCGGGATCCCCAACAGCGTCGCACTGCCGAGCTGTTGGAACAATGGCGGGAAACCGGCAATAACCGCCCCGTTGGAGAGCAGGATATTCAGGCCGGTGATCAGAGTCATGGTACCGAGGGTCGCCAGGATCGGTGAGACGCCGATCCAGGCGATCAACGCGCCGTTGAGCGCACCGATGGCTACCGCCACCGCCAGGCCAGCCAAGAGCGCCAGTAGGAGGAATAGGGGCTGATCGGGATGTGCGACGATGATGGCGGCCATCACCAGCGAACAGGCGTTGGCACCGGCGATGATCGACAGGTTGATGCCGCCGGTTAGCATGGTCACCCCCATGCCGAGGGCGAGCATGCCGAGGATTGGCAATTGGGCGGTGATGGATTGAAAGTTCGCCACGCTGAAGAAGCGGGTACCGAGCAGGGCGGAAAACAGCAACGCGACGACGACGATGATCAGACACTGTAGGCGGATGATACGATCGCCGGGCAGCAGGCGCGCAAAGGCGTTCATGTTATAGCTCCTTAGCCAGTTTGCGTTTTTCATTCCAGGCGGTACTGCTGATGCTGATCAGGATGATCACCCCACTGAGCACCGTATGCCAGTAGGAGGAGACGCCGAGCAGCGTCAACCCGTTTTGCAGGAAGGCCAGCAGGATCACCCCCAGCAGCGTGCCGGTGAGGGTGCCGCGTCCGCCGGACATGCTGGTGCCGCCGAGTACCACCGCCGCCAGCACCGTTAGCTCGAAACCGAGTAGGGAGTTGGGGGCCACCGATTGAGTGATCTGCGCCTGTACTACCGCCGCCACGCCGGCCAGGATGCCCATGTAACCATAGACGTAGAAGTGCAGGCGTAACAGATTCATCCCCAGTCGAGAGGCGGCATCACGGTTGCCGCCCATGGCATAGATCTGCCGTCCCAGACGGGTATAGTTCATCAGTAGTGCCGTCAGCGCGATGGTGCCACCGAGGCAGAGCAGGGGGAGCGTCAAACCATAGTCGTAGCCATCGCTCGCGGTGAATGAGAAGTAGTTCACCCCCTCCATAAACCAGTCGGGGAAACCGTACAGCCAGGTGCCTTTGGTCAGGTAGACCAGCAGCCCATAGTAGAGGTTGAGGGTGGCGATGGTGATGATGATTGCCGGTACCCGTAACCAGTAGACCAGGAAGCCGTTGCACAGCCCGAGCAACAGGCCGACGGCGATCGCCAAGGCGAAGGCCAGCGGGAAGCTGCCGCCGTGGGTGATGATCCAACTGGCCATGACGTACTGGGCGATGGCGGTCATCGCCGGGAAGGAGATATCGATCCCTCCGGCGATCAGCACCACGAACAGGCCGCAGGCCAAGATGCCAAGGATGGCGTAACTGGTGGCGACATCGGTCAGGTTACCCAGTGAAAAGAACTCGTCGGTCGTCAGTGTCAGCCCCAGCGCCAGGGCGACCACCAAGAGTCCGAGGTAGGCTTCGTGCCGTCCCGCGAGACGAGAAAGGAAGGAGTTATGCATTGACCACCTCGGCGATGTCTTGTTCGCTGCAGCGTTGCGGTAAGAATTCGGCCACCAGTTCTCCCCGGCGCATCACCAGGATGCGGTGGCTGTTGTAGTAGGCTTCCGGGATCTCGTCGCAGATCATCAACACCGCCATGCCCTGTTGTGCCAGATCGCGTGCGATCTGGTAGATCCCCTCCTTGTTGGCGATATCGACGCCGACGGTGGGAGAGTCGAGGATCAGGATGCGGGGCTGGGTTGCGACCCACTTGGCGATGGCGATACGCTGGGCATTACCGCCCGAGAGTGTTTTCACCGCGAGGGCACTGTCGGCGACCTTGATGTTCAGCTCGCGGATCAGGCGCTGAACCAATGCGTCGGCCCGTCGGTGATCGAGCAGGCCGGCACGGGTGTGTAGCTGGTCGAAAACAGTGACGATGGTGTTGTCGTAGATCGACTGATCCATGATGAGCCCCTGAGTCAGACGATCCTCCGAGACATAACCGATACCGTGGCGGATGGCGTCACGGTTGCCGTTGAGGGTCACGGCCTGGCCATCGATAGCTATCTCGCCGCTGTCCGGGCGGGTCATGCCGAATAGGCTTAGGCATAGCTCGGTACGCCCGGCGCCGAGTAGGCCGACGATGGAGACGATCTCGCCGGGATGCAGCGCTAGACTGATATCATGGTACTTGCCATGCCGGGTAAGGTTGCGCAGCGCCAGACGCGGGACCGTCGTCGCAGCGCTATAGGGCGGCAGAGGTGTGTAGTGGAAGCGTTGGCCGGTCATCAGGAAGGCCAGCTCGTGGCTATCTAACTCGCTGGCGGGCCAGGTGCCGACCAGCTTACCGTCGCGCATCACGCTGATGCGATCGGCGACCTCCATCACCTCATCCAGGCGATGGCTGACGAACACCACACAGATCCCGGCGGCCTTGAGTTCGTTGACCACACGCAGTAGGCCGTTGACCTCCTGACGGGTGAGGGAGGCCGTCGGTTCATCCATAATCACCAGACGTGCATCGGCGGCGATGGCGCGACAGATGGCAACCAACTGTCGATCGGCGATCGACAGCTTTTCAACCTTTTTATCGGGGTCGAGGGTGACTCCGATGCGTTGCATGGCCGCCAGCGCCTGCTGTCGCATGGCGCCTCTGCGAACCCACAGATCGCCACCGGGCTGGTAGCGATGAATGGCGATGTTTTCCGCCACGCTGAAGTTAGGAAAGAGAGAGAGATCCTGGTAGATGACCTGGATCCCGTAATGGGCGGAGAGCGAAGGCGTGAGCTGGTGGAAGAGCTTGCCGTCGATCAGGAGACGCGCCCCTTTTTCCGGCTGATAGACGCCGGAGATCACCTTAATGATGGTGCTTTTGCCACAGCCGTTCTGGCCGGCCAGGCAGTGTACCTCGCCTTTGTTCAGCGTGAGGCTGACCCGGTCCAGTGCCAGCACGCCGGGAAACTGCTTACTGATGTTTTCAAGCGTGATGAATGCGCTGCTGTTCATGGGCAATACTCCGCCGGACGCCCCGAGTCGGGGCGTCACGGTATGACGATGGAGAGACGTTACCTGAGTGCCAGTCGTGTCGGCTGGCGGGATGGTTTCCCTGGTGATGACGGCGTTGGCCGAGATCAGAAACCGAGCGACTGGGCGTTATCTTTGGTCACTGCCAATATTTTATTGAAGCGGATAACGTGATCTTTCATGTCCACATCCGCCTTGCCCAGTCCATCAATGCTCAGGTCCGGCGTGACCTCTTGCCCTTGCAACAGGCGGTCGGCCACGGTTACCAGCGCATAGCCGGCGTCCTTCGGATCCCACAGCAAGACTTGCTTGATATCGCCGCGTATCAGATAAGGTGCAGCCTGGGAAGGCATCGCGATGCCGACGACGGCGACTTTATCCTTGGCGCGTTTCTTGGCGACGGCTTGGCCGGCGCCGATAGGGCCGAGTGACCCGAAGCCGATGATCCCTTTCAATTGAGGATAGGTCTTCATCAGATCCAGGGTGGTGGCATAGGATTTATCGATGCTCTCGGCCACCGGTAGACGCGAGGTAACCTCAAACATCTCCGGGTACTTCTCTTTCTGGTATTTCACGGCGTAATCGGCCCAGGCGTTGTGCAGCGGCACCGTTAGGGAGCCGACGTAGATGGCATAACCCCCTTTGCCCCCCATCGCCTTGGCCAGCTGATCGACGTTGGCTTCGGCGTACTTCTGGCTATCGATAGTTTCGATGTCCCATTGGCCGATTTGTTGATCGGGTGACTCATGCGTCAGCACCACAATCCCCTTATCGCGCGCCTTCTTCAGTACCGGCTCCAACACCTTAGCGTCGTTGGGTACCACGATGATGGCGTCGACATTCTTGGCGATCAGATCCTCTATGACTTTCACTTGTTGCGCCGGATCCGGCGTCGCCGGACCGGTTTGGTAGGCATTGACATTCAACTGTTGCGCCGCCTGGTTTACTCCGGTCTCCATACGGTTGAACCAGGGGATGCCAGTGACTTTGGCTACCACGGCAATGTCATGCTTATCGGCCTTTTCTGCGGCAAACGAGGGGGAGGAAAACAGGCACGCAGAGGCCAAAGCGGTCGTGAGCAAGGCGAGTTTGAATTTCATGGCTGAACCTTTGTTGTTGTAAGAGCCTGGGAAAATTCATGCGAAAAGGGTAATGAAGAATGGCGACGACTGGCTGCCCGTGGCGGGGGAAATGTGATCTATGCCCATACATGTTAATTTATGGATAAAACAAGGTAAAAAAATGGTCTCATTTAATTTCCTAGGTAATTTTATTACTTTTATCGTGTTATTTTTTCCTTGAAACTCACACGGCTATTAACATTTCATTATCATTTCCTTAGGCATTGGTATGGGAAAAGTATGCATTTTCGTGGGGGATAATGACCAATGTTTATATTTGTGAGATGAAACGATAAGGCAATTTAATTCTATGAAAATTATTTCACTGCTGATCGAGGTCGTTCACTCCTCGCCGGCGATGTCAATGCGGTAATTGAGCGCATTGTGGTAGTCCGACTGAAAGTTAATGTCAGTTTGCCGACTTTATAAACAAAATGTGATAACTCGGAGGGTAGAGGCCGGGTAGACTGAATAAATCTAGGCGCGTGGAGGAGAGACGATGACGGAAAAACGGATCCTGGTGGTCGAGGATGACACACTGATCGCCGAACTACTAACGCTGCATCTGAGCGATGCGGGCTACCATGTCACTCATGCCGCCGAGGGGGATCGAGGCATGGCGTTGATCGAACAGGGCGGTTGGGACGCATTGATCCTGGATCTGATGCTGCCGGGGGTGGATGGCTTAGACATTTGCCGCCGGGTCCGCGCGATGACACGTTATACCCCGATTATCATCATCAGCGCTCGCTCCAGCGAACCGCATCGCGTCTTGGGGCTAGAGTTGGGAGCGGACGACTACCTGGCGAAACCCTTCTCCATGGTCGAACTGGTTGCTCGGGTCAAGGCGCTGTTTCGGCGCCAAGAGGCGATGGGACGTAATCTGATGCTAGAGGCGGGGCGCTTGACTCACGGCGCCCTGACCCTCGACCCGATCGCGCGTCAGGCTTGGGTGGCGGAGCGGGCGATCGAGCTGACGCCGCGCGAGTTTGATCTACTCTATTTCTTCGCTCGCCATCCGGGGCAGGTATTTTCACGTCTCCAATTGCTGGATAAAGTCTGGGGTTATCAACATGATGGCTACGAACATACCGTCAATACCCATATCAATCGGCTGCGCACCAAGATCGAAGACGATCCCGCCGAGCCGGTCTGGATCCTGACGGTATGGGGCGCAGGCTATAAGTTCGGTGATGGTGGAGTTCCCGCATGAGATACCTCAGTCTCTCGCAGCGTCTTGCCCTGGTGTTTGCCCTGCTGCTGCTGGTCTGTAGTACCTTGACGGGCTGGTTACAGCTGCGTAGTAACGCCGCCTATAGCCATCAGGTGATCCAGCGTCTTTCCGCCGATCTGGCCAGCCATATCGCCCAGCATAATCCGCTGTTGCAGGCCGATGGCCTGAATCGAGCCTCGGTGAAACGACTATTCGACCAGCTGATGGCGGTGAATCCTAGCGTGGAGGTCTATCTGCTGGATAGCCAGGGGCAGATCATCGGCGATGCGGCTCCCGCGGGACGCATCGTGCGTCATCGTGTCGGCCTGGCGCCGATCGAAGCCTTCTTGGCCGGTCAGGCCTTACCACTATATGGCGATGATCCACGTAGTCGTGATGCTAAGAAGGTGTTTAGCGTCACGCCGTTGACCCTGAATGGCCATACCCGCGGCTATCTGTATGTGGTGTTGCTGGGGGAGGAGTATAACCGCTTGAGCGATGATGCCCGCCTCGGCTCGGCCTGGCGCATGGCGGGGTGGTCGATCGCCCTGATCCTGGGGTGTGGATTGCTGGCTTGGCTGCTGGCGTACCGTTGGGTGACGCGACCGGTACATGCCTTGACGCACCAAGTGGATCGTCTGGAGCGTGAAGGGTTGGAGACCTTGAGTCCGGAGACGTTGGCGGCGTTGCAGCGGGTGCAGGGCGAGGATGAGGTGGCGCGTCTGCAGCGGGCGTTTGGCCGTATGGCGCGGCGCATCACCGAGCAGTGGCGGCGTCTGGCCGATCAGGATCGTCAGCGGCGTGAGTTTATCACCACCGTGTCACACGACTTGCGCACACCGCTGACCTCGCTACACGGCTATCTGGAGACCCTGAGCCTGAAGCAGGAGAGTCTCGGCGAGGCGGATCGGCGGCGCTATCTGGCTACCGCCTTAACGCAGAGTCAGAAGGTGGGGCGCCTGGCTCAGCAGCTGTTCGAGCTGGCGCGGCTAGAGTACGGTGCGGTTAAGCCACAGTGCGAGCCTTTCTCCTTCGCCGAGTTGGTGCAGGATGTGTTCCAAAAGTTTGAGTTGGCCGCCGAGACGCGTGGCTTGACGCTGAGTACCGATGTGGTGGCGGGATTGCCTCCGATCACGGCGGATATCCATATGATGGAGCGGGTATTGACCAACCTGCTGGATAACGCCTTGCGCCATACGCCGCCAGAGGGGCGCATCGTGGTCCGTCTATGGCAGGCGCAGGGACGCTTGTGGGTGGAGTTATGCGACAGTGGCCCCGGCGTGCCCGATGCATTGCGAGAGGCCCTATTCCAGCGGCCGTTATCATCCGCAGAACGACGCCACGAGAGTGGTGGCTTGGGACTCTTGATCGTGAAACGGATGCTGGCGCTACATGATGGCGATATCGCCTTGGTGACGGGACAGCCGGGAGCCTGTTTCCGCCTCTCTTTGCCACTGTAGGCGCGCCCCGTAGGGCGCGAGAAACGGATTACAGAACCCCTTGGGCTAACATTGCGTCGGCAACCTTGACGAAACCGGCGATGTTGGCACCACGAACGTAGTGGGTCGGGCCCGTCGGCTCACCGCTGTAGTCGACGCAGGCCTGGTGAATGTCCAGCATGATCTGATGCAGTCGCTGGTCGACTTCATCGGCCTTCCATGACAGGCGTGCGGCATTCTGCGCCATCTCCAACCCCGAGGTGGCAACGCCGCCGGCATTGGCTGCCTTGCCGGGGGCGAACAACACGCCGGCCTGCAAGAAGAGATCCGTCGCTTCGATGGTGGTCGGCATGTTGGCGCCTTCGGCCACGGCACGTACCCCATTGGCGATCAGCATCCGGGCGGCTTCGCTGTCCAGTTCATTCTGGGTGGCGCATGGCAGGGCAATGTCGACCGGTACATGCCAGGGCTGCTGCCCTTCGAGGTAGGTTAGGCCGAGGGTACGCGCATAGTCGGCGATGCGCCCGTCCGGCGAGGCCTTGATGGCGCAGAGTTGGGCCAGCTTCTCCGCCGTAAACCCCGCCTCATCCACCACGCTACCGTTGGAGTCGGAGGCGGTGATAACGCTAGCGCCTAGCGCCATCGCCTTCTCTATGGCGTACTGAGCCACGTTACCCGAACCCGAGACGGCGACACGCATCCCCTCCATCCCCAAGCCATGGCGTTGTAGCATGGCGTCGGTAAAGTAAACCAGACCATAGCCCGTCGCCTGTGGGCGCATCAGGCTGCCGCCGAAGGCCAGCCCCTTACCGGTAAACACACAGGCGGTATGGTTGGCGAGCTTCTTCATCATCCCCGCCATATAGCCGACTTCGCGGCTTCCGACGCCGATATCACCGGCGGGGACATCCGTATCGGGGCCGAGATGACGGTATAGTTCGCCGATCAGTGCCTGGCAGAAACGCATGATTTCGCCATCGCTTTTCCCTTTGGGGTTAAAGTCGCTGCCCCCCTTGCCGCCCCCCATCGGTAGGGTGGTGAGGGCGTTTTTCAGCGTCTGCTCGAAGCCGAGGAACTTCAGGATCGACAAGTTGACAGAGGGATGGAAACGCATTCCCCCTTTGTAGGGGCCGATGGCGGAGTTGAACTGTACGCGCCAGGCTCGGTTCACTTGCACCTGGTTGCGATCGTCGACCCAACTGACACGAAACTGGATCACCCTTTCAGGCTCGATCAGGCGTTCCAGCAGGGCGGCCTGGCGATAGTGGGGATGCTGTTGTAGAAAGGGCCATAGGGTGGTCATGACTTCGCGTACGGCCTGGGCAAACTCTGGCTGGTGTGGGTCGCGCAATAGGACGTGCTGCATAAAGTGCTCGACGGAATCGATCGATGTCATAGGAAACTCCTGGTGAGGGGCGGAGGGCACGTGGGTAGCCGGATAGCAGCGTTTGTGCTTAAAAAATAGGCTGATTGGCACTATAGCATCGCCATAGATTAGCGATGCAAGGAGTTTGCTGGCGAGGGGAGAAGAACAAAGCCCTGTGCTAGCAGGGCCTTGTTATACAGAGGATAATCAGGCGTTTTGGCCGTCGCTTTGCGTATTCATCATGCGTTTGAGCCAAGGAACCAGGGCCGCCATTACCAGCGCGATGATCAGCGTCGCGATGCCGATCTTACCGAATACGCTGGTGTAGATGGGCAGTGTCTGTAACGGATCGGTGATACCGTCTGGTACGGCGGTAAAGGTGGCGACATAGCCGCCGAGCAGGAAGGCGGCGGCTTGAGTCAGGAACCACATACCGAGGATGAAGCCCATCAGGTACTGGGGAACGAGGGCGGCGACCATTGCCAGACCCAGGGCGCTGATCATCAACTCACCCAGGCTCTGAAACAGGTAAACCAAGACCACAAACCACGGTGAGGTCAATCCTTGGGCGTCGGCGAACCATAGACCCGCAGCGGCGGCGGTCAGGAAGCCCAGCGAGCACAGCAGCATCCCCAGGGTAAACTTGGTCGGCATACTCAGATCGCGTCCACGACTACCGAGGTGAGTATAGATCGAGGCCAATACGGGGCTGGCGACCACCACCCAGAAGGGGTTGAGGGCCTGGAAGCTGACCGGGTTAATCGCGAAGCCGAGGATCTCATGACGCACGTTGTTGATGGCGAAGAAGTTGAGCGAGGTCGGCATTTGTGCGTAGAGGATGTAGAACAGTACGGCTTCGAGCATCAGGATAAAGGCGACGAACATACGGTTACGTCCCTGGGTATCTTGCTTGAAGGCCTCGCGGAAGAAAAAGTAGATCACGACCACGGAGACGGCGATCAACACGATGTTCGCTACGCCGACGTTATGCATCAGCCAGGCGCAGATAGCAATCATGACCACAGAGCCGGCCAGAACGAGCAACAGCTTGCCGTAGTTCAGAGGCAGATGGTCTGGCTCGGAGCCGAGGCTACGCACCATGCCGCGGCAGGCAAAGTAGACCAACAAGGCGACGATCAACCCTGCGCCGCACAGATTATAGGTCACGGCGTAGCCGAAGCGTTCGGCGATGATCGGTGCCAGGGAGAGCGAAATCAACGAGCCGATGTTGATCGACATGTAGAACAGCGTGAACGCCCCATCGAGGCGCGGATCTTTCGGCGGATAGCATTTGGAGAGCAGGCTGGCGGGATTGGCCTTAAATAGTCCGTTGCCGACGGCGATGGTGCCGAGGGCGACGAAGATCATCTGCGGTTTGAGCAGCGACATCCCGGTCATAAAGTAGCCCAGGGCCAGCACGATAGCGCCAAGCACCATGGTGCGTTTCGTCCCGAGCAGATGGTCACCGACGTAACCGCCGATAGAGATCAGGCCGTAGACCAAGGCAGCGAAGGCACCGAAGGTGATAAAGGCTTGTTCTTGGGAGAATCCTAGCTGTTTTACGAAGAAGACGGCCAGAATTCCTTGTACGCCGTAATAACCGAAACGTTCCCATAATTCTATGAAAAATATCATGAAAAATGGCTTTGGCTGCTGGAGCAAGCCCGGCGTGGTGGTGTTCATTGTGGTTGGCCTCAGATTATTGTTATGTTGGTAAAAGTGATTGCGTGATGCATAGGTACATCTTGATGAAATAGAATTCTATTTTATAAACAAATCTACTGTATTAAATGTGGTATTTAACCGTGATTACTAGATTATTATTTTGATTGTCGGTTAATTGAGCGCTTGTTCACTCTTTTGCTAAAAGTTGGCGGGAAAGAAACAAAAACGCCACGGCGTGAGCGCCGTGGCGGGGGGAAGAACCGGGGATATTAGTGCAAATTAATCGTCTTCTTCGTCTTTTAGCGGCACGATCAACATGTCGATATGCACGGTATTGATCAGCTGACGTGCGGAGGACATCAGCTTACTCCAGAAATCTTGATGATGGCCACACAGCACCAGGTCCATATCATACTTCTTGATGGCGTCGACCAAGACCTGACCGAGGTCACCGCTGCCGCTCAGGGTCTCGGTGATCGGATAACCGGCATGTTGAGATAACTCGGTTAAGGCGTGATGCGTCTCATCGGAAATACGCTTCTGCATATCCCCCAAGTTGACGTCGATTAGACCGGTATAAAGATCGGAGTAGTTGACGTCTACGTGGATCAACGAAACCTTCGCGTCGTAGGGGCGTGCCATGGACACGGCTTTTTCGACCAGTATGTTACTTTCCGGGGAAAGGTCTACAGCAACCAGAATGTGTTTATAAGCCATAAGAGCGCTCCTTCCTAAAGCCGGTTAACGGGTATCACAGGTTTCGTCTGCCACGGCGGGCGTGCTGGCGATACCTGTATAATAGCACTGTCCGGATCGTGAGATATGTCATACGGCTCACAGGGTCGTGGTCGCGTTGCTCACCCAGAGAAGACCGTGACCGGAAAGTGTTAGGCTGTGTCCCGCAATGGCGCCTTCGATGCACATACACCCTTGCGGGACATAGCCTAGTAATATGATTAACTCATTTTTTATAAGGATCACCGCAGGGTAAATCAAGCACTGTTTCCCGATTGCGTGCAAAAGTTGATTTACCCCCAAGATAATGCCGCCTCGGACGGCATTTTGACGGCGACTTCGCCGAATATATAATGAAATCTTTAACCTATAGCGTAGTGGATCCGCGCTCGCCAGGGCTGAAAGAAATAATTTTTGTGATCTTCGCACGCGTCGCCGCCAGATTTCCTACACTAATAATTGTACTCCCTCGGGCAGGGAATACCGTCTCTTGATGACAACACCATGGGTCGGCGGCACGCTACGCCGACATTGTCGAGTTCAGTATCGCGTCCTCGGCAGCGTTATGCCGTGAGGATGCCAGGAGGGGGAAATCATGATTAATACCGTCGCACTATTCTGGGCGTTGTTTATTGTGTGCGTAGTCAACATGCTACGTTATTACTCCTCTCTGCGCTCCCTATTGATAGTCTTGCGCGGTTGCGATCCCTTGCTCTATCAATATGTCGATGGCAGTGGTTTCTTTACCAGTCATGGTCAACCGAGTAAGCAGTTACGCCTGGTGCGCTATATCTATGAGCGTCGTTACAACGATCACCATGACGATGAGTTCATTCGCCGTTGTGAGCGGTTACGCCGCCAATTTATCTTGACCAGCGCCCTGTGCGGATTGGTTACCCTCGCCTTGATTGGGTTAGCCATCTGGCACTGACGAAATACGCGCGTTGCCTAACCGAGCGGATTGTTATAGGGTAAAAGGGAATCTTCCATTACGGATATCAATGACTATGTCAGTACAGCGTCGCCTGCTAAACCTACTTCTTCTCCTTAGCACCTAGGGCGGCCTGCTTACACCATCTATTTTCTCAGGGCCGCCGGATGGCGGCCTTGTTGTAGGTAAACCTCAAGACGTACTCCGGCGATTCCCCATCCAGCGGAGTGATGTTATGAGTCAAGTGTTAGACAGCTCACCGGCGGTGAGCCGCGTTCCCCAGTGGTCGTCGCGAGTGGGCCACATCCTGGCCGCCGCCGGATCGGCGATCGGGATCGGTGCCATCTGGAAATTCCCCTATGTGACGGCGACCAATGGCGGCGGTGCCTTCCTGCTGTTGTTCCTTCTGTTTAGCTTTACCCTGGGATTGGCGGTCTTTATGGCCGAGACCCTGCTGGGCAGCCATAGCCGTCAGAGCGTGGTGCAGGCATTCCGCCAGTTGTGCGGGCGTCATTGGGGGTGGGTCGGCTTGCTCGGTATCGTGACCAGTTGGTGCATCTACAGTTTTTATAGTGTGGTCGGCGGCTGGACAGTCGGCTATGCGTTGATGGCGGGGGCCGGGCGCTTGCAGAGCGACCATGCACAGGGATTTCAGGCGCTGTTCAGTCACTATATTAGTCATCCCTATTGGCCAGTCGTGACCCACCTGTTGTTCGCCGCACTGACCGCCTATGTGGTATTGGGCGGGGTACAGCGCGGGGTGGAGAAGGCGGTGAAGGTGATGATGCCGCTGTTGCTGTTGATCATGGTAGCGTTGATCGTCATCGCGTTGACCTTGCCGGGGGCCACCGCCGGCTTACGCCTGTTTCTGTGGCCCGACTTTAGCCATCTGAGCGGAAAAAGCGTCTTGGATGCGTTGGGCTTAGCCTTCTTTTCCCTGTCCGTCGGCCTGGGGATCCATACCACGTATGGTGCCTACTTGCCGAGTAGTGATGGCGTGGCGCGATCCAGCCTGTGGGTGGTGGCGCTCTCTTGTCTGGTCTGTGTGCTGGCCGGTTTGATGATCTTTCCGGCGCTGAGTGCCGCCGGTCTGGATCCGAGCGCAGGACCGGGGCTGACCTTTATGACCATGCCGGTCTTCTTTAGTCATCTGCCTTTTGCCTCACTGTGGGCGTCGGCATTTTTTATCTTGCTGTTGCTGGCGGCACTCTCTTCCTCTATCTCCTTACTGGAGCATATCGTGGCCTTCGCCTGTGGCCGCTGGGGATGGTCGCGCCGTAATGCCACTCTGTTGGTCAGCGCCAGCATCATGCTGGCAGGCATCCCGGTTACACTGTCGTTTGGCCCACTGGCGGATTACACCTGGGCGGGGCGCTCGCTGTTCGACTGGTTGGATTTTCTGACCTCTAACCTGATGATGCCGCTGTTCGCCATCGTCATCTGCCTGCTGTTCGGTTGGTCATCTCGACTGGAAGGGTTGTTGCCGTCGACTCTGTCGCCGCTGTGGCGCCGGGCGTTGCGTTTTACCTGGCGCTATGCGGCTCCGTTATGCATCGGGGTGATCTTGTTACATGGCGTGTGGTAAGAGGGGGCGCTGGGCGTGATCCTGTCGTTGTAGGTATCGCGTCGTACCAGGTGCGCGCCGATGCGCCTGAGGTAAAAAAAAGCCCGTCAATGACGGGCTTAGTCTTCATTAGCGGGCGTTTAGACGACGAAGGTTAACGCCAGCCAGTACAACAGACTGGAAATGACGATCGCCATCGGCAGGGTTAATACCCAGGCCAGCAGGATGTTTTTCACCGTCTTACCCTGCACGCCGCCGCCATCGACCAGCATGGTGCCGGTCACGGCCGAGGAGAGCACGTGAGTGGTGGAAACCGGCATCCCGGTATAGCTGGCGACACCGATGGAGATGGCGGCGGTCATCTGAGCCGACACCCCTTGTGCATAGGTCATCCCCTTCTTACCGATCTTCTCACCGATGGTCGTCGCAACGCGACGCCAGCCGACCATGGTGCCCAGCGACAGGGCCAGTGCGACGGCGACGATGATCCACATCGGAGCATATTCGACGGTCGCCAGCAGATCTTTACGCAGGTCGCCCAGGAAGCGTTTGTTGCTATCGCTGGTTTCCGGCAGTTTGGCGACCTTACCGGCCGTATCGGCCACGCACATCAGTAGGCGACGCATATGGCTGCGTTGATCGACGGTCAGTTGATCATAGTTTTGCAGATCGGCCAGCATACCTTGCGCACTGGCGATGGCGACTTGCGCCCGTGCCGGGTTGCAATGGAAGATCTTGCTGCCCTGTCCCTCTTCACTCGCCGGGATCTCCGGCTCGGTGTTGATGACATGGCTCAGGTCAGCCTGATGTTGGCGATAATACTGATCCAGATGGGTGATGGCATCGCGTGTACGGGCGATGTCATATCCGGTGGCATCCATGTTCATCACGAAGCCCGCCGGGGCGACGCCGATCAACACCAGCATCAGCAGACCGATCCCTTTCTGGCCGTCGTTGGCGCCGTGGGAGAAGCTGACACCAATGGCAGAGACGATCAGGGCGATACGCGTCCAGAACGGTGGCTTGCGTTTGCCGTCGATCTTCTCGCGCTCGGCCGGCGTCATATGGATGCGGCGACGCTTCTTGGTGCCGCTCCAGTAACGACGCAAACACCATACCATGAGACCCGCCAGCAGCAGGCCGACGATCGGCGAGATGATCAATGACAGGAAGATCTCAATCATCTTAGGGATATTGAGGGCATCGACCACCGAGGTGTGCGTCATCAGCGCGTTCGTGAGCGCGATACCGATGATGGCACCGATCAGGGTGTGCGAGCTGGAGGCCGGTAGGCCGAAGTACCAGGTGCCCAGGTTCCAGATGATCGCCGCCAACAGCAGGGAGAACATCATCGCCAAACCATGGGAAGAGCCGACGTTCAGCAACAGATCGGTCGGCAGCAGGTGAACGATGGCATAGGCCACGCTCAGACCGCCCAACATGACGCCGAGGAAGTTAAAAATACCGGACATTACCACGGCGATCTGCGAGCGCAGTGCACGGGTGTAAATGACGGTGGCGACCGCGTTGGCCGTATCATGGAAGCCATTGATGGCTTCGTAGAACAGCACAAACAGCAGTGCGAGGACTAACATTAGGCCAGTATGGAAATCTAGCCCTGCAAAGAGATGTAGCATATGCGTTACGCCAGTTTGTGGACATGAACGCGGCGCATTATCGGCGAGAAGACTGGCCGGGGAAAAGGAAAATATGACGTTTTTTTGATTTGCCGATGACAAAAGGAGGTATGAACTTAAGACTACTCTTAGTATTTCATAAAGTTATAAGCATTATGACAGTAAAAATTTTTTATATCATGATTGGCATTGTAATGGTATTTCTTTGTTTATTCGGCGAGTTACGCCGCTTTTCGCACCAATGTGGCCGATGCGCCGCGAAGCGGCGCATCGGTAGGATTAGAACCACTGACCGAAGCGGTGAATATAGAAACGCTTCATCAGCTGCGTCAGAACGCAATAGCTCAACAGGATGGCGACCAACCACGGGAAGTAGCTCAACGGCAGCGGTTGCAGGCCGATAAAGTGCCCCAGGGGCGAGAAGGGGATGTAGATCCCTAACGCCATGATGACACCGGTGGTCAGCATCACTGGCAGTGCGGCACAACTCTGGATGAAGGGGATCTTCTGGGTGCGCAGCATATGCACCACCAGGGTCTGCGACAGTAACCCCTCGATGAACCAGCCGGACTGGAACAGCGACTCATGGGCGATGCTGTTGGCGGAGAAGACGTACCACATCAGGGCATAGGTGGCGATGTCGAACAGGGAGGAGGTCGGGCCGATCCACAGCATAAAGCGGCCGATGTTTTTGGCATCCCACTTGCGCGGTTTGCGCAGAAACTCCTTGTCCATGCGATCCCAGGGTAGGCTCATCTGTGACAGATCATACAGCAGATTTTGCAGCAAGAGCTGGATGGCCAGCATCGGCAGGAACGGAATAAAGGCGCTGGCCACCAGGACAGAGAACACGTTGCCGAAGTTAGAGCTGGCGGTCATGTTCAGGTATTTGATGATGTTACCGAAGGTCTCACGTCCGGTGATCACCCCCTGTTCCAATACCATCAGATCCTTCTCTAGCAGGATGATATCCGCCGACTCTTTGGCGATATCGGTACCGGTATCGACGGAGATACCGACATCGGCATCGCGCAGCGCCGGCGCATCGTTGATGCCATCACCGAGGAAGCCGACGGTGTGGCCATTATTCTGTAATGCCTTGAGCACACGAGACTTCTGCAACGGACTCAGCTTGGCAAAGACGGTGCGTCGTTCGGCCTCATGTGCCAACTGTTGATCATCCAGTCGCTCGATATCGCTGCCGAGCAGAACCTCACCCGGCTCCAATCCCACCTCTTGGCAGATCTTGCCGGTCACGGTCGGGTTATCGCCGGTCAAGACCTTAACCATAACACCATTTTCGCGCAGAGCGTCGATCGCGGCGGCGGCGGACTCTTTCGGCGGATCGAGGAAGGTTAACAGGCCGCACAGGATCAGATCCCGCTCGTCGGCGATGCTGAGTGGGAAGGCGCAGCCATCGTGACCGAGATCGCGCGTACCGAGCATCAGGACACGGAAGCCTTGACGGTTATACGCCTCGGCCAGGGTTTGCAGCGCGTGGCGGCGTGCCTCATCCAGCGGCAGGATCTGGCCCCGCTCTTCGATATGGCTGGCGATGGCGATCATCTCCTCGACGGCCCCTTTGCAAATCAGGGTATGGTTGCGCTGCTCGTCGCTGACCACGATGGAGAGGCGGCGCCGGCTGAAGTCGAACGGCAGCTCGTCGATCTTGCTGTAGCCCGACATCGCATCGATGGCCGGATTACCCTGTCCACAGCGGATCACCGCCTTATCCATCAGGTTCTTCATGCCACTCTGGTGGTAGCTATTCAGCCAGGCCAGTTGCAAGACACGCGGATTCGCTTGGCCCTGGGTATCCAGATAGTGTTCCAGGATGATGCGATCTTGCGTCAGCGTCCCGGTCTTGTCGGTACACAGCACATCCATGGCGCCAAAGTTCTGGATGGCGTTGAGCCGTTTAACCACCACCTTGCGGCGCGACATGGTGATGGCTCCCTTCGCCAGGTTAGAGCTGACGATCATCGGCAGCATCTCCGGGGTCAGGCCAACGGCGACGGCCAGGGCGAACAGGGCGGCGTCGGTCCAGTCCCCCTTCGTGAAGCCATTGATCAACAGCACGATGGGTACCATCACCAGCATAAAGCGGATCAGTAGCCAGCTGACACTGTTGACGCCGCGATCGAAGGCGGTCTGGGAGCGGGTGCCGACGATGGATTTAGCCAAGGAGCCGAAATAGGTGCGGTTCCCAGTGGCGACCACCACCGCCTTGGCGGTGCCGCTGGAGACGTTGGTACCCATCAGGCAGATATTCGCCAGCTCTAATAGGCTGCCCTCACCGGTACAGGCCTCGCTGGACTTCTCCCGCACATTGGCGGTGACGTCGTATTTCTCGATCGGTAAGGCTTCACCGGTTAGTACGGCCTGACTGATAAACAGATCGCGTGACTCGATCAGTTTGACGTCGGCCGGGATCATATCGCCGGCGGAGAGCAGGATGATATCGCCCGGCACCAGTTGCTGCATCGGGATCTCATGGCATTCGCCCTGGGCGAACGGGTGGGCGCGTCGTAACACGGTGGCGGTGGTGCGTACCATCGACTTGAGCGCCTCGGCAGCCTTGTTGGTGCGGAACTCTTGCCAGAAACGCAGCAGGCCGCTGAGGGAGACCATCACGATGATGATGATCACACCGGTCAGGTCGGTCGGTTCGCCGTGGCGCAGCGGTAACCAGTAATCGGTGACGAAGCTGATCACGGCCAGGGCCATCAATACGTAGATAAAGGGATTGTTGAAGGCCATGACGAACTGAACCAGCGCCGGTGGCGCCTTCTCATGGGCGACCTGGTTGGGGCCATGCAGTTGTAACCGCTCCACGGCATCCGCCGCCTCTAATCCCTGGGTACTGGCGGAGAGCGTGGCCAGCGTGGCATCGAGGCTGACGCGAGCCTCATCGGCGATGGCGTAGTTTTTCTTCGTTTTTTCCCGGCGTCCTTTCTGGATCGCGCTGTTTTGGTCGATCATTTGAGTCATAGAGCTGTACTCTGGGCTGATTTTTAAGCGCACCTTTGCCGCCCGGCGAAAGGTGTGGATAGCTGAAGCAGAAGAGGGAAACGCCAGGCGTGACAAAGCCTGCGTCATGCACGGCGTCTCAGTGCGAGGGTGGCATTACGCCTCCCCGCATCGGCGCTTATGCGCCTGGAGGAAATAGGGCTTGGGTATAGAACAACATGATAACTGTCCGCATTTCACCCGGCGTGTCGGTACACACAAGGCAGATGATTACATTAGGGTATGCAGCAGTTCGAGATGAAGTGTTGCTGCCCGCCTGGGTTCGGCAAGCAGCACATCGGGAAGATGGTCAGCTTGCCAAGGATAAGTGCGTGTTTTCCTGATGACTCTGACTGTCCAATTGACGCTATCTCCCGCGATAAAAAGTGCGCTAACTATAGTTCTGTGCCGGGAGTGTGTAAACCGTACACACTTAAACCAATCGTTAACAAAGGTATGCTTATGTTCCATCCTGACGACTCGAAAAATTAAATCCCTTTTATATCAATAGATAATAATATTTCTGTGCCTCGTACTTTTTTACAAAAGTACTTTACAAAACCAATTGATAATGATTATCATTAATGCGTTTTCCACGTGTGGCTCAGGCCTCGCCAGGAAGGCACGACATTGCTCACATTGCTTCCATATTTTTAGCCAGCTCGGGTGCTGGCTTTTTTTTTACGGCCTCGGGTCGTCGTTTTGTCTACCAGCGCGCAGCGATGCGCCTGCACTGGCGGCTACAATGGCACTCTCTGTGGTCGGAAAGAGTATCTCTATGGCCGTCAGCCAGGTGGATCTAATCCTTTCGCTGTTGCAGCAGATGTGCGTCTATTTGGTGATCGCCTATCTGCTCAGTAAAACCCCGCTATTCATTCCATTGATGCAGGTGACGATCCGTCTGCCGCATAAGCTGGTGTGCTACCTCACTTTCTCGATGTTTTGCATCATGGGCACCTACTTCGGCCTGCATATCGATGACTCGATCGCCAACACGCGGGCGATCGGTGCGGTGCTCGGTGGGGTGCTGGGTGGGCCGAGCGTCGGCTTTCTCGTGGGACTGACCGGCGGGCTACATCGCTATTCGATGGGGGGGATGACGGCGCTCGCCTGCATGATCTCGACGGTGGTGGAGGGATTGGTGGGCGGCCTCTTGCATCGGCAAATGCTGCGTCATCATCGCCTTGATCTGCTGTTTACTCCGTGGGTAGTCGGGGCGATAGCCTTACTGGCAGAGTTACTCCAGATGGGGATCATCCTCCTGATCGCGCGTCCCTTCTGGGAGGCCGAGGAGTTGGTAGAGCATATCGCCTTACCGATGATGATCACCAACAGCATCGGCGCGGCGATGTTTATGCGCATCCTGTTGGATCGACGGGCGATCGTCGACAAGTACTCTTCCGCCTTCTCCGCCAAGGCGTTGCAGATCGCCGCGCGGGCCGACGGAATATTGCGCCGGGGTTTCGATCGTCAGAATAGCATGAAGGTGGCGCGCATCCTGTATGAGGAGTTAGGCGTCGGGGCGGTGGCGCTGACCGATCGCCAGCATCTGCTGGCTTTTATCGGCATCGGGGATGATCATCATCTGGTGGGCTCGCCGATCACCTCGCACCATACCCTACGCGCCATCGAACACAATCAGGTGGTGTATGCCGATGGTAATGAGGTGCCTTATCAGTGTTCGATCACACCGCACTGTAAGCTAGGGTCGTCACTGGTGATCCCATTACGCGGTGAGGATAATCGCGTGATGGGCACCATTAAGCTATACGAGGCGAAGAATAACCTGTTTTCCAGCATCAATCGCACCCTCGGCGAGGGGATCGGCTATCTGCTGTCGGCGCAGATCTTGGCGGGCAAGTATGAACAGCAGAAGCAACTGCTGGCCCAATCCCAGATTAAACTGCTGCATGCCCAAGTAAATCCCCATTTCCTGTTCAATGCCTTAAATACCTTATCGGCGGTGATCCGTCGCGACCCGGATCATGCGCGCCGCCTGGTGCTGTCGCTGTCGACCTTCTTTCGTAAGAATTTGAAGCGCAATGGTGATGAGGTGACGTTGGCGGATGAGTTGGAGCATGTGGATGCCTATCTGGCGATCGAGAAGGCGCGTTTCGCCGAGAATCTGACGGTGGCGGTGAGTGTCGATGAGGCACTGCTGGCGACCCGGCTGCCGGCGTTCTCCCTGCAACCGATCGTCGAGAATGCCATTAAGCATGGCACCGCTCAGCTGTTCGGCGTGGGGCGGGTTCGGCTACACTGCTGGCGTGAGGAGGAGCGGGTCTGCATCAGTGTGGAGGATAACGCTGGCCTGTACCACCCGCAGCCGGGCGGTGATGGCTTAGGAATGAATCTGGTCGATCGGCGTATCAAGGCGCGTTACGGTGAGCAGTTCGGCGTGCAGGTCCGCTGCGAGCCCGAGCGCTCGACGCAGGTGGTGGTGTGCGTCCCCTGGGTCACGGCATCGGATAAGCCAGCGGCGCTGCCGCGCACGCTGGCCGAAGATCCGCGGGACTAGAGTAGCAGGCGCAGCATACGGCGCAGTGGCTCGGCGGCCCCCCACAGCAGTTGGTCGCCGACGGTAAAGGCGGAGAGATATTGCGGTCCCATGTTCAACTTGCGCAGGCGGCCGACGGGGGTGGCGAGGGTGCCAGTGACGGCGGCAGGGGTTAGCTCCCGCATGGTGAGTTCGCGGTCGTTGGGAACCACTTTGACCCACTCGTTGTGGCGGGCCAGTAGTTGCTCCACCTCGGGCAGGGCGATGTCCTGTTTCAATTTGATGGTGAAGGCTTGGCTATGACAACGCAGGGCGCCGACGCGTACACACAGGCCATCGATGGGGATCGCTTGCGATGTGGCCAGGATCTTGTTGGTCTCCGCCTGGCCTTTCCACTCTTCACGGCTCTGGCCGTTATCCAGCGCCTTGTCGATCCACGGGATCAGGCTGCCGGCGAGCGGTACGCCGAAGTTATCCGTCGGCAAGGTGCCGCTACGCATCATCTCGGTGACGTGACGCTCGATGTCCAGGATAGCGCTCGCCGGATCTTCCAGAGCCGGTGCGACACGGCCATGCAGCATCCCCATCTGAGTTAACAGTTCACGCATATGGCGGGCACCGCCGCCGGAGGCCGCCTGATAGGTGGCGACGGAGACCCACTCCACCAGATCGGCGGCGAACAGGCCGCCGAGGGACATCAGCATCAGGCTGACGGTACAGTTACCGCCCACGAAGGTCTTCACGCCGCGCTCTAGCCCACGATCGATCACCGCCCGGTTAACCGGATCGAGGATGATGATGGCGTCCTGTTGCATGCGCAGTGCCGAGGCGGCATCGATCCAATACCCTTGCCAACCGGCGGCGCGCAGTTGCGGATAGATCGCGTTGGTATAGTCACCGCCCTGGCAGGTAATAATGATATCCATCGCCTTGAGGGCATCGATATCGCTGGCATCCTGCAATGTGCCGCGATGGCCAGCGATAGTCGGTGCGGGTTGGCCATGCTGCGAAGTGGAGAAAAAGAGCGGGCGGATGGCGTCGAAGTCGCGCTCTTCGCTCATGCGTTGCATAAGCACCGAGCCAACCATGCCGCGCCAGCCGATAAAACCAACGTTTTTCATATGCAGTCCTGCCTTGGAAGGTGAGTGGGTTAGGGCGGCCGTCGCGTGCCGACGTGACGCGCAACGGTGTGATAATGCTCAAACTTACAAAATGTACCGCGATGCGCAAGTGAATTTATTCGATGTCGCGCGGCGGATCGTTGGCCGTAGCTAATGAGGGTGCCGCAATGTACGGCATAGGCCGATGCTCCCCGCGGTCCATTTTTTATGCCACAATAGCTCTCCGATGGCATGGCGTAGTGGCTGGCCCTTCCTCTTGTGCGATAGATGACAATGACCTCGATCTCCTCCATAAGTCACGGCTGGCTGACGCGTGAGCGTGGCTTTGCCGCCTTTTCCACCGGCCCATTGCTGGATTTTTGGCAACGGCGTCAGGAGGCGGAGTTTATCGGCGTCGATGGCGTGCCGATCCGCTATGTGGTGTTGCGCGCGGCGCAGCATACTCGCGCCATCCTGGTGGTGCCGGGCCGGATAGAGAGCTATATGAAGTATCCGGAGCTGGCCTACGATCTGTTTCTCAGTGGCTACGATGTGGTGATCATCGACCATCGCGGGCAGGGCACCTCTGGACGCCTCTTGGCCGATCGTCATCGTGGTCACGTCGAGCGTTTCACCGACTACGTGGACGATCTTCAACAGTTGTGGCAACGAGAGCTACTGGCTCATCCTTATCGCCAGCGCTTCCTGTTGGCCCATTCGATGGGGGGGGCGATCAGTGCGCTGTTTCTGGCGCGTCGTCCGCGTGGGCTGACCGCCGCCGCCCTCTGCGCCCCAATGACCGGTATTCGCTTGCCGTTGCCGCGTTGGCTGGCACGCCCCATCTTGGCCTGGGCTGGCCGCCGTGAGATACGACGCACCCGTTACGCGTTAGGCACTGGCTACTGGCGCCCGTTGCCGTTTATGGTCAATGAGTTGACGCACAGTCGCGTGCGCTACCGTCGTTTTTTACGCTACTATTCTGATTATCCCCAGCTCCAGGTGGGCGGGCCGACCTATCATTGGGTCGCCGAGAGCCTCGCCGCCGCCGAGTTGGCCATTGCCAACGCCTCACAGATTACGGTTCCGTTGCTTCTGCTCCAGGCCGCCGAGGATCGGGTGGTGGACAATGCTTCACATCTGCGTTTTTGTCAGGCACTCACCGCCGCCGGCAACGCCCCTTGGGGCGGAGCGCCGTTGGTCATTACAGGTGCACGCCATGAGATCCTGTTTGAACGGGACAGCCAGCGTGCCGCCGCGTTAACTGCCATCATGCGGTTTTTCGCGCAATTTACCGAATCATCGGCACCTACTGCCGCCAACTCCTCTTGAGGTTAGAGTTTATTCTATGTATCAGATTGTAGCTTCGGACATGGACGGTACCCTGCTGTCTCCCGCCCATACCCTGACCCCGTTCGCCCGCGATACCCTGCGTCTGTTGACCCAACAGGGGGTGAACTTCGTGTTCGCCACTGGCCGCCATCACATCGATATCGCACAGGTACGTGATAGCTTAGGGATTAAAGCCTTCATGATCACCTCGAACGGCGCTCGGGTGCATGACCCGCTCGGCGAGCTGATCTTCAGCCATAACGTCGATCCGGATATTGCCCACGATCTCTTCACGATCGTGCACGATGATCCGGCGATCCTTACCAATGTCTACCGTAACGACGACTGGTTTATGAATCGTGAAGATCCCTCGCAGCGTGAGTTCTTCCAGGAGTCGGTGTTCCATTACCACGTCTTCGAGCCGGCGATGCTGCCGACGGATGGCATCTGCAAGGTCTATTACACCTGCGCCGACCATGAGCGGCTGTTGCCACTCGAGGCGGCGATCAACGCGCGCTGGGGCGATCGGGTCAATGTCAGCTTCTCGCTGCCCACTTGTTTGGAGGTGATGGCCGGTGGGGTATCGAAGGGACATGCGTTGGAGTATGTGGCGCGTCGCCTGGGTTATACGCTGCGCGATTGCATCGCCTTTGGCGATGGTATGAATGACCTGGAGATGCTCGAGATGGCTGGCAAGGGGTGCATCATGGCCGATGCCCATCAGCGCCTGAAAGATCTCCTTGCGCAGTGCGAGGTGATCGGCAGTAACGCCGATGATGCGGTGCCGCACTATCTGCGTCAGATGTACTTACATCAGGCCTGATGCTCTCAGGAGGGGCGTGACACGCTGGTCACGCCCGAGCTCCGGGGCGTCCCACCGTTTGGCGGGACGGCGTCCCCGTTACTCTGCCGGGAACAGGAACGGGTTGAGGCTGCTGCGCGCGAAGCCCGCTTCCTCCATCTTGGCATCCAGCAATAGGGTGGCGAGATCGTCGGCGACGGCGTCGAGTTCGGCTTCCTTCTCCTGATACAGGATCTTCAGGTAGCTGCCGCAGTCGCCGCAGCTCTCGGCTTTCACCGCCGCCTGCTCGCTCTCCAGCGACCAATAGCTCAGATCGCGGCTCTCCTCGCAGTTACTGCACTTCACGCGCACCATATGCCATTCGCTTTCGCACAAACCACAGTGCAGGTAGCGCAGACCGTTGCTGCCGCCGATATGGACCACGCTACTCACCGGCATGCTACCGCACACCGGGCAGAAGTGGCGTTGCTCGCCGTAGTCGGCTTGCGCTCGCCCCGGTAGCTGGCTCGCCATCTGCGCCCAGTAGAGGGAGAGCGCCGCCCACAGGAACAGGGCGCGATCGCTGCCGACAGTGGCATAGTCACCCGCTAGCAGGGCGCTGGCCAGGGCTTCGCGCTCGCCGGCGGCACACTTCTCCAACCCTTCGAGAACCGGCAAGATATGTGCGGCCGCGTTGGGGCGGAGTTCGGCGATGATGGCTAACAGCAGGCGTTGCCAGTGCGGGGTACGGGCAAAGGTCTTGATGTCGAGCGGCGGCGTACCACAGGAGGCCGCGTTGGCGATGACCGGCGCGAGATCGAGCGTTAGCGGGTGGTCGAAGAGTGCCTGTTGCTGGGCATCGGCCAATTCGGCGGCGAAGCGCAGGTAGTCACCGAGCGGATTCTCTTCGGCCAGGGTGCGCAGACGTGCCGCGCGTCGGCTGTAGAGATGCTGGAGGTGAGGCAGCAGCAGAGGAGGAATCGGACCCAAGGCGCTGGTACGGTGTTCGTTACCGAGCTGCTCTTGCGGAAGAATACGGATGCTCATAGCGTTTCATCTAATCGATAAGAGAGAAGTTATTGTGCCTGCCGCCCCAGGTGGGACGGCAGGTACGTATGCGGCGTTGAGGCACCGCCTTAGCGAGGCGCTTTCTTGGTACGCGCCTCCTGTTCTTCCACCTCTTGCAGCCAGCGTGGATGATGCTTTCTGGCCCAGCGGCGACTGACCTTACCTTCGATCATGCCCTTGATCGAGCCTTTCACCCAGAACGCCATGTAGATATGAACCAGGATGGCTTGGATCAGCACGATGGCGGCGATGGCGTGCAGCAATAGGGCATAACGCACCAGGGGGATCGGGAAAAGGTCCGCGAAGTAGGGGCGCCAGATGATGATACCGGTGACCAATAGCACCAGAATCAAGCTCATGATGCTCCAGAACATCGCCTTCTGTCCCGGGTTGTACTTACCGACACGTGCCACGAGGTGTTCGTTACCTTTCAGTACCTCGACGATTCCCTTAAACCAGGGAATGTCTTGGCGGCTGAACAGGTTATATTTCACGAAACGGAAAAACATCACCAGCAGGGTAACAAAGATCAATACGCCGAAGAAGGGGTGCAGGATACGCCCCATCTGCGGTGTGCCAAAGGTCTCTGTTAACCACTGGAGCGTCGGAAAGAACAACGCGATCCCGGACAGCGCAACCAGGAAGAAGGAGATCACCACCGTCCAGTGGCAGGCCCGATCGATAAATCGGGTGCGCAGGATGAGGTTATTTTTGCTCATGGCTATCCTCCTTCTTGGCGTGCGGCTGATCGGCGTCGTGCGGCGTCGTCGTGCCGACGTCTGAGTGCCCCTGATCGTCATCGTCCTCCTCTTCCGTGTTGGGGCCGACGGCGATGTAGTGGTAGATCAGGCCGATAAAGGTCGCGATAAATCCGGCAAAGGCGACCGGCTTGAGCACATCCTTCCACAGGGTGATTGGCGTCGCGATCTGCGGATCCTTCGGCAGGTTGTGATACAACTCTGGCCGATCGGCATGATGCAACACATACATCACATGGGTGCCGCCAACCCCGGGCGGATCGTACAGACCGGCATTGGCGAAACCACGGCCCTGTAGTTCGCTAACGCGCTCGGCGGCCAGGGTTTTCATCGCCTCTTTGGTGCCAAAGTGAATGGCGCCCGTCGGGCAGGTCTTGACGCAAGCCGGTTCCTGACCGACGGCGACGCGGTCGACGCACAGGGTACATTTATATACCCGCTTATCTTCCGGATTCATCCGCGGCACGTTGAACGGACAACCGGCGATGCAGTAGCCGCAGCCGATGCAGTGCTCCGATTGGAAGTCGACGATGCCGTTGGCGTACTGGATGATCGCCCCCGCCGAGGGACAGGCTTTCAGGCAGCCGGGATCGGCGCAGTGCATGCAGCCATCTTTGCGGATCAGCCACTCCAGTTTGCCGTTCTCCTCCACTTCGGAGAAGCGCATCACCGTCCAGGACTTGGCCGTCAAATCGGCGGGGTTGTCATACACCCCGACGCAGTGACCGACTTCATCACGGATATCGTTCCATTCCGAACAGCCCACCTGGCAGGCTTTACAGCCGACACAGGTGGTGACGTCGATCAGCTTGGCGACCTCTTCCTGGTGATTACGCCCATTAGGCGGCGGCGTCAGGGAGTTGGTGGCCGAACGCCTGATAATGTCTTGAGATTGCATTGACAAGGTTAGCCTCCGTTACACCTTTTCCACGTTAACCAGGAACGCCTTGTACTCCGGCGTCTGCGTATTGGCGTCACCGACGAATGGCGTCAGTGTGTTGGCCAAGAAACCGGGACGCGCTACGCCCAGGTAACCCCAGTGGATCGGGATGCCGATGGTATCGACCTCCTTGCCGTTGACCTTCAGGGTGCGTAGGCGTTTGGTTACCACCGCCTTCGCCTTGATATAGCCACGGTTAGAGCTGACCTTAACCGTATCGCCATGGGCGATACCCTTGCTGTTGGCCAGGCGCTCACCGATCTCCACGAACTGTTCCGGTTGGATGATCGCGTTCAGCAGCGCGTGTTTAGTCCAGTAGTGGAAGTGCTCGGTCAGGCGATAGGTCGTACCGACATAGGGGAACTGTTCCGCCTTGCCCATCTGCGCCAGATCGTCCTTGAAGACACGTGCCGCCGGGTTGGAGACCACGTTCGGGTGCAGCGGGTTGGTTCCCAGCGGCGTTTCGAACGGCTCATAGTGTTCTGGGAACGGCCCCTCGGCCATCTTATCGATGGCGAACAGACGCCCCATCCCCTCCGGCTGCATGATGAATGGCCCGACGCCGCTGTTGGGCGGTGCATTGCTGTAGTCGGCGATATCGATACCGACCCACTTGGCGCCATCCCAGTGCAGCAGTTCACGCTTGGGATCCCAGGGTTTCCCTGCCGGATCGGCCGAGGCGCGGTTGTACAGGATGCGACGGTTAAGCGGCCACGCCCAGGCCCAGCCCAGGGTGTTACCCAGACCGGAGGGATCGCTGTTGTCACGACGCGCCATCTGGTTACCCGCTTCGGTCCAGCTACCGGCGAAGATCCAGCAGCCGCTGGCGGTACTGCCATCGTCACGCAACTGGGCGAACGAGCTGAGCTGTTGCCCCTTCTTGACGATCACCGCACCACTGGTCGGATCGACCAGATCGGCCAGGGCGCGTCCGTTATTCTCGCGCGCGACCTCTTCCGGATGTGGGTTGTCCGGCGTCAGGTAGTCCCAAGACATGTTCAGCACCGCCTCCGGCAGCGCGCCCCCCTCTTTCGCATACATCTCGCGCAGACGCAGGAAGATGCCGGAGAGGATCGCACCGTCATTGAGGGCGATCCCCGGGGCATCGGCGCCTTTCCAGTGCCACTGTAACCAGCGGCCCGAGTTGACGATAGAACCCTCCTCCTCGGCGAAGCAGGTCGATGGCAGGCGGAACACCTCGGTCTGAATGGTGGACGGATCGACCGCATTCAGCTCACCGTGATTCTGCCAGAAGCTGGCGGTCTCGGTGTTCAGCGGATCGATAGTTACCAAGAATTTCAGCTTGGAGAGACAGTCGATTACCTTGTTTTTATTCGGGAAGGAAGCGACCGGGTTAAAGCCTTGGCAGATATAGCCGTTGACCTTACCTTGCGACATCATCTCGAAATACTGTAGGACGTCATAGCCCTTGTCCCACTTCGGCAACCAGTCGAAGCCCCAGTTATTCTGTGCCTGTGCCTTATCGCCATAGAAGGCCTTCATCAGGCTGACGAAGAACTTGGGCGTATTGCCCCAGTAGTTGACCTGACCGGGCAGGGTTGGCTTCGGCGTGGTGGCCGCCAGGTAGCTGGCGAGATCCGGTTGTTTCTCCGACGGCAGGCTGAGGTAACCCGGCAGGCTGGTGGAGAGAAGCCCCAGGTCGGTCAACCCTTGAATGTTAGAGTGACCGCGCAGGGCGTTGACGCCACCGCCTGCCATCCCCATGTTGCCCAGCAGCAGCTGGATCATCGCCATGGTGCGGATGTTTTGTGCGCCGACCGTATGTTGGGTCCAGCCCAAGGCATACAGGAAGGAGGTGGTCTTATCCGGCGCGCTGGTCTCGGCGATATATTCACATACCTGGAGGAAGTCGGCGCGCGGGGTGCCACAGAGGTTCTCGACCACTTCCGGCGTGTAACGCGCGACATGTTGACGCAACAGGTTCCATACGCAACGGGGATCCTGCAGGGTATCGTCACGCTTGGCGAAGCCCTGTTCGTCAAACTGGTAGTTCCAGCTACTCTTGTCGTAACGGCGCTTCTCGGCGTCGTAGCCGCTGAACAGACCCTCCTCGAAGCTGAAGTCCTCACGCACTAACAGACTGGCGTTGGTGTAGTTCTTCACATACTCGGCATTGATCTTGTTGTTATCGATCAGATAGCGCAGGACCCCGGACAGGAAGACGATATCGGTACCCGAGCGGATCGGCGTATAGAAATCGGCCACGGAGGCGGTACGGGTAAAGCGCGGATCGATGACGATCAACTTGGCGTTGTTATGGATCTTGGCTTCCATCGCCCAGCGGAAGCCGACCGGGTGCGCTTCGGCGGCATTACCGCCCATCACCACGATCAGATTGGCGTTCTTGATGTCGACCCAGTGGTTGGTCATGGCACCGCGACCAAATGTTGGAGCAAGACTTGCTACCGTTGGTCCGTGTCAGACACGCGCTTGGTTATCGACTGCCAGCATCCCCAGTGAACGGCTGAATTTCTGCGTCAGGTAGCCGGTTTCGTTGCTGGAGGCCGAGGCGCACAGCATCCCGGTACTCAGCCAGCGGTTGACGGTGACGCCCTGCTCGTTGGTGGCGATAAAGTTGGCGTCGCGGTCTTGCTTGATCAGGCGAGCGATGCGGGTGAAGGCTTCATCCCAACTGATGCGCTGCCAGGCGTTGGAGCCCGGGGCGCGATATTCCGGGTACTGAAGACGGGATTCGCTGTGAATGAAGTCGATAAGGCCGGCGCCCTTCGGGCACAGCGCGCCACGGTTAACAGGATGATCCGGATCCCCCTCGATATGGAAGATGTTCTCTTTGGCGTTTTTGGCGCCATCACCTAGGCTGTACATCAACAGCCCACAACCAACGGAACAGTATGTACAGGTGTTACGGGTCTCTTTAGCGCGCAGTAGTTTGTACTGCCGGGTCTGCGCTAAAGCCAGTGATGGGGCGAACCCCAACACCGCAGCCGTTGTTCCTGCCATACCGCCAGCGCAGATCCTGAAGAATTGTCTTCTGCTGACTTGCATGGATTGCTCCTCAAATAACCACATTGTTTATCGAAAGGCGCCGACGTGCCCGATGCCGCCGGTGCGTTTCCTTTTCATTGTTTGTTATTGCGTATCGCTTTTTTGGGTATGATTTCCCTATGTGTACTTTACCATGGAAGTATATTGAAATGTTACGAATAGGTTTTAAATAAGAGTATGTTTTGCTAGCGAAATAGCCTGTTATTTTCATGTTTTTTCTATTTTTGCTATGTAATTCAAATTATTGGAGCCATTGTCTCGTTACATGCTAAGCATGGTAATTAATGTGGTTAAAATTGATCGCGCTTGATTTATTATCTGGCGATCGATGGTGGCGTTTCCCCGTTTTGATCAAATTGGTGGATGTGAATCGTGAATAAGCGCGTAGATCCGGCGTCACATAACGTGTGTGGCGCCACGACGCATCAGGTCTGGTCGCGTACCGACCTGACGCAGGCACACCCCGACTGGGTAGCGAATGAAGTCCCCGTCGCCTTGGTGTATAACGGGATTTCCCATGTGGTGATGATGGCCTCGCCGAAGGATCTGGAGGCGTTTGCTCTCGGTTTTTCCCTCTCTGAGGGGATCATTCGTACGCCGCAGGATATCTATGGTATTGAGGTGCAGACGGCCTGCCAGGGACTCGAGGTGCAGATCGAACTGTCGAGCCGTTGCTTCATGGCATTGAAGGCGCGTCGGCGTTCATTGGCCGGGCGTACCGGCTGTGGGGTCTGTGGCGTTGAACAGATCGGCGATGCGTTGCGTCCTCTGGCGCCGTTACCCTTCCAGCAACGCTTCGATCTGGCCGTATTGGATCGGGCTTTGGCACAGTTACGCGATGTGCAGACGATCGGCAACCTGACCGGTTGCACCCATGCCGCCGCCTGGCTGGATGAACAGGGTACCCTATTAGGTGGCTGTGAGGATGTCGGGCGCCACGTGGCGCTGGATAAACTGCTGGGGCGGCGTGCCCATCAACCGACCTGGCAGGCGGGGGCATTACTGGTTTCGAGCCGCGCCAGTTATGAGATGGTACAGAAGGCGGCGATGTGTGGCGTCGAAATCCTATTTGCCGTCTCCGCCGCGACCACGTTAGCCATCGAGGTGGCGGAGCGCTGCAACCTGACGCTGGTTGGTTTTTGCCGCCCCGGTAAGGGGACCATCTTTACGCATCCACAACGGCTGTATGGTGCCTGAGGCGTGCTCGTGATCGCGACCGGCTAAACAATCTATCTGGTTTCTCGTTACACAGGAGTTGGTGTCATGCACTATCCCGAAGTCTATATTGGCCGCTGTGCCCCATTTGTCGGCGGAAAGAACAGTGCTATCGCCAAACGTCAGATGGCGGATGCGCTGGTATTGCAGCGTTTGGGGTTGGCTGGCGATGAACAGGCGGAGCTACGCGTGCATGGCGGTGCCGATCGGGCATTGTGTCACTATCCGCGTGAGCACTATGCCTACTGGCGTCAATGCTATCCGCAGCAGGCGGAGCGCTTCGAGGCGGCGTTATTCGGTGAGAATCTTTCTACCCTGGGGTTGGATGAGTCGTCGGTCTTTATCGGCGATATTTACCGTTGGGGAGAGGCGTTGATCCAGGTGACTCAGCCCCGC
Organism: Edwardsiella tarda ATCC 15947 = NBRC 105688; assembly: GCF_003113495.2. NCBI lineage: Bacteria > Pseudomonadati > Pseudomonadota > Gammaproteobacteria > Enterobacterales > Hafniaceae > Edwardsiella > Edwardsiella tarda. The sequence continues at coordinate 195,709 of NZ_CP084506.1, forward strand.
TCACCCTGCTATAAGCTGAATCAGCTATTGGCTACCGAAGATTTCGCCTACCAGATGCAGCAGAGCGGTCGTTGCGGTTGGCTATACCGGGTGCTGTCGGAGGGGCGTGTCGGTGAGCGTCATCCATTGGAGCTGGTGACGCGTAATAGTGAGATCAGCGTGGCGGAGTGTATCGCCATCGTCCTGCATATGCCGTTTGATCAGGCGGAATATCGTCGTTTGTTGGCTTGCGCCGGATTAGCGGCCAGTTGGACTAAGACGTTACAAAATCGCCTCTTACAGGGGCGCATCGAGTCGATGAATCGGCGTTTGTACGGTCGGGAATAATCGCGACCGGCCCGTGCGCGACGGGCCGGCAGCATGATCACAGATACAGCGAGCGGACGATCAGGAAAAGACCGACGAAGTAGCCGAAGGCGATGATGGCGCCGGCGGCGCGGAATTGGACGCGGAAGCGATCGATCAGCCAGATGCTATTGGCTAACAGCAGCAGCCAGGCGCCGAGCAACAGGGAGAAGCCCTGATCGTCGCCGCGAGCGAAGTATTGCGCCCCCGCCATCCAGACCATCACCAACATCATCGCCACATAGGTCACGACCGGCCAACGCAGCGTATCCAATCTCCCCCAGATGATGGCCAGGAGCACCACACCGATAGCCAGCAGGATCAGCAGCGGGGGCCAGTACAGGGCCATGGTCATACCGCTGGCGAAGCCGATGGTATACAGCAACTGGCTGAGGAATAGGGCGCCGATGGCATAGAGCATCCGCTCGCGCGGCAGTAGCAGCAAGGCATCGGCGATCAATGTCGCCAGCAAGCCGCACAAGATAAAGTAACCGCTCGGGCCGAGCTGCGGGGCATTCCAGCCCAGCAACAGCAGTAACAACAGCGTTAACGGCTTAAATAGCCAGCGTTGCCAGCTCGGGCCTCGGTAACTGGCATCGACATATAGCCAGCCGGAAAAAAGAACCGCCAGAAATGCCCAACTCATGCGTCCTCCTAACATTGGGTGGGGGATCAGCGCCGCGCGCCAGGGATATCCATCGTTTGAGTGTAGGGGAAGGCGCGTCGGGCGACAATGGCTTCCCGTGCCCGGTGTCCAGGCGCGGTCGGCTATGTTAGGCTGTGTCCGCAAACAGTGATGTGCATTGGCTGACCGCGTCGGGGGTACGTCTCCGGCACCCAAGCAGGACGTACCCGCACCGGTGAGCAGCGCACGTGAGAGGAAACATTTACGGGAGAGTCGACCTAGCACCATGTCCAGTCAGCCGCTATACCGCATCCAGTTTATGAATAACGGCAAAAACTATCAGCTGTATGTGCGGGAGATCGTACAGAGTAATCTGTTCGGTTTCATCGAGATCGCCGATTTTATCTTCGGTAGCCAGGCCACCTTATTGGTGGACCCGAGCGAGGAGAGACTGAAGAATGAATTCGCCGGTGTCACGCGTAGCTATATTCCGATCCAGGCGGTGATCCGCATCGATGCAGTCACCGAGCGAGGAAGCGCGAGCATCTCTGATCTGGGAGACAACGTGGCGGCCTTCCCTCTGTTTAGTGGGAAGAAACCCGGATGAGTCGGCCGCCGTTGTTCTTCATCATCGTGGTGGTGGTGATTGCCCTGCTGGCGGCTCAGCGTTTTGTTCAGCAGCGCCGCCAGAGCGCGGCCGATGCGGCGGCGATAGCGCATAGTTTGCGAGCGACGCTGACGGAGAAGCAGGCCTTGCCTTCGCCATTGCGTTCGCGTCAACGGGAAGAGATCGTTGCCGAAACGCAGCGTTATCGCGTGCAATTCAGTGCTGTGGACGGTAGCGCGCTGCGTTTTACCCTACCCGAGCAGGCGTGCGCCGAGTTAGTCCCAGGCATGCAGGGTATTCTGCGGGTGCAGGGTAGCCGTTTTATCAGCTTTACCCCCGACGCCGCCTGAGCGGCGTCCGTGATTAGGGCTTGTTGCGGGGCTGCCTCTTCTGCCAGGCGAGTAGCTCGAATACGCCGAACAGGAAGATGCGCAGCTCCTGCCAGAATCCCAGCTTACGGTTATCGGCTGGCAGGGTGCTCTTCAGCAGGGTGACCTGTAGGCCGTGCATTAACACGGTGAAAACCATCGCGACGTTGACGAAAATATTCAGTGGGCGCGGGAAGGCATGCAACAGGTTCGCCAACATAAACCCCCATACGCCCAGCATCAGCAAGCGACCCAGATTAATCCACATCATCTATTATCTCCTGGTGCGCGGCATCGTTTTGGCGATGATACAGGCGGTAGGCGACCTGACCGGCGTGTTTCTCGCGTTGTAAGCTCCAACTCGCTGGCAATACCAGTGCAGGCCCTTCGGCTTCGCATTCGACATAGATCCAGGCGTCGTCGGCCAGCCACCCCTGACTTTCCAACAGGAACAGGGTGTCGTTCAAGAGCCCTTTGCGGAAGGGCGGATCGAGAAATACCACCTGATAGGGTTCACCTGGCTGAGCTAAGAAGCGTAACGCATCGGTATGAACGACGCTGATCTGTGAACAGTTAAGCAGAGCCGCGTTTTTACGCAGACCGGCTGCGACGTGACGATCGGCCTCTAGCAGCGTGGCGTGCGCGGCATAGCGAGAGATGGCCTCGAATCCCAGGGCACCGCTTCCGGCGAAGACGTCCAGGCAACGACTATCGGGCAGGATCGGTGCCAACCAGTTGAACAGGGTTTCGCGTACCCGGTCGGTGGTCGGGCGTAATCCTGGGCTATCGGGCACTGGCAGCTTGCGGCCGCGCCACTGCCCGGCGATGATGCGGATCTGTCCGCTGGGTTGTGCGTGAGGTTTTTTTGCCATCTATTCTGTTAATGTTGTTGAGGAAATCGGAGACAGGGGAATACGTCACCCTGTGGCCAGTTTGCGCGCCGCTGGGGACGGGACAATCTGGCGGATGATTGCGGGAGCGCTCTGCTCCGGCTCCGGCAATACAGATGATTGCGCGACACAGCCTAATCCTTTATTGATTGAAATGCCACCCGAAACCCGGTGACATCCATGTTGTGTACAGCGGTTAAGTGATAAACTCATCGGTTGGTATTTTGTAAATTGAATTTGTGTCTCTCGCCGCGCGGCGTTGTCCGCGCCAGCCCATGGTGGGAGTCCGCTTATAGCCAAGATTTGAGGCGGGAGTAGAGTCGTAAGATGGCAAAAGATAAGAAACGTGGATTTTTCTCTTGGCTGGGATTTGGCCGTCAACAGGAGCCAGAGGCGCAGTCGGAAGAGCAGGCCACGCCAACGCCAGTCGTTGAGCCGGAGGCCGAGCGACGTGAGTCGGAGAGCAGCGCACAGTCAGCGTTGACCCCCAGCGAAACCTTACCGCTTGACACGGCGCCTACCGCGTCGATGCTCGCTGCAGAGCAGGCAGAGCAGGCAGAGCAGGCAGAGCAGGCAGAGCAGGCAGAGCAGGCAGAGCAGGCAGAGCAGGCAGAGCAGGCAGAGCAGGCAGAGCAGGCAGAGCAGGCAGAGCAGGCAGAGCAGGCAGAGCAGGCAGAGCAGGCAGAGCAGGCAGAGCAGGCAGAGCAGGCAGAGCAGGCAGAGCAGGCAGAGCAGGCAGAGCAGGCAGAGCAGGCAGAGCAGGCAGAGCAGGCAGAGCAGGCAGAGCAGGCAGAGCAGGCAGAGCAGGCAGAGCAAGCGGCGCAGGAGGCTCTCGTGGTCGATGCCGCGGCCTTAGCCACCGTCGCGTTAGAGGAGACACCTGCCGAGCAAGACGAGGCGTTGGCCAGCGAAGAGGCTCATCACCCAGAGAGCGCTATCAGCGAACTGGCCGAGGTGGCGCGTTCGCAGGAGACCGTGGACCTGCAAGATATCGTCACCGAGGAGGCGGCTTCGCCCGCGCCGGTCAGTGCCCGTGAGCAGGAAAAACCAACCAAGGAGGGCTTCTTCGCCCGTTTGAAGCGCAGCTTGGTCAAGACGCGTCAAAACCTCGGCTCCGGTTTTTTTGGCCTGTTCCGCGGTAAGAAGATCGATGATGATCTGTTCGATGAATTGGAAGAGCAGCTGCTGGTCGCCGATGTCGGTGTGGATACCACGCGTAAAATCATCGATACGCTAACCACGCATGCCAGTCGTAAAGAGCTGAAAGATGCCGAGGCGCTGTACGGCAAGTTAAAACAGGAGATGGGTGAGATCCTGCATAAGGTGGATGCGCCGTTGGATATTAGCGGGCATCAGCCGTTCGTCATCTTAATGGTCGGTGTTAACGGTGTGGGTAAGACTACCACCATCGGCAAGCTGGCTCGTCAGTTCCAGGCTCAGGGAAAGTCGGTGATGCTGGCGGCTGGGGATACCTTCCGTGCCGCGGCCGTCGAACAGTTGCAGGTCTGGGGTGAGCGCAATCATATTCCTGTGATCGCCCAGCATACCGGCGCCGATTCGGCCTCGGTGATCTTCGATGCCATCCAGGCGGCCAAGGCGCGCAAGGTGGATGTGTTGATCGCCGATACGGCGGGACGCCTGCAGAATAAGTCTCACCTGATGGAAGAGTTGAAGAAGATCGTGCGGGTGATGAAGAAGCTGGATGAGCAAGCGCCTCACGAGGTGATGCTGACGATTGATGCCAGCACCGGGCAGAATGCGATCAGCCAGGCGCGTCTGTTCCATGAGGCCGTCGGTCTGACGGGTATCACCCTCACTAAGCTGGATGGTACCGCCAAGGGCGGGGTGATCTTCGCCGTCGCCGATCAGTTCGGTATCCCGATTCGCTACATCGGCGTCGGGGAAGGCATCGAAGATTTGCGTCCCTTTAAGGCGGATGATTTTATTGAGGCACTTTTTGCCCGAGAGGATTAAAACGGATGATTCGCTTCGAACAGGTCAGTAAAGCGTATCTGGGCGGTCGTCAGGCCTTGCAGGGGGTGGATTTTCACCTGAAGCAAGGGGAGATGGCGTTCTTGACCGGCCACTCCGGGGCGGGGAAGAGTACCCTGCTGAAGCTGATTTGCGGTATTGAGCGCCCGAGTGCCGGGCACATCTGGTTTAGCGGTCACGATATCAGCCGGTTGAAAAACCGCGAGGTGCCGTTTCTACGGCGCCAGATCGGGATGATCTTCCAGGATCACCATCTGCTGTTGGATCGCACGGTGTACGATAACGTGGCGATGCCGTTGATCATCTCCGGCGCCAGCAGCGAGGATATCCGTCGCCGCGTGTCGGCGGCGCTGGATAAAGTCGGTTTATTGGATAAGGCGAAGAACTTCCCTATCCAACTTTCCGGCGGTGAGCAGCAACGGGTCGGCATCGCTCGGGCGGTGGTCAATAAGCCGGCGGTGCTACTGGCGGATGAGCCGACCGGTAATCTGGATGAGGCCTTATCCGAAGGTATTTTGCGCCTGTTCGAAGAGTTTAACCGTGTCGGGGTGACGGTGCTGATGGCGACGCACGATATGGGGCTGATCGCCCGGCGTCGTTATCGCATCTTGACCCTCAGTCAGGGACGCATGGCGGGAGGTGTCCAGCATGAGCAATAAATCCCATACCCGTCGCCCGGACAAGAGCAAGGCGCTGCGCGGCGGTTGGCGCGAGCAGTGGCGCTATGCTTGGTTGAACACCCTGGCGGATATGCTACGCCAGCCGTTAGCGACCCTGCTGACGGTGATGGTTATCGCCATCTCCTTGACGCTGCCGAGTGTGTGCTATCTGGTTTATAAGAATGTCAGCGAGGCCGCGACCCAGTGGTATCCGACACCGCAGTTGACGGTATATCTGGATAAGGCGCTAGATGACGATGCGGCCAGCCAGGTGATCGCCACCCTCAAGCAGCAGGATGGTGTGGCGAAGGTCAATTACCTGTCGCGTGAAGAGGCATTAGGCGAGTTCCGGAACTGGTCCGGTTTCGGTGGTGCCTTGGATATGTTGGAGGAGAACCCGCTGCCGGCGGTGGCAATCATCACGCCTAAACTCAACTTTGAGAGTAGCGCGACCCTGAACTCTCTACGCGATCGCGTGGCGGCGGTGCAAGGCGTGGATGAGGTGCGTATGGACGATAGCTGGTTCGCCCGCTTGGCCGCGCTGACGGGGTTGGTCGGCCAGGTGGCCGGGATGATCGGCGTATTGATGGTGGTGGCGGTGTTCCTGGTGATCGGTAACAGCGTACGCCTGAGCATCTTCAGTCGCCGTGATACAATCAATGTGATGAAGTTGATCGGGGCGACCGACGGTTTTATTTTACGTCCCTTCCTCAATGGCGGAGCCTTACTGGGATTCTGTGGCGCCTTGTTATCGCTGATCCTGTCTCAGACGATGGTCTGGCAGCTGGGGGGCGCGGTCTCCCGTGTGGCCTCGGTCTTCGGTACCAGCTTTACGCTGCATGGTTTGAGCTGGGATGAGTGCTTGCTGCTGCTGTTGGTCGCAACGATGATCGGTTGGTTGGCGGCCTGGCTGGCAACGGTACAGCATTTACGCCGTTTTACGCCGCAGTAACACGACGTCATATTACCTTATGCTATACTCTCTCCCCGTTGAGTCCGAGACGGGGGGAGAGCCTGATGGCCTGACCCAACCTTGGTTCCCGCCTGGTATGGTTTTATTCTCCCTTCGCACACCACAATCGTGTAGGCTTGGTTTAGCCTGAGTTGCAGATTTGTGCAATATTGTTCACTATAATAGTGAACTTGTGGGGTGACTCACGGTCAAATTATGCAGAAACGTGCTAGCTTTCGTTGTTTGGCTCTTTGCCAGACCGTAAGCGGTCAATGCACGGACTGTTAGCGTATTGAGAGGGTTTGATGAGCAAAGAAATGCAAACTTTAACCTTGGTTCCCCAGGGCAGTCTGGAGGCCTATGTGCGGGCTGCCAATGCCTATCCGATGCTGACGGCAGAGGAAGAGCGGGCGCTGGGTGAACGGCTGCATTACCAGGGTGACTTGGATGCGGCTAAGCAGCTGATCCTGTCGCATCTGCGCTTTGTGGTTCATGTCGCCCGTAACTACGCCGGCTATGGCTTGCCACAGGCGGATCTGATTCAGGAAGGTAACATCGGTCTGATGAAGGCCGTGCGGCGTTTTAACCCCGAGATGGGGGTTCGTCTGGTCTCCTTTGCCGTGCATTGGATCAAGGCCGAGATCCACGAGTATGTGCTGCGTAACTGGCGCATCGTGAAGGTGGCGACTACCAAGGCACAGCGTAAGCTATTCTTTAACCTGCGCAAGACTAAGCAGCGTCTGGGGTGGTTCAACCAGGATGAGGTTGAACTGGTTGCCCGCGAGCTGGGCGTCAGCGAGAAAGACGTGTTGGAGATGGAGTCGCGCATGGCGGCGCAAGATATGGCGTTCGACCTGCCGAATGACGATGAGCAGGAAGGCGCGCCCGCCGCTCCGGTGTTGTTCTTGCAAGACAAGTCTTCTGACTTCGCCAATGAGATCGAGGACGACAACTGGGAAAGTCACGCCGCCGATAAGCTGAGCGTCGCCCTGGAAGGGTTAGACGAGCGTAGCCAGCACATCATCCGCGCCCGTTGGCTGGACAGTGAGAATAAGGCGACGCTGCAAGAGCTGGCCGATCGTTACGGAGTTTCCGCCGAGCGTGTGCGTCAGTTAGAAAAAAATGCCATGAAGAAACTGCGTGCGGCGATAGAAGCCTAAGTCGGCACACGGCAGAATAGAGGGCGATGCATTGGCATCGCCTTTTTTATTGCCTGCGATTCGGTATTGGCGCAATGGATCCGAGGAGGAAGGATGAACGGCAGCGACCTCAGCGAGGCCGTGGCTCGGCAGATCGTACACCGGGCGATGAAGATCATCGGCCATTCGGTCAATGTGATGGATGCCCACGGGATGATCATCGCCTCTGGCGATGCGGCGCGGGTGCATCAACGCCATGAGGGCGCGGTATTAGCGCTGGCAGAAAACCGATTGATTGAGATCGATGAGGCGGCGGCGAGTCAGTTGCGAGGCGTGCGCCCGGGTATCAATCTACCGATTGCCTTTCAGCGGCGCGTCATCGGTGTCGTCGGGATCTCTGGGGCACCGAGTGAGGTGCGAGCCTATGGCGAGCTGGTGCGTATGGCGGCCGAACTGATCGTGGAGCAAGCGGCGCTGCTGGAGCAGAATCAGTGGGAGAAGCGTTATCGGGAAACACTGGTACAACAGCTGATCGCCGATGAGCGTGACGAGGGGCAGCTGGCGGCGACCGCCGCCTATCTGGGCGTCGATGTTACCCAGCCTCGCATCGCGCTGTTGTTTACCTTGCAAGATGCCCAGCATGAGACGCTACGCGCGCTACTCGAGGCATTGACGGCCTTAAATCGTGAGGCGTTGATCGGAGTGCAGGGGTTCGGCCAACTGGTGGTATTACTCCCCTGCGACGCAGAGGCATCGGGGGCGGATCCTGCGTTGCGCCGGACGGTACGCCAGTTAACGCGCGGCATCGCGGCACGTTTCGCCTTGCGCGTCTATGTCGGTGGGCACTTCTACGGCAGCGATGCCATCTCTCGCTCTTACCGGAGCGCCGTGGCGCTGCAGGCGTTGGCTCGTCGCCATGCGCTGCATGGCGCCCTGCTGTATTATCACGATCATGTGTTGCCGGCGCTACTGGAGCAATTGGCTGGCAGTTGGCAGGCTGATGAACTGGGACGCACCTGGCGAATACTGCAACGCCAGGATAGCCGTGGGGTGTTGTGCCGTACCCTGCAGGCATTCTTTGCTCAGAATTGTGAACTGTCTCAAACCTCAAAACAGCTGCATATCCACGTCAATACCCTCCGTTATCGCCTACAGCGTATATCCGATATAACTGGATTAAATATCAATAAATTAGACGATGTTATTCAGCTTTATCTTGGTATGCAGCTCCACGGCTAATTTGTACAAACCTACAAAAATAGGGCCGTAGCACGGCCCATTTTCTGTCGATTACCCTCAAGCTTTTCCGCGCATATTTTTCATAATGGCCGGGTACCCTTCACCGCCTCGAGCGGACACAGCGATAACAACAACAAGAGGAGACGCACCATGACAACAGTTTCCGCCACGGGCGCGCTAGTCGCGCTTGTCGTTGCCATCATATTGATTTTACGTAAAGTTCCCCCCGCATACGGCATGATAGCCGGCGCATTGGCCGGTGGCTTGGTCGGCGGGGCCGACTTAGTACAGACCATTGCGCTGATGATCGGCGGCGCGCAGGGGATCACCAGCGCGGTCCTGCGCATCCTCGGTGCCGGTATTCTGGCTGGGGTCCTGATTGAATCGGGCGCCGCCAGTACCATCGCAGAGACTATCGTGCGCCGCGTCGGAGAGGGCCGTGCCCTGCTGGCATTGGCGGTGGCGACGCTGATGCTGACCGCCGTCGGCGTGTTCGTCGACGTGGCGGTGATCACCGTTTCCCCGATCGCCTTGGCGATCGCCCATCGCGCGGATATCTCCAAGATGGCGATCCTGCTGGCGATGGTCGGTGGGGGTAAGGCGGGCAACGTGATGTCGCCTAACCCGAATACCATCGCGGCGGCGGAGGCCTTCAATGTGCCGCTGACCTCGCTGATGATGGCCGGTATCGTGCCCGGGCTGTTTGGTCTCGTGCTGGCCTACCTGTTGGCGCGCCGCCTACGCGCGCGTGGCAGTAAGGTACAGGCGCATGAGTTGGTGGTCGCCGAGCACGGCAGCCAGCCCTCCTTCATGGCGGCGCTGAGCGCCCCCTTAGTGGCTATCGTATTGCTGGCGCTACGTCCGGTGGCGGGTATCGCCATCGATCCGCTGGTGGCGTTGCCGTTGGGCGGTTTGGTCGGCTTGGTGGCGATGGGGCAGTGGCGCAACACCAACCGCTATATGGTTTCCGGCCTGTCACGCATGGCACCGGTGGCAATCATGCTGCTGGGAACCGGCACTCTGGCTGGCATCATCGCCAACTCGGGGTTAAAGGAGGTATTGATCTCGGGGCTTGGCGCCTCTAGGCTGCCCTCTTACCTGTTGGCACCGGTTTCGGGTGCATTGATGTCGATGGCGACGGCCTCCACCACCGCCGGTACCGCCGTGGCATCTGCAGTGTTCAGTTCGACCCTGTTAGAGATGGGCATTACCGCCTTGGCGGGGGCGGCGATGGTTCATGCCGGCGCCACCGTGTTCGACCATATGCCGCATGGTAGTTTCTTCCATGCGACGGGCGGCAGCGTCAATATGCAGGTGCATGAGCGCCTGAAGCTAATCCCTTATGAGACGGCGGTCGGCCTGATGATCGCATTGATTTCTACCCTGATGTTCGGTGTCTTCCACCTGGCAGGTTAACGGAGAGAATAGAGTATGAAGATCGTGATCGCCCCCGATTCGTTTAAAGAGAGTCTGAGCGCCATGCAGGTGGCCCAGGCGATTGAACAGGGTTTTCGTGAGGTGTACCCCGATGCCGACTATCAGTTACTGCCGATGGCCGATGGCGGGGAAGGGACGGTCGATGCCATGGTGGCGGCGACCGGAGGTCAACGTATCGCCCAAACCGTTACCGGGCCGTTGGGGCAACCGGTCGAGGCCTTCTTTGGCTGGTTAGGCGATAACGAGACGGCGGTGATTGAGATGGCGGCGGCCTCCGGCCTGCATCTGGTGCCGGCCGAGCGACGCGATCCGACGCAGACCACCAGCTACGGGACCGGCGAGCTGATCCTGGCGGCGCTCGATCGTGGCGCGCGCCGTCTGATCCTGGGGATCGGCGGCAGCGCCACCAACGATGGCGGGGCTGGGATGATGCAGGCCCTGGGGGCTGGGCTGTATGACGCCGCGGGGCAGCCATTGTCTTACGGTGGCGGTGCCTTGTCCGCATTGGCGCACATCGATCTGGCGGGACTGGACGCTCGCCTGGCGCAGACCGATATCCTGGTGGCCTGCGATGTCGACAATCCGCTCTGTGGACCGCAGGGGGCTTCGGCGGTATTCGGCCCCCAGAAGGGGGCGACGCCGGCGATGGTGGCGCAATTGGACGCGGCGTTGCATCACTACGGTACGTTGCTGGAGCAGGTGGGGGGCCGGGCAGTGTTGAATGTCCCGGGGAGTGGCGCGGCGGGGGGCATGGGCGCGGCCCTGTGCGGCCTGTTGCAGGCACGCTTGCGTCCAGGCATTGAGATCGTGACGGAGGCGCTGGATCTGGCGCAGGCGGTGCAGGGTGCCAGCCTGGTGATCACCGGTGAAGGGCGTATCGACAGCCAGACGATCCATGGCAAGACGCCAATCGGCGTGGCGCGGGTGGCCAAGGCGGCGGGTGTGCCAACCATCGCGCTGGCGGGCGGTATGACGCCGGATTATGGCGTCGTCCATCCCCATGGTCTGGATGCGGTTTTCTCGGTGCTATGCCGCATCTCCACCTTGCAGGAGGCGTTGGCGCAGGCGCACGACAACCTGCGCGTGACGGCGCGTAATGTGGCGGCGGTATGGCGCGCGGCGCGCGCCTAACGGCTCCAGCCCTGTGCGCGTCGGCTAAAGCCGCAGGCGACCATAAAGTGATCCATCGTCGCCTGCTGGGTGGCAGGGATGTCGCTGAGCGGCAATTGCCAAGCGTGGATCGCGGGCAGTTGCCGCAGGGTGTCTTCGATCAGATAGAGCCCGACGCCGCGACGGCGTGTGACCTCGCGAACCATCAGATCGCGCAGGGTGGCGATGCCGTTGTCCAGCGTCACCTTGACGGCCGCCAATAGGCGTTCATTAAAGCGGGCAGCGAATAGGGCGCCGCCATTATCCAGCCACTGTTGCCAGCATGCCGGTGTCTGCTGCGGCCAGATTTTTTGTAGATCGCGCAGATCATCGGCGCTGAGCGTTTCCAGACGTTCAATAGTCAGTTTCATGGGTCTTTCCGTCAGGTAGCTATCGAGGGGATCGAGCCGTCATTGTACGGTATTCTCGTCGCGCGCGCCGTACCTGACGCGCCTTGGCCGCGTTTCTGTGGCGTGCCACGACGTGCTTCGGCTGTCATCCTCCCGTCACCTTGCCGTCATCAGGTCGTCATCCGCTGGTTATTTCTCTGTCATACGCGCATGGCATGGTAGCTAACGCCAATAACATGTCGTTTATCACTCACTGAAGCCGATGTAGTGAGTGTTTTACCACGGAGAGCGGAAATGGTTAACAAGGTAACACAGACGCTGGCCTCGCTGGCCATCACCCTGACGTTGAGCGCCCCAGGATGGGCGGCGATCGAAATCCCCTTCTGGCACTCGATGGATGCCGAGTTGGGTAAAGAGGTGACTAGCCTGGCGACGCGCTTCAATCAGTCGCAGAGCGACTATAAGGTGATGCCGGTCTACAAGGGAGACTATGAGCAGAGCATGGCGGCCGGTATTGCGGCCTTCCGTAGCGGCAAGGCGCCCGCCATTCTGCAGGTCTATGAAGTCGGTACCGCCACCATGATGCAAGCGCGTCAGGCGATCAAGCCGGTGTATCAGGTATTCCAAGAGGCGGGGATCGCCTTTGATCAGACGCAGTTCGTGCCGACGGTCGCCGGCTACTATGCCGATGGCGCGAATGGCCGCTTGTTGTCGCAACCCTTTAACAGCTCGACGCCGGTGCTGTACTACAACAAGGATGCCTTCAAAAAGGCGGGACTCGATCCGCAGAAGCCGCCGCAGACCTGGCAACAGCTGGCCGAGTATGCCGCGGCGTTACGTCAAAGTGGCATGTCATGCAGTTACGCCAGTGGTTGGCAGGGGTGGGTGCAGTTGGAAAACTTTAGCGCCTGGAATGGCTTGCCCTTTGCCAGCGAAAATAATGGCTTCGGCGGTCCATCGGCTCGCTTGACCTTTAACCAACCGCAGCAGGTGGCGCATATTCAGCGCCTAGCGGACATGATGCAGCGCGGCGAGTTCAGTTATTTCGGGCGTAAGGATGAGCCGACCGCGAAGTTCTATAACGGCGATTGCGCGATGATCACCGCCTCCTCAGGTTCGCTCGCCAATATCCGTGAGTATGCCAAGTTTGATTATGGCGTCGCCTTTATGCCGTACGATGAGCGCATTGCTGGCGCACCGCAGAATGCGATCATCGGTGGCGCCAGCCTATGGGTCATGAATGGTAAGTCACCGCAGGTCTATCGCGGCGTCGCCGAGTTCCTCAACTTCTTGGCCAGCCCTGAGAATGCGGCCGAATGGCATCAGAAGACCGGTTATCTGCCGGTGACCAGTGCCGCCTATACGCTGACGGGTCAGCAGGGGTTCTACCAAGCTAACGTCGGCGCCGACACAGCGACGCGCCAGATGCTACACAAGGATCCGCTCCCCTTCACCAAGGGGGTCCGTCTGGGCAACATGCCGCAGATCCGTACCGTGGTGGATGAGGAGCTAGAGGGGGTGTGGACCGGTAAGCAGAATGCCCAGCAGGCGCTGGATAACGCGGTGATGCGCGGTAACCAATTGTTGGCACGCTTCGAGAAGAACAGTCAATAATTTCTTGCCCTGCGGCAGTCGTGGCGCGGCGTCGGCGGCGCCACGATCTCTGGTATGTTGAGGTGATATGAATACCCCAATCCCCGTTTATGGTCGTAGCTGGTTGCCCTATGCGTTAGTCGCTCCCCAGCTGGCGATCACCCTGGTGTTTTTTCTCTGGCCCGCGGCCGAAGCCTTATGGTACTCGTTGCAACAGGTCGATCCTTTCGGCCTCTCCAGCCACTTTGTCGGCCTGGAGAACTTCGTGACACTACTCGATGACCCGTATTACCTGGCATCGGTACGTACCACCCTATGGTTCAGCGCCTTGGTGACCGCTAGCGGCTTGGTGATTTCGTTGTTCTTCGCCGCCCTGGTCAACCATGTGCTGTATGGGCGCCGCCTCTATCAGACGCTGTTTATTCTGCCTTATGCGGTGGCACCGACTATCGCGGCGGTGCTGTGGATGTTCCTGTTTAGCCCGGGCATGGGGTTGATCACCCATGCCTTGGCCAGTGTGGGGTATGAGTGGAACCACGCTCGCTACAGCGGTCAGGCGATGTTTCTGGTGGTGCTGGCCTCCGTTTGGAAGCAGGTAAGCTATAACTTCTTATTTTTTCTAGCCGCATTACAGTCTGTTCCGCGATCGCTGATCGAGGCGGCGGCCATCGACGGCGCCGGGCCATTGCGCCGTTTCTGGCACATTGTCCTGCCGTTGATTGCCCCGGTGAGCTTCTTTCTGCTGGTGGTCAATTTGGTCTACGCCTTCTTCGACACCTTTCCAGTCATCGATGCTGCGACCGGTGGAGGGCCGGGTCAATCGACCACGACACTGATCTACAAGATCTATCGCGAAGGATTCGCCGGCCTGGATCTCTCCAGTTCGGCGGCGCAATCGGTCGTCCTGATGGTGATGGTCATCGGTCTGACGCTGATCCAGTTCCGTTATGTAGAGCGTAAGGTACGTTACTGATGATAGAGAATCGTAGAGGGCTGGAATGGTTCAGTCATGTGATGCTGATCGCCGGCGCCTTAACTATCCTGTTTCCCTTGTATGTGGCCTTGGTGACGGCGACCCTGGATCGGGCTCAGGTGTTTCAGACACCGATGCCGCTGTGGCCTGGCGATGAGCTGTGGAATAACCTCCGCCACGTCTGGCAGCAAGGGATCGGTAATGGTGGCATCCCATTCGGCCGCCAGTTGTTGAACAGCCTGGTGATGGCGTTGGTGATCACGGTCGGCAAGATCAGTGTGTCGATGTTGTCGGCCTTCGCCATCGTTTATTTTCGTTTTCCACTGCGTAACCTGTTTTTTTGGTTGATATTTATTACCCTGATGCTGCCGGTGGAAGTGCGTATCTTTCCGACGGTGGAGGTGATGGCCGGGTTGCAGCTGATGGATAGCTATACCGGGCTTACGCTGCCGTTGATGGCATCGGCCACCGCCACCTTTCTGTTTCGCCAGTTTTTTATGACGTTACCGCCTCAGTTAGTCGAGGCGGCGCGGATGGATGGCGCGGGACCGATGCGTTTTTTCCGCGATGTGTTATTCCCCCTCTCGCGCACCAATCTGGCCGCGTTGTTTGTGATCACCTTTATCTACGGTTGGAACCAGTACCTATGGCCGTTATTGATCGCCAGCGAACCGGAGATGGCGACGGCGATGGTCGGTATTAAGAGCGCTATCGCCAACGGCGAGGGGGCTACCGAGTGGCAGCGGGTGATGGCGGCCCTGCTGTTGACGCTGATCCCACCGTTATTGGTGGTGTTTACCATGCAGCGCTGGTTTGTGCGCGGCTTGGTCGATAGCGATAAGTAATTGAATGAGGCAACGGACGACTCGATGGCGCGTTTAACACTACAGAATGTGAGTAAAAGCTATGATGGCCGGCAGGCGATCATCAAGGGAATCGATCTGGATGTGCAGGATGGCGAGTTTATCGTCATGGTTGGCCCGTCCGGTTGCGGTAAGTCGACGCTGTTGCGCATGGTGGCGGGCTTGGAGCAGACCAGCGGCGGCGATATTTACATCGGCGATGAGCGGGTAACGCACAAAGAGCCGAAGGATCGCGGCGTGGCGATGGTGTTCCAGAACTATGCGTTGTATCCCCACATGACGGTGGCGGAGAACATGGGTTATGGCTTGAAGATCCGTGGGCTGGGTAAGCAACAGATCCGTCAGCGAGTGGAGGAGGTCGCCCAGATCCTCGAGCTGGAGGCGTTGTTACAACGTCGACCCGGTGAGTTGTCGGGTGGACAGCGCCAGCGCGTGGCGATGGGGCGCGCGATTGTCCGCGAACCGGCGGTATTCTTATTCGACGAGCCACTCTCGAATCTGGACGCTAAGCTGCGGGTACAGATGCGCCTGGAACTGCAACAGTTACATCGCCGGCTAAAGACCACCAGCCTGTATGTGACACATGATCAGGTGGAGGCGATGACGCTGGCACAACGGGTCATCGTGCTCAATCAGGGTGTCGCCGAGCAGATCGGCACACCGACCGAGATCTATCACCGTCCGGCTAGCCGCTTTGTCGCTGGCTTCATGGGGGCGCCGGCGATGAACCTGTTCGATGGGCAGTTAGCGCCCGATGGGCAGACCTTCCAGTTGACGCCGACGCAGCAGATTCACTTGCAGCGTCCGCTACCCGAGCTGGCGGGGCAGGCGTTGACTCTCGGGATCCGTCCAGAGCATCTGTGCCGTGTCGACGATGAACAACCGGGTAATGCCTTAACGGTCGAGACGCTGGAGTTGTTGGGGGCCGATAACTTGGCGCATGGGCGTTGGGGAACGCAGAGCGTGACGGTACGTTTACCCTATCAGTCCTTACCGGCCGTCGGCAGCGTATTGCGGCTGGGACTGCCACAGGCTAACCTGCATTTCTTTGATCCGCGCAGCGGGCGGCGCATCACCTCGCCCGATCAGGAGCCATCATGATGAATCCTTGGCCGTATCCCGCCATCGTCGCCCATCGCGGCGGCGGTAAGTTGGCGCCGGAAAATACTTTGGCGGCGATCGACATGGGGGCCCGCTATGGCCACACCATGATCGAGTTCGATGCCAAATTGAGTGCCGATGGGCAAGTCTTTCTATTGCACGACGATACCCTGGAGCGCACCACCAACGGTTGGGGTGTCGCGGGTGAGCTGCCTTGGGCGCGTCTGGCTGGGGTGGATGCCGGCGTCGGTTTTGGCCATCGCTTCGCCGGCGAGCCGCTACCGCTACTGAGCCAGGTGGCGGCGCGTTGTCGTCAGTATGGCATGCTAGCGAACATTGAGATCAAACCTACGCGCGGTTGTGAGAGGGAGACCGGGCGAGAGGTGGCGCTGGCCGCCGCCGCGTTGTGGCGCGATGCCGCGGTGCCACCGCTGCTCTCCTCCTTCTCGCCTATCGCGCTGGCCGAGGCGCAGCACGTCACCCCACAGCTACCGCGCGGCTTGTTGCTGGAGGCGTGGGATGACGATTGGCTGGCGTTGACGCGAGACCTCGGTTGCGTGGCTCTCCATATCGATCATCATGCCCTAAACGCCGAGCGGGTGGCGGCGATCCGGCAGGCCGGGCTGCATATCCTGGTGTATACGGTGAATCAGCCGCAACGGGCACGCGAGCTGTTGGATTGGGGCGTCGATAGCCTCTGCACCGATCGTATCGACCTGATCGGGCCGGACTTCGCTCAGCGCTAAGGAGATTCGGGGCGACGCATTCGGCGTCGCTCCGGCGAGGTGATATTACGCTAAGGCAGACGCGTGGGGCTGGGCGTGGTTGGCGTCAGCCCCTGTTGGCTTTGCCACAGCGGATCGTTGCGCTGCATATCTTGATTAAGTTGCTGGATGCGTTGTGCCTGACTGTCGCGCAGTATCTGCGTTTGCGTGTTGCGTAGGCTTTGTTGGTTAAACGTATTACGCTGCTGCTGAAACTGTTGCTGCTGTTGTTGGATCATCTGCTGCTGTTGCTGCATCACCGTGCTATCGGCATAGACCGGTAGGATGCCGCCGCACAGTAGGCCCAGGAAGAGGATGACATCGCGCATGGTAGTGCCTCCATCTCAGCGACACCGCCGTCGTGGCCGTGTCACCGCGTTAGTATAGTCAAGACGTTGACACGCGATGTAGCGCAAAGTGGGATAAACGTGGGGATTTTACCCGCGCGTTAGCGCCATCGCGCTTTTTGTTCTTGCTTTTTAATGTAAAAACCGCAATCTCTGATCGCCGTACCGCACGGGGCACGCCACACGAATCTCGTATTCTACATTTAACAAAGCGGTTACAATATGGCCCTTTGACGAGTCGATAGAGGCGAAGTATGGAGCAGTTTGGTGTGATCTCCGTGGCGCAGGTACAACAGATGTTGGCGCAGGGGCAGGCGATGTTGCTGGATATCCGCGATGCACAGAGCTATGCCGCCGGGCATGTGCCCGGGGCGTTTCATCTCACCGATGCCTCGTTGGCACAACTGATGCGGCAGCACGATGGCGTCATGCCGCTGATGGTGATGTGCTATCACGGTAATAGTAGCCGGGGCGCGGCGCAATATTTGCTGCACCAAGGCTTTGATGAAGTTTACAGTGTCGACGGCGGCTTTGAGGCCTGGCTGCGGGCCTATCCCGGAGAGGTGGCGCGTAGCGGCGACTGAGGTGGCACCGTCGGCGCCGATTGAAATAAGCAGGTATTCATGGTTCGTGTGATCACATTGCCTAACCCACGCTTGGCACAGGCATTTATTGACTATATGGCGACACAGGGCGTGCGTCTGGAGGCGGAGGCTGGAGACCATGGGATCGCCTTGTGGCTGGCGGATGATAGCCATTTGGCGCAGGTCGAGCATGAACTGCAACGTTTCCTGCATGAACCGCAGCACCCACGTTATCAGGCCGCAAGCTGGCAGAGCGGCTCGACCCATAGCGGGCTGCGTTACACGCGCTTCGCGTATCTGCGCAGCTTTGCTGGCCAGAGTGGGCCATTAACTATCGGTGTGACGCTGCTATGTATCTTGGTGTATCTGTGTCAGCTGGCGTTGGGCGATGGTGCGGTGATGACCTATCTGGCCTGGCCGGCGGATGCGGCGCAGCATTATCAACTATGGCGTTACTTTACCCCGGCATTGCTGCATTTTTCCCCGTTACATATCATCTTTAACCTGATGTGGTGGTGGTATCTGGGCGGGCAGGTCGAGAAGCGCTTAGGGGCGAGTAAACTGGCGCAGATCATGTTGGTCTCCGCGTTGATGAGCGGCTGGGCGCAGTCACTATTCAGTGGGATCTACTTTGGCGGTCTATCCGGGGTGGTGTATGCCCTGATGGGCTATGTCTGGTGGTGTGGTGAGCGGGCCCCTCAGTTTGGCGTGTCGATGCCGCGCGGCCTGATGGTCTTCTCGCTGCTGTGGCTGCTGGCTGGCTACTTCAACTGGTTTGGTCTCTCTATCGCGAATGCCGCCCATATCGGGGGGTTGGTCATCGGCTTGTTGATGGCCTTCTGGGATATGCGCCATTTTCGCCGACAGTGAGGCCGCGCCCACTGTTCCGTTTTTATGCTGCCGGGGGAGCCGGTAAACGCAGGGGAGTTTACGTGAAACAAACACAACGCCATGAAGCGATTATCGACCTGGTCCGTCAGCGCGGCTACGTGAGTACCGAGGAGTTGGTCGAACACTTCGACGTGAGTCCGCAGACCATCCGGCGAGACCTGAACGATCTGGCCGAACAGAATAAGATCCATCGTCACCATGGCGGCGCCGCCTTACCGTCTAGCTCGGTCAACGCGGCCTATCATGACCGTAAGGGGATGTGGTCGGAAGAGAAGGCGCGTATCGCTCGCCGGGTGGCCAGCATGATCCCCGATGGGGCCACGCTATTCATCGATATTGGTACCACGCCCGAAGCGGTAGCCTATGCCTTATTGAATCACCACAATCTGCGGGTGGTGACCAATAACCTAAATGTCGCCAGTCTGTTGATGGCGAAGGAGGATTTCCGTCTGATTTTAGCCGGTGGTGAGGTTCGGACCCGTGATGGTGGGATCGTCGGCGAGGCAACGCTCGACTTTATCTCGCAGTTTCGGTTGGATTACGGCATCTTGGGGATCAGCGGCATCGATATGGATGGGTCACTGCTGGAGTTCGACTACCACGAGGTTCGAACGAAGCGAGCGATCATCGAGAACTCACGTTGCGTGATGCTGGTGACGGATCACTCCAAGTTTGGCCGTAATGCGATGGTGAACCTCGGTAATATGGAACAGCTTGATTATCTGTTTACCGATCAACTGCCCCCGCTGGGGCTGCAAAAAGTGATCGAACAGCACAGCGTACAGTTGGAGATCTGCTGATCGGCCTCCCTCCCGGCGCTCGCGCGTCGCGGAGGGGTAACACCTTAGCGCCATCGGGGGGGCCGCAGCCTCTTTCGTGTTCATTTTCCGGCGGCGCATGCCGGCAAAGAGTGCGCTGTGTCGCTCAGTGGTTTCCTCTACTCAACCGCCTCTCGCCCTCTCTCTTGCTATCTCGGCGATCTAATCCCCATCCGTATGGTTTATCTCCCTCCTGAATGAATCCATGGCACATGCCCACAAAGAAGGTAATGGTAATATCAATTTTGTGTTATCCGCAGCACGCATTTGTGTTTTTATTTGGTTAATGAATGGTGCATTTGTTGCTTATCGCATATCATAATGCTCGAAAACGAACATTGTTGTCGATGTATGCGAGGGGGCAAGGTGGAAATCAAAGACGTGATCGTAATCGGTGGTGGGATCAATGGCGCGGGGATCGCGGCCGATGCCGCTGGACGCGGGTTGTCTGTCCTGATGCTGGAGGCGCGCGATCTGGCCTGCGCCACCTCCTCGGCCAGTTCGAAACTGATTCATGGTGGGTTACGCTATTTGGAGCACTATGAGTTTCGGCTGGTCAGCGAGGCACTGGCCGAGCGCGAGGTGCTGCTAAAGATGGCTCCACATATCGCCTTTCCGTTACGTTTCCGCCTGCCTCACCAGCCTCATTTACGTCCGGCCTGGATGATCCGTGCCGGCCTGTTCCTCTATGACCATCTGGGTAAACGCACTACTTTGCCGGGAAGTCGAAGCCTGCGTTTCGGTGCTGACTCGGTACTACAGCCCAATCTGACGCGCGGTTTCGAATATTCAGATTGTTGGGTTGATGATGCGCGCCTGGTGGTGCTGAATGCCATGGCGGTGGTGGAGAAGGGGGGCGAGGTGCGCACGCGCACCGAGGTGACGCGTGCCTGGCGTGAGGAGGGATTATGGGTGGTCGAGGCGCGTGATACGGTGAGTGGGGAGTCCTTGACCTGGCGCGCTCGCGGCCTGGTGAACGCTACTGGCCCCTGGGTTAAGCAGTTCTTCGACGACGGCCTACAGCTCAAGTCGCCCTACGGCATCCGCCTGATTAAGGGGAGCCATATCGTGGTGCCGCGGGTGCACGATCAGCCTCAGGCGTATATCTTGCAGAATGAGGATCAGCGTATCGTATTCGTCATTCCTTGGTTGGATGCGTTCTCGATTATTGGCACCACCGATGTGGAGTACCACGGTGATCCACGCGCGGTAGGTATCGAGGAGCAGGAGATCGATTATCTGTTGCACGTGTACAACAGTCACTTCTCGCGGCCCCTGAGTCGCCAGGACATTGTCTGGCACTATTCCGGCGTGCGCCCGCTATGCGACGACGAATCCGATTCACCTCAGGCAATCACGCGTGACTACACGTTAGATATTCACGATCAGGAGGGGCTGGCGCCGCTGCTGTCGGTGTTTGGCGGCAAGTTGACGACTTACCGTAAGTTGGCCGAGCATGCGCTAGAAAAGCTACGTCCCTACTATGCCCATTGTGGCGACGCCTGGACCAAGGGCGCGGTGTTGCCGGGAGGGGAGATGGGGTGCGATCGCGATAGCTATGCCGCGGCGTTACAGCGCCGTCATAGTTGGTTGCCGCCGGCATTAGCGCGCCGCTACGCACATACCTACGGTGCCCGTAGTGAGCGGGTGATCGGTACGGCGACGTCGCTGGAGGCGTTGGGTGAGCACTTCGGCCATGGATTGTATCAGGCAGAGTTGCGTTATCTGATGGAGCAGGAGTGGGTGGTGACGGCGGAGGACGCCTTGTGGCGTCGGACGAAACTGGGGATGTGGCTGGACGATGCTCAGCGCCAGCGCGTCGCCGAGTGGTTGGCGGCGCAGCGCAACGCCTAATCGTACGGCACTACCCAGCATGAGCGCGCCTCCGGGGGCGCGCTCATGGGCGTTTAGAGTTTCACCGGCTTGATGTGCCAGATCTCATCGGCATACTCTTGGATGGTACGATCGGAGGAGAAGTACCCCATATTGGCGATGTTTTGCAATGTCTTACGCGTCCACTCGTCGGGATGGGCGTACTCTTCATCGACCCGATCCTGGGTGTCGACATAGCTACGATAGTCGGCCAGCAGCTGGTAATAATCGCCAAAGTTAATCAGGGAGTCGAACAGACTGGCGTAGCGGCGTGGCTCCTCCGGGCTGAATAGCCCCGAGGCGATCTGAGTGAGCGCCTGGTTTAGCTCGGGATCGCGTTCATAATAGTCGCGCGGGTTATAACCGTTACGCCGCAGCGCCTCCACCTGCTCGGTGGTGTTGCCGAAGATAAACATGTTCTCCTCTCCGACGCGTTCGCGGATCTCGACGTTGGCGCCATCCAGGGTGCCGATGGTCAAGGCACCATTGAGGGCAAACTTCATGTTGCTGGTACCGGATGCCTCGGTTCCGGCGGTGGAGATCTGTTCCGACAGGTCGGCGGCCGGGATGATCAGTTGCGCCAGACTGACGCTGTAATTGGGGATGAAGACCACCTTGAGTTGGCCATCGAGCCGTTCGTCGGCGTTGATCACCTTGGCGACATCGTTGATCAGGCGGATGATTAGCTTGGCGTTATAGTAGGCCGAGGCGGCCTTGCCGGCGAAGATTTTCACCCGAGGCACGCGCTCGGCATCCGGTTCCTGGAGGATGCGGTTGTACAGCGTGATGATATGCAGCACGTTGAGCAACTGGCGCTTGTACTCATGGATGCGTTTGACCTGTACATCGAACAGTGCCTTGGGATTGATCACCGTATTCAGATGTAGTGCGACATACAGCGCCAGCTGGCGCTTATTATGCTGTTTAGCCTGCTGGATTTCGCGGATAAAGGTTGGGTAGTCGGCGTGCGGTAGCAGTTCGCTGAGCATCCCCAGATCGGTGCGCCAGCGCCGGCCAATAGTGTTGTCCAACACCTTCGACAAGGGTTGGTTGGCCTGCGCCAGCCAACGGCGCGGGGTGATACCGTTAGTCTTGTTACAGAAACGGTCGGGGAACAGGCGGGCGAAGTCGGCGAACAGCGAGGTCACCATTAGCTCCGAGTGCAGCTTAGAGACGCCGTTGACCTTATGGCTGGCGACCACCGCCAGCCAAGCCATACGTACCTGGCGACCGTTGCTTTCGTCGATGATCGACACGCGGCGTAGCAGGGCATCGTCATCGGGATAACTCGCCTGGACCTTCTTGAGAAAATGATCGTTGATTTCGAAAATGATCTGGAGATGGCGCGGTAGGATGCGCCCCAGCATATCCACCGGCCAGGTTTCCAAAGCTTCACTCATCAGCGTATGGTTGGTGTAGGAGAAGATCTGCATCACCGCCTGCCACGCCTGTTCCCAGCTATAGTGATGTTCGTCGATCAACAGACGCATCAGCTCGGGGATCGATAAGACGGGATGGGTATCGTTGAGGTGAATGGCAACCTTGTCCGCCAGGTTGTCTAGGCGGTGATGGGTCAGCAGATGGCGGTTGATGATATCCTGGACCGTAGCCGAGACCAGGAAGTACTCCTGACGTAGACGTAACTCGCGACCACAGTAGGTGGAGTCATCCGGGTAGAGCACGCGTGACACGTTTTCCGAGTGGTTCTTATCTTCGACGGCGGCGAAGTAGTCCCCCTGGTTGAATTTGCCGAGGTTAATCTCGTTACTGGCGCGCGCTGACCACAGGCGGAGGGTATTGGTCGCACAGATGTCGAAGCCGGGAATGATCTGATCGTAGGCTAAGGCTAAGACCTCCTCCGTTTCCAGCCAGCGGGTGCGGTTGCCCTCCTGCTGAATGCGCCCGCCGAAGCGTACTCGATAGCGGGTGTTGTGGCGCACAAACTCCCAGGCGTTGCCATACTCGAGCCAGTTATCCGGCGACTCGGCCTGTTGGCCGTTGACGATGTTTTGTTTGAACATGCCATATTCGTAGCGGATGCCATAACCGTTGGCCGGTAGCCCTAGCGAGGCCATCGAGTCGAGGAAGCAGGCCGCCAGGCGTCCCAGCCCGCCGTTGCCCAGTCCGGGATCCAACTCTTCATTCAATAGCTCATCCAGATCGATGCCCATCTCATCGAGTGCCTTCTTGGTCTCATCATACACACCGATGGCCATCAGGGCGTTGGAGAGGGTGCGTCCGAGTAAGAACTCCATCGACAGGTAGTAGACTTGGCGCAGATCCTGCGAGTATTGGGCGCGAACCGAACGCAGCCAGCACTCGACGATGCGATCGCGTACGGCGAACAGCGTGGCGTTCAACCAGTCGTGTTGGTTGGCGGCGGCGGGATCCTTGCCGACGGTAAACATCAGCTTATAGGCGATGGAGTGCTTGAGCGCTTCGACGCTAACCACAGGGGACGTATAGTTAAAGGGTGAGTTTATCATGACAGCTCCCGATCCTCGGTGCCGGGCATCGGCCCGGTCATGGTATTACGGCGGCCATCCCCTCGCAGATCCGTTTGCGGGTAGGGGGTGAGGCCACCCTCGGGCCGGCAGACTCGCCGGCCTACATCAGTGGAGGCGCAGGCGCCTCTTCGCTTACAAGCTACGGTATAACGCCAGATAACGCTCGGCGGCGCGATCCCAGCCGAACGATTGCGCCATGGCTTGGCGCTGAACGTAGCGCCATAGGGTCGGGCGGCTCCACAGGACTAACGCCCGGCGGAGGGCGCTGGCCAGATCGGCGGCGTTACAGTCGTGGAAGACGAAACCGGTGGCGCTACCGTCGGAGAGGTTCTCCAGCGAGCAGTCATTGACCGTATCGGCCAGCCCCCCGGTGTGACGGACCAGCGGTAACGAACCGTATTTGAGGCCGTACAGTTGGGTGAGGCCGCAGGGCTCGAAGCGGCTCGGTACCACGATCACGTCGGCGCCGGCCATGATGCGATGGGAGAATGCCTCGTGGTAGCCGATCTGAACGCCGACCTGACCGGGATGTTCAGCGGCGGCGGCCAGGAAGGCCTCCTGCAGCTGGTTATCGCCGGCGCCGAGCAAGGCCAACTGGGCACCACCTGCGAGCAGCGTCGGTAAGGCTGCCAGCAGCAGATCGAGCCCCTTCTGGCTGGTGAGTCGGCTGACGACGGCGAATAATGGCTTGCTGGCGTCGACCTCGAGTCCCATGGCGGTTTGCAGGTGGAGCTTGTTCTCCGCCTTGTCGCGCAGCGTCTCACGCCGGTAAGTCCTGGCGATCAGGGCGTCGCTGGCGGGATTCCAGATGCGGTCATCCACACCATTGAGGATACCGCTTAGCGTACCCGCGTTGGCGCGCCATTGCAGTAACCCCTCCATGCCATAGGCGAACTCGGGATGGGTGATCTCCTCGGCATAGGTCGGGCTGACGGTGGTGACATGGTCGGCGTAGTACAGCCCCGCCTTCATAAAGGAGATCTGACCGTGGAACTCCAGTCCATAGATCTGGAAGAAGTGGCGCGGTAGGGCTAATTCATCCAAGTGGCGGGCATCGAACAATCCCTGATAGGCCAGGTTGTGTACGGTAAACACCGAGCGAGCCGGGTTACCGCGCGCCGCCAGATAGGCGCAGGCCAGACCGGCATGCCAGTCATGGGCATGTACCACCTGCGGACGCCAGAACGGATCGCAGTCGCAGGCTAGCTCCGCCGCGATCCAACCGAGTAGGGCGAAACGCAGATGGTTATCGCCATAGGCGTTCATCCACTGGTCGTGATAGGGGCTGCCGGGACGTTGGTAGAGATGGGGCGCATCGATGATATAGACACCGACACCGTGATAGATGCCATAACGCAGAGAGACGCGCCCGGCAAAGGTTTCCAGCTCGGCGACTTTATCGCTGTTGGGAATACCCGCCAAGATGGCCGGGAATCCGGGGACTAATACGCGCACGTTGGCGCCCTGGGCGATTTGGGCGGCAGGCATCGCGCCGACCACATCCGCTAATCCGCCCGTTTTCAGCAGCGGAAAAAGTTCAGAACACACGTGTAAGACGTACATGGTTACTCCTCGCTCTGCGACCCACATGGCCGCAGGGTGATCACAGACGCGCGAGCATTTCGCGCGTTACTAATACAATGCCGCTTTCCGAACGATAAAAGCGGCGGCTGTCTTCTTCGGCGTTTTCGCCGATCACCATGCCTTCTGGCAGGTGACAGGCCCGATCGATGATGCAACGACGTAGTCGGCAGGAGCGGCCGATGTAGACATCGGGCAGCAGCACGGAAGAGTCGATGGTGCAGAATGAGTTGATGCGTACGCGTGGGAACAGGACCGAATGCACCACCACCGAGCCGGAGATGATGCAGCCGCCGGAGACCAGCGAGTTCATGGTCATGCCGTGGCTACCGGAGCGGTCTTGCACAAACTTGGCCGGGGGCAGCGACTCCATATAGGTGCGGATCGGCCAGTGGTTATCGTACATGTCCAGCTCCGGGGTGACGGAGGCCAAGTCGAGATTGGCACGCCAGTAAGCATCCAGGGTACCGACATCGCGCCAGTAGGGCGGGGTGTCGGCATTGCCGCTGGTGACGCAGGAGAGCGTAAAGGGATGTGCCCAGGCGCGGCCCTGCGCGGTCGCCTTGGGGATCAAATCTTGGCCGAAGTCATGACAGGATCCCGGGGTATGGATATCTTCTTCTAGCAGTTGGAACAGATAGTCGGCGTTAAAGACGTAGATACCCATGCTGGCCAGCGACATCTCCTCGTCGCCAGGCATCGCGGGTGGATTGGCCGGCTTCTCCAGAAATT
Organism: Edwardsiella tarda ATCC 15947 = NBRC 105688; assembly: GCF_003113495.2. NCBI lineage: Bacteria > Pseudomonadati > Pseudomonadota > Gammaproteobacteria > Enterobacterales > Hafniaceae > Edwardsiella > Edwardsiella tarda. The sequence goes on from NZ_CP084506.1 coordinate 222,087, forward strand.
TGAGGATACGGTGGTCATCGTTGACCTCCATCACCCCGAAGGCGTTGGCCTCGGCGCGAGGCACGGGAATGCAGGCCACGGTACAGCCGGCGCCGCTCTCGACGTGGTCGAGCAGCATGCGCGAGTAGTCCATCTTATAGATGTGATCACCGGCCAGGATCACCACATAGTCGGCGTGGTAGCGGCGGATGATATCCAGGTTCTGGTAGACGGCATCGGCGGTGCCGCGATACCAGGTTTCCGAGGCGTCACGTTGCTGGGCCGGCAGCAGATCGACAAATTCATTCATCGACTCGTTAAGGATCGACCAGCCGCGCTGAATATGCTGCACCAGGGTATGGGAGTGATACTGGGTGATCACCCCGATACGCCGAATACCTGAGTTGATGCAGTTGGACAGGGCGAAGTCGATGATGCGGAATTTGCCGCCGAAATGCACCGCCGGTTTGGCGCGAGTCTTGGTGAGATCTTTCAGGCGCGATCCTCGCCCTCCGGCCAGGATCAGCGCCACGGACTGTTGCGGCAGCTGGCGGGCCAACATCAGTTTATTTTGAGTGTCTGATTTCACCATTTCTGACTCCTTGTAAAAGGCCGACGGCGCCGCAAGTGGCGCCGTGCTATCGCGCTAGATACGCATAAATAGACAACAGCTGCGGGCGGCAAGGGATTGACGGCCGCCATGCATGTCTTCCCGTAATTCGGCAAAAGGGGGCGGAATATGCCAGTCGCCGGGGGGCAGCGTTATCGTTTGGGCATCCGCGCCACCGTTGATCACCAACAGCCACTGTTCCGCCAGTAGGATCTGTAACGCACCAGGCGGCAATGCCTGCCATTGTTGTGCTGTCATCGGCTGAGCGTCGGCGTTTAGCCAGCGTACGCTGCCATCGTTGTCGTTCCACCAACGGTCGTCGGTCAGGGCCGTGATGCGTTGCCGTAGATGGATCAGCTGGGCAGTGAAGTGCAGCATTCTCTCGTCGGCCTGCGTCCAGTCGATCCAGGTGGTGGGGTTATCCTGGCAGTAGGCATTGTTGTTGCCCTGCTGCGAGTGACCGATCTCGTCTCCCGCCAGTAGCATCGGTGTCCCCTGGGAGAGCAGTAGCGTGGTGAGTAGCGCGCGGGCGCTGGCTTGGCGTCGTGCCTGGACTTCATCCTCCGCGTCGATACCTTCCACCCCATGGTTATTACTGTAGTTCTGGCTGTGACCGTCGCGGTTGTCCTCGCCGTTGGCTTGGTTGTGACGCTGGTTGTAGCTCAGCAGATCGCGCAGGGTAAAGCCGTCGTGGCAGCTGATCAGGTTGATGCTGGCGGAGGGGCGGCGGCCAGGGTGACGGAACAGATCGCTGGAGGCGGCGAAACGGGTAGCGAAGTCGCCGTTGGTACAGCTACCTTGGAGCCAGAAGCGCCGCATATCGTCGCGGAAGCGGTCGTTCCATTCGGCAAAATATTGGGGAAACTGGCCAAGTTGGTAGCCATCAGGGCCGATATCCCAGGGCTCGGCGATAAACTTCACCTTGGCGAGGCAGGGATCTTGAGCGATGGCGATAAACAGCGGTGACTGGCGGCTGAACGCCGGGGTACGCCCCAGCGTCGTTCCCAGATCGAAACGGAAGCCATCGACATGGCAGGTCTCGACCCAGTAGCGCAGGCAATCCATCACCCACTGCACGCTGTGGCGCTCGGTTAGGCATAGGGTATTGCCACAGCCGCTCCAGTTCGCCAACTGTCCTTGGGCGTCCCGCCAGTAGTAGCTGCGGTTGTCGATGCCGCGCAGCGAAACCATCGGCCCGGATTCGTCCAGCTCGGCGGTATGGTTGAATACCACGTCGAGGATTACCTCGATGCCCGCACGGTGCAGGGCGGCGATTGTCGCGCAGAACTCACTCAGTGGCGTGCTGCCGCGCCGTCCAGAATGGTAGCGAGGCTCGAGGGCAAAGGGGGCCAACACATTGTAGCCCCAGTAGTTGCTCAGCCCTAGCCGTTGCAGGCGGGGTTCGTCGGCATGCATCTGGATAGGCTGCAACTCCAGGGCGGTGATCCCCAGCCGGGCATAATGCTCTAGCATCACCGGGTGCGCCAGCGCCGCGTAGCTACCGCGCAGCTCCGGCGGGATGGCCGGGTGCAGACGCGTTAAGCCACGCACGTGCGCCTCATAGATCACCGTACGATTCCAGGGCGTGTTCGGCGAGACGTCCTCCTGCCAGGCATAGCTTTCATCGCTGACGATGCAGCGGGGCAGCAGATCGCGGTTATCGTGCCAGTCCGGTTCATGCAGGCCACCGCACAAACGCTCGTCGAGCGGTAACGCGTGGGTGAGTGCCCGGGCGTAGGGATCTAACACCATCTTGGCCGGGTTAAAACGCAAGCCGCTCGCCGGCTGCCAGGGGCCGTAGACACGGTAGGCATATTCCACGCCGGCGTGTCCGCCGGGCAGGAGACCGTGCCACACGTCACCGCTACGGGCTGGTAGCTCATAGGACTGTTGGCGTCCGTCACGATCGAACAGACACAGTTCGATGCGCTGGGCATGCGCCGAGGCGATGGCGAAGTTGATCCCCTGCGGCGTCACATGGGCACCCAGGGGGTAAGCGTTACCCGGCCTGAGCATCGTCCTCGCTCCCGTTATCCAGGCACAGGTAGAGTGTCGATAGCGGCGGTAAGGTCAGTTGCAGGGAGTATTCACACCCGTGGCTGCCGATCGCTTCGCTCACCACACCGCCTTGGTTACCGCTGTTGCTGCCGTGGTAGTGGCTGGAGTCGGTATTCAGTATCTCGCAGTAGCGTCCCGGAAGATCGACACCGATGCGGTAGTGATGGCGTGGCACCGGGGTGAAGTTGCTGACCACGAGGATCTCATTGCCCAGATCATCCCGTCGGACGAAGGCGAAGACCGAGTTTTGCTTATCGTCGACCACCCGCCAGCGGAAGCCACGCGCATCGCAATCCCAGCGATGTAGCGCGCCACAATTGCGGTAGCACTGGTTCAGATCGCGGACCAGGCGCTGCACGCCGTGGTGCCAGTTATCCTCACCTTCCAGCAGGTGCCAGTCCAGGCTAGTTTCGTGGTTCCATTCGCGTCCCTGGGCGAACTCCCCGCCCATGAACAACAGTTTCTTACCGGGGTGGGCCCACATGAAGCCGTAGTAGGCGCGTAGGTTGGCGAACTTCTGCCACGCGTCACCGGGCATCTTGTCCAACAGCGACCCTTTGCCGTGGACCACCTCGTCGTGTGAGAGCGCCAGCACGAAGTTCTCACTCCACGCGTACAGCAGGCCGAAGGTCATCAGATCGTGGTGGTACTTACGATGTATTGGATCATGCTTCATGTAGTTGAGGGTGTCGTGCATCCACCCCATGTTCCACTTGAAGTGGAAGCCCAGCCCATTGGCATCCGGCGGTAACGTGACGCCAGCGAAGTCGGTCGACTCCTCTGCGATGCTGACGGCGCCGGGACGTTGCTCGCCGAGGGTGCGGTTGGTGTAGCGTAGGAATTCGATGGCCTCAAGATTTTGATTGCCGCCGTGACAGTTCGGCACCCATTCGCCCGCGGCGCGGCTGTAGTCACGGTAGACCATCGACGCCACCGCATCGACACGCAACCCATCGATACCGTAACGCTCTTGCCAGAATAACGCGTTTCCGGCCAGGAAGTTACGTACTTCGTGGCGGCCATAGTTGTAAATCAGGGTATTCCAATCCTGATGGAATCCTTCGCGGGGATCGGCGTATTCATACAGCGCCGTGCCGTCGAACGTCGCCAGTCCCCAGTCGTCGCTGGGGAAGTGACCGGGAACCCAGTCGAGCAGGACGTTGATCCCGGCGGCATGGGCGGCATCGATAAAGGCACGGAACTCTTGTGGCGTACCATAACGTCGGGTCGGCGCGTACAGCCCGAGTGGCTGGTAGCCCCAAGAGCCATCGAAGGGGTGTTCGTTGATCGGCAGCAGCTCAATATGGGTAAAGCCCATCTCCTTGATATAGGGGATCAGCTGTTCGGCCATCTCCCGGTAGCTGAGCCAGTAGTTGTTGTCGCTGTGGCGTCGCCAGGAGCCGAGATGCACTTCGTAGATGGAGATGGGGGCGCTGAAGCCATTGGCGGCGCTGCGCTGGGCGCTGAGTGCGTTCTTCTCCGGTAGTGCTGCGACCAAGGAGGCGGTATCCGGACGCATCTGCGCCTCGAAGGCGTAGGGGTCGGCCTTGAGTACACGATCGCCGTTGGCGTCGATCAACTCGAATTTATACAGCTCGCCGGCCTCGAGTGCCGGGATGAACAGCTCCCAGATCCCGCTCTCTTGGCGTAAGCGCATCGGATGGCGACGGCCATCCCAGTTGTTGAAGTTACCCACGACCGAGACGCGTCGGGCATTCGGTGCCCAGACGGCGAAGCTGACGCCGCGAATATCGGCCAATTGGGTCAGATGGGCACCCAGGCGCTCATAGGGGCGCAGATGCGTCCCCTCTTTCAGTAGCCAGTTATCGATCTCTCCCAGCAAGGGGCCGAAACGGTAGGGATCTTCCAACAGATGTTGCTGGTCACCCCAGGTGACCCGTAGCAAGTAGGGAAACGGATTCTTACGTCGAGGCAGCAGGCCGCAGAAAAAGCCACCCTCATGGATCGGTTCCAGAGTGGCGACGGTGCGCCCGTTCTTACGATCGACGACCTGCACCGCCTGGGCATCGGGCATCAGCGCCCGCACCGCCAGCCCTTTGGCCGTCGAATGCATCCCGAGCAGGGCGAAGGGGTCGGCACAGTGGCCCGTTAATAGTTGTTGGATCGTGTGCTTGCTGGGAAGTACGGACATGGCATTCTTCCTTTAATTGACAGCATGGGATGCTCGATTCCGTAAGGGGGAAGACGATAACACCATCCTCATGCCGGCCATCAGTCTGAGTGCTACCGGCTGGCGTCGCCCCCCGGTAGCGAGAACATCATTTTCACTCTACGCTGCATCGGTACATCGTCGTTGCAGCGACCATCTTTAAGCATAGTCAGCTTTATGCGCCGGCGGCGGCACGGCGCACTTTTTGCGTTAGGCGGGTACGGCCAGGATGGGCGGCGCCAGATGGCGTGCTGGCAAACGCGCTAACGCCTCTTGGGTCACCAGGACGATACCTTGCGGACTACGGTGAAAATAGCGTGCATCTTGCTGTGCATCTTCACCAATCGTCAGGCCGTCGGGGAGACGGCAGCCGCGATCGATGACACAACGCCGTAGGCGACATCCCCGCCCGACATACACTTCGGGCATGAGGACGCTGGCCTCGATAGAGGACTCTGGCGACACCTCGACACGGGCGGAAAGGATCGAGTCCTGAATATGGGCGCTATCGATGATACAGCCACCGCCGATCAGGGCATTTTCAACCTTATTCCCGATGTGGCGTGCCGACTGTTTGAAACGGGCGGGGGCCAGTTGGGCATGCTTACTGATGATTGGCCAGTTGGGATCGAAGGGATCCAGACGCGGTGGGGTGCTGATCAGATCGATATTGGCTTCCCAGTAGGCGTCCAGGGTACCGACGTCGCGCCAGTAGGCCTCACCGTCGGCCGTAAATCCCATGCAGGAGCGGCCGAAGGGGTGGGCATAGGCGACGCCGGCGCGCACTGCCGCCGGGATGATATCTTTACCGAAATCGAAGCTCGTCTGCGGATCGGTTTGCGCCTCATCGAGCGCTTGGTAGAGGTAATCGGCATTAAAAATATAGATCCCCATCGAGGCCAGTGAGCGTGTCGGGTCGCCAGGCATGGCGGGGGGATGCGCGGGTTTCTCTTCAAAACGGGTGATTTGGAATTGCTCATCGACGGCCATAACCCCGAAGGCATGCGCCTGCTCACGGGGAACTTCGATGCAGCCGACGGTGCACTGTGCGCCAGACTTTACGTGATCCAATAGCATTTGGGCGTAGTTCATCTTATAAATATGATCGCCCGCTAAGATAACGACATATTCAGGACGATAGTGCTGCTGCATGATGGATTTATTCTGGTATACCGCGTCGGCCGTGCCTCGGTACCAGTGACCTTCTTCTAACTGCTGGCGGGCCGGGAGTAGGTCGATAAACTCATTGCGTTCGGAGTGCAGGAATGACCAACCATGTTGAATATGGCGCAGCAACGAGTGAGCCTTATACTGGGTGATGACACCGACACGGCGCAGACCGGAATTAATACAGTTGGAGAGGGTAAAATCGATGATGCGGAAACGGCTACCAAAATAGACGGCGGGTTTGGCTCGTCCATCGGTTAACCCATTAAGCCGAGTTCCTCGTCCGCCGGCTAATACCAGCGCCACTGTCCGTTGGGTTAACTGGCCGATAAGTGCAATATCTGTCACGCTATGAGTCATGGTCACGTCCTTATTTGACAAATCCCTATGCCCTCTTGCCCAGCGCAGGCAAGGAAAGGCGCGGATGATGCCGAGCACCCGCAGCAAAGGTTTAACTATTCGGTATCATAATGCTGAACAGTAATAACAATAGATATTATTGATATGATTGAAACCAATTAAATACTTATTTAATACCAGGGTGATACGTTATTTATTCATGGCAACCACACGGTGTCGAATAATGTAATCTGACTCTTTTTCAAATTCAATGTGAGATTGCGGAGGCGGTCACGTGTAGGGGGTGTAATATGATGATGAATATTATGATTATACGGGTAACATACGACAAATAATGCGGGAAAATGAAAGTGGATATATATTGGTATTAATTCATTTGGGATTGATTTATAAGGAAGAAAGTTTTTTCTTAGCAGAAAAAACAAAAACCGCCAGAAAATAATGGCCGCCATGCCAGCGGCCATTATTTTTTTTTCATCCGGCGGAAACGCGCCGTCGCCGCTTATCCAAATCCTTTATCAAGCGATTAATTTGTTCATTATTAAATATCTCCTCAATAGTCGCGCTAAGTTTGCGCCGCCAGTTGGGATATTCGTCGCAGGTGCCAGGCACGTTGACCGGCGAGGTCATGTTGAGCCAATCCTCGGGTTGGAGACCCAGGAGGGCGCTGGCACTATCGGCCACGTAACGCTGGACCCCACGGCTAAGACAGGGGGTCATCGTCATGCGTTCGGCATGGCGCCCGGTACGACGAGGCAGGCAGCCATAGTGGTGCAGACCGTCGAGCAAACCTTGCTTGGCCGCCGCCCGGTCCTGATAGAGCTCGGCGAGAACCTCGCGATCGGGATAGAGGCCGAGGCGCTCACCGAGGCGTAGATCGTCGGCCTGCCAGTAGCCATGCAGCGTCGGGAGATCGTGGGTGGTCACGGTCGCCATCGCCTGCACGTTATAGCTCTGCGGGGCGCGGAAGATATGATCGCTATCGCGCTCGAAATACAACACCTTGTAGGAGTAGACACCGTACTCGCGCAGCTTGGCGATAATCTCGACCGGTACGGTTCCCAGATCTTCACCGATCACCATGCAACGGTTGCGCTGGCTCTCCAAGGCCAGGATCGCCAGGAGATCGTCGAGCGGATACTGCACATAGGCGCCCTCCGAGGCCGACTCGCCTTGGGGGATCCACCACAGGCGTAGCAGCGACATGACATGGTCGATGCGCAACGCACCACAGTGGCGCATGTTGGCACGTAACATCTCGATGAAGGGTTGATAGCCCAGGGCGTGCAGGGTATGGGGATCCATGGGCGGCAATCCCCAATTCTGCCCTAACGGGCCGAGGATATCGGGTGGAGCGCCGACGGAGGCCTGTAGGCAGTAGAGCTCCGGCTCGCTCCAGGTTTCGGCGCCACCTTGTGCCACACCGACCGCCAGATCGCGATATAGCCCGATAGGCATAGCGTGCTGGTTCGCCTGCTGATAACAGTCAGCCAATTGGCTATCGGCCAGCCACTGTAACCAGAGGAAAAAGGTAACCTCTTGCTGGTGTTGGCGACAGAATTGGGCAACCTCTGGACTGTCGGCCCGTCGTAAGGCGGGTGGCCATACCGGCCAGCCCCACATCTGCGCATCTTGGCTCTGGAGGTGATGATGCAGGGCATCGAAGGCTGCCTGGTGTTGTAGGCTGGTTCCTCCTCGCTGCACGAAGCGTTGAAAGGCCTGAGTGCGCGCATCGTTACCCTGTGCGTTGAAGGCTTGGAAGGCGAGGCGTAGCCCCTCCAGTTTCAGGGCGTAGACGGCGGGATAATCGACCCAGTCGCTCGCTCGTACCGCCGCCAGACGTTGGCGGGTTCCCTCATCCTGCCACCAGCGTTGAGCGGCCTCGCTATGCTGAAACTCCGCGACACGATTAACATCGATATAGATGATATTCAGCCAACGACGCGAAGAGGGGCTATAGGGACTAATACTGTCGGGATTAGCCGGGTACAGCGCATGGATCGGATTTAAGCCGATAAAGGCACCGCCACGCTGGGCGATCTGACCGACCATCTGAGCGAGATCGCCGAAGTCACCGATCCCCCAGTTGCTCGCCGAGCGCAGGGTATAGAGTTGGACGCAGGCGCCCCAGAGCTTACGTCCGGTCAACAAGGCATCGGGCTCATGACAGCGAGTCGGCGTGATGATCAGTGGGCAATGCCACTGTCGCTCACCCTCACTCAGTTGCAGGCGATGATAGCCCAACGGCAGTTGAGGCGGCAGTACCAGCTGTTTGCGGCGTTTCAGCCGCCCTTGATGGGCGGGCTGCATCTCGTTTTCCAGGAACAGCGACCACTGGTAGTCTCCGCTCTGTTGCAGGGTGATGGTGGTGTTACCACCTTGACCGGCGACCAGTACGCTGGGCAATGGCCCCGAGTGAGGCACCGGCGCAGGCATCGCATCGAGTAGGCGCTGCTTGGTCTGTGCGCTGATGGCCTGGCTACGACCATGGGCGTTGATGTAGCTGCTGGCAATCCCGGCCTTGGATGCCCGCTGTTCCAGAGTGGTTTGCGTCGGTGCGCGTTGCATGGCGACTCCTTAACGCTGGCGTTGCCAGATGCGTTGCTGATAGTCGCGGATAGCCCGATCGGCGCTAAACATGCCGACTCGCGCGGTATTAAGGATGGTCTTCTCCGTCCATGCCTCGCTATCGCGATAGAGGGTATCCACCTTGGCTTGTGCCTGACAGTAGTCGGCGAAGTCGGCCAGCACTAGATAGGGATCGCCGCCTTGTAGCAAGCTGTGCAGCATCATGTCGAAGGCGTGACGATCGCCCTGGCTATAGTGACCGGAGCCGAGCTCGTCGATGATGGCCTTCAGCCGCTTATCCTGGCGATAGATTTTTTGTGGCTGGTAGCCGGCGGCGAGGGTGGCTTTTACCTCTGCCACCGTCTGGCCGAAGATGAAGATGTTGTCGGTTCCGACCTGCTCGGCGATCTCGACGTTAGCACCATCTAGCGTACCGACGGTCAGTGCGCCATTGAGGGCCAGCTTCATGTTGCCGGTACCCGAGGCCTCTTTGCCGGCGGTGGAGATTTGCTCGGAGACATCGGCGGCCGGGATCATCATCTCCGCGAGAGAGACGCGATAATCTGGCAGGAAGGCGACCTGGAGGCGATCCTTGACGCGGGGATCATGGTTGATCACCTCGGCCACACGATTGATCGCGTAGATGATGTTTTTCGCCAGGTAGTAGCCTGGAGCAGCCTTGGCGCCGAACAGGAAGAGACGCGGTACGCGATCGGCGTTGGGATTGGCGCGCAGCTCATGGTACAGCGCCAGGATATGCAGCAGGTTGAGATGCTGGCGTTTGTATTCATGCAGACGTTTGATCTGGACGTCGAAGATGGCGTCGGTATTCAGGATCAAGCCTTGAGTCTGTTTCACATAGCGTGCCAAGGCCGCTTTGTTCTGTTGTTTGATCTGGCGATATTCCTCACGGAACCCGGCCTGTGTGGCATAAGGCTCCAGCCCACGTAGCGCATCTAAATCGTTAGCCCATTCGCGTTGCAAGGTGCGATCGATCAGCCCGGCGAGCGCGGGGTTGCACTGCTTCAGCCAACGCCGTGGCGTGATCCCGTTGGTGACATTGTGGAACTTCTCTGGCCACAGCTGATAGTACTCGGGGAACAGATCGCTCTTAACCAGGTCAGAGTGCAACTGGGCGACCCCGTTGACGGCAAACCCTGCGACGACGCACAGGTTAGCCATGCGGACCTGCTTGTCATGGATGATGGCGATGCGTTGCCAGAGCGCCTTATCACCCGGCCAGCGTTGTTCGACGACCTGCTGGAAGCGCTGATTGATCTGGCGAATGATGTCGTGATGACGTGGCAGCAGGCTACGCACCAGGCTTTCGCTCCAGCACTCCAGCGCCTCTGGCATCAGGGTATGGTTGGTGTAGGCGAAGGTTTGGCGGGTGATATCCCAGGCGCGCTCCCAGGTCATGCCATGCTCATCGAGGAGAATACGCATCAACTCGGGAATGGCGATGGTGGGGTGGGTATCGTTGAGCTGAATGACCTCATGTTGAGGTAACGCGTCGAGTTTCCGTCCGGCCAAGTGATGGCGGCGGAGGATATCGGCCAGCGAACAGGCGCAATGGAAGTATTGCTGCATCAGGCGTAGGCGCTTGCCGGCTTGGTGGTTATCGTTCGGGTAGAGAACCTTCGTCAACTTGGCGGCGTCGATGCCTTGACGCTCGGCACGCAGGAACTGCCCGCGATCGAAACTATCGAGATCGAAAGGATGATCATGGCAGGCGACCCAGAGGCGTAACGGTTGACTAATACCATTGCGATAGCCGATAACGGGAAGATCACGTGCCACACCGCGTAAGGTCAGGGCCGGTTGCCAGCGCACTGTCCCGTTTTCACGCAGAAGTTTGCCGCCTACGTTGACCTGGACATCCAACGCCCGGTTTTGACGCATCCAGGGGTACTCATCGCGTCCCCACGCATCCGGACTTTCCTGTTGGTGGCTGTCGCTGAAGGATTGGCGGAACAGACCATATTGGTAGCACAGCCCATAACCGATAGCGGGTTGCTTGACGCAGGCCATGGCATCGAGGAAGCATGCCGCCAGACGACCCAATCCACCGTTACCCAGCGCCGGATCGACCTCTTGTTCTAGCAGGTCGCTGAGCTGTATGTCGTATTGCCCCAGAGCCTGCGCTACGGCATCGTGCCACTCCAGGTTGAGCAGGTTGTTACCGGTGAGACGGCCAATGAGAAACTCCATGGACAGGTAGTTCACATGGCGTTGCTCCTCCGTCACGACAGGGGCGGGCTGAGTCGTCGCGGCGAGTTGCTCGGCACAGGCGTGACTGACCGCCTGCCACCACTGACGAGCGTTCATCTGCTGTATATTTTCCAGGCCCAATCCTTGCCAGTGGCGGGTCAGTGCCGCGTGGAAGGCGGCTTGATCGAACGGGGTATACGACATAGGCGTCTCTCTCAATGCGTCAAAATTGAAGTATTAGGCATGATTCACATCCTGACGATCCCATGGGGTGAAAACATCCTCCCGTCGTGACCTGCTCAGGGGAGGAGTCTTAGGGCGTAGTCTGAACTGTGATCCGTGCCACGCCTGCTACGCCGAGGATGGCACCCCTCGTCGCAACGAGCGCGTATTTATGACGTACAAATGGGATGTATTAGTGGCGATTGAGGCGCTAATTGCATGGACTCGCCGAAAAATGTGATCAGTAGCAACTTCCTGCGATCGGGTACCGAACCTCGGTTGCAATAGTGCGCACATTGTCAGACCTTAAAGAGCAGTCATTAATTACGAAGCGTAAAATAAATAGGCGCGTAGTAGCGATTTCTGGGGCAGGATGGCACCTGCGCTACCTTGTTCGGCACGGGCCGAACTGGTGTAGAGGTGGTATCAGAATAGGGGCTGGCGATCATGCTGATTCCGTCAAAATTGAGCCGTCCAGCACGGCTACAAACTACGGTAGTACGGGAACAATTACTCACTCGCTTAGACGCGGCGCGTAATTACCGCTTGGTATTAGTGAACGGCCCGGCGGGTTATGGTAAGACGACACTGATGGCGCAGTGGGCGCAGGAGAAGGCGCATCTGGGGTGGTATTCGCTGGATGAGAGCGATAATCAGCCGGAGCGTTTCGCCCACTATTTGATCGCCGCAATACAGCAGGCGACCGGCGGTCAGTGCGCCAAAAGCGAGGCGATGAGTCAGAAGCATCAATACGCCACGTTGTCCGCGTTATTCGCCCAGCTGTTTATCGAGTTGGCCGATTGGCCGACACCGCTTTACTTGGTGATCGACGACTACCATCTCATCTCTCATCCACAAGTGCATGAGGCAATGCGCTTTTTCCTTCGCCATCAGCCCGATAACCTAACATTGTGTCTGATGTCACGCACCCTGCCGCCGTTAGGCATCGCGAACCTACGGGTGCGGGAGCAGCTGTTGGAAATTAACACGCGTCAGCTGGCGTTTAACCACCTGGAGGCTGGCCAGTTTTTCCATCAGCGCCTCAATACGCCCCTGGCCGATGACGAGATGTATGCGTTGTGCGATGAGGTCGAAGGCTGGCCGACGGCGTTACAGTTGATCGCCCTATCGGCGCGTCAATCTTCGGCGCAGGCGCAGGCATCAGCCCGTCGTCTGGCTCGCATCAATGCGACGCATCTGGCCGACTATCTGGCCGATGAGGTTTTGGATCGGGTCGATGACGATACCCGTCGCTTCCTGCTGTGCTGCTCGGTGCTACGTTCGATGAACGATGCCCTGATCTGTGCCTTGACGGGCGAGGAGGAGGGGCAGCAACGCCTGGAAGAGCTAGAGCGGCAAGGGTTGTTTATCCACCGCATGGATGGTGAGGGCGAGTGGTTCTGTTTTCATCCGCTGTTCGCCCATTTCTTGCGTAATCGTTGCCAGCGCGAGATGGCGACGGCGCTGCCTCAGCTACATCGCCGTGCGGCGCAAGGGTGGTTGAGCCAAGGATTCCCGGCCGAGGCGATTCATCACGCTCAGGCGGCCGGCGACATGGCGCTGTTGTGCGATATTCTGTTGCAGCATGCTTGGAGTTTATTCCACCAATGTGAGCTGGCGTTGCTCGAGTCCTGCCTGAATACACTGCCTTATGACGCCTTGATCCAACATCCTAGTTTGGCGTTGTTGCAAGCCTGGTTAGCACAGAGTCAGCATCGTTATAGTGAGGTGAATACCCTGCTGGCGCGCGCCGAGCAGGAGATGGCGCTGCGCCAGATTACGCTGGATGCGGCGCTGCATGCCGAGTTTAATGCCTTGCGTGCTCAAGTGGCGATCAACGATGGTCGGCCGGATGATGCCGAGCGCTTGGCGACGGAGGCGTTGCGTCATCTACCGATCGGTAGCTACTACAGTCGTATCGTCAGTAGCTCTGTCTTGGGTGAGGTATTGCATTGTAAGGGCATGCTGGCGCGGGCCTTACCGATGATGCAGCAGACCGAGCAGGTGGCCCGTCGTCATCAAGCCTATCATTATGCGCTCTGGGCCCTGTTGCAGCAGAGTGAGATCCTGATTGCCCAAGGCTTCTTGCAGGCGGCCTACGAGACCCAGGATAAGGCGTTTGAACTGGTCGAGGAACAGCACCTGCAACAGCTCCCGATGCACGAGTTCCTATTGCGTATCCGCGCCCAAGTACTGTGGTCATGGATGCGGCTGGATGACGCCGAGCGCGCGGCGCGTGAGGGGTTGGCGGTGTTGGCAAATTTTGAGCCGCAGCAGCAGTTACAGTGCCTGGCGCTCCTGGCTAAGTGCTCGCTGGCGCGGGGCGATTTGGATAATGCTGGGCAGCATCTACGCCGTTGTGAGGCGTTGTTGCAGTCGGGTAACTACCATAGCGACTGGTTGGTGAATGCCGATAAGGCGCGGGTGATCTACTGGCAGATCACCGGTGATCGTCAGGCTGCGGGTAACTGGCTATTACAGGCGGTGCGTCCGGCGGCGCCGGATAATCACTTCCTCCAGGGGCAGTGGCGCAATATCGCCCGCGTACAGATCATGCTGGGGCAGTATGAGGAGGCGCAAGCGGTTCTGGAGGCGTTGAACGGTGCGGCGCGTCGTCTGCGATTGGTGAGCGATCTGAACCGTAACCTGTTGCTGAGTAACTTGTTGTATTGGCATATGGATCGGAAGAGCGAGGCGTTGCGGGTACTGATGGAGGCGCTGAGCCTGGCCAACCGCACCGGCTTTGTCAGCCACTTTGTCATCGAGGGTGAGGTGATGGCTCAACAGTTGCGCCAACTGTTACAGCTCAATACCCTGCCGGAGTTGGAGGTACATCGCGCGCAACGTATCCTGCGCGACATTAACCAGCATCATCGGCATAAATTCGCGCATTTCGACGAGAAATTCGTCGAGCGGTTGTTGAATCACCCTCAGGTGCCGGAGCTGATCCGCACCAGCCCCTTGACCCAGCGTGAATGGCAGGTATTGGGGCTGATCTATTCCGGGTACAGTAACGAGCAGATCGCCGACGAGTTAGCGGTCGCCGCCACCACCATCAAGACCCATATTCGGAATCTGTATCAGAAGCTGGGGGTAACGCACCGCCAAGAGGCGGTACGTCAGGCGCAGGACATCATGCGCCTGATGGGGTACGGGGTGTGAGCCGCTATTAGCGCCAGATCAGCAGGACACAGGCGGCGGTGAGGGCGCCCATCGCGAGATTGAAGGCGAACCAAGCATGCCGGCTTTGCAGTAAGCGGCCAATCAGTGTGCCGAAGCCGAGCCATAGGATACCGGCGATGAGATTGATCAGCACCATCGCCAGGCTGATGAGCGCTACCGTCGTCGGATAGTCGCTGCCGGGTAGGGTAAAGCTGGTTACGGCGCCCAGCGTCATCAGCCAGGCTTTGGGGTTAAGGAATTGCAGTAACCACCCCTGATGCCAACGGATGGCTCGCGGAGCGAGTGTCGCCTCCGACGCGGTGGGCGTCAGGCGAGTATAGCGTGAGGTGGCCACCTTCCAGGCGATATACAGCAGATAGAGGCTGCCGAGCCCTTTGAGTAGGGTATGCAGCGTCGGGTAGAGTAACAGCAGGCCGCCGATGCCGAAGGCGACCAGCAACAGCAGAGTCTGCATGCCCAGGATGATGCCCAACATTAATGGCCAGGAGGATCGCCAACCGAGGTTGGCACCGGAGGTGGTCAGCAGCATGTTGTTGGGGCCCGGCGTGATCGCCGCCACCCAGAGGAATCCGACTAGAGAGAGGAACAGGGTGCTGTCCATGCCGATTAGGCTCCGCATCGTAGGGAAAGAGATGTTTTGACCCTAACAGTGTGCTATTGATGATACAACGCGTCCTTCGATGAATTTTCTTCAGCTACCATGAGCGTCACGCCATTTTCACCCGCGCCTCTGCTGCGCAACCCGCATCTTCAGACACTATTGCCGCGTCTGTTACGTCGCCGCGTGGCATTGACGCCGACCTGGCAACGGCTCACCTTACCGGACGGCGACTTTATCGATCTGGCCTGGAGCGAGGCGCCGCTTGCCGCACGCCATAAGCCGCGGGTGGTGCTCTTTCACGGATTAGAGGGTGGTTTTTATAGTCCCTATGCTCATGGTCTGCTGCAGGCGTGTCGTGCGGCGGGATGGTTAGCGGTGGTGATGCATTTTCGCGGCTGTAGTGGTGAGCCTAACTTGCTGCCACGTTTTTATCATTCGGGCAAGACCGGCGATGCGCGTTTCTTCCTCGCATGGTTACGCCGAACGCTGGGTGAGGTACCGACGGCGGCGGTCGGCGTCTCTCTCGGGGGGAATATGTTGGCCTGCTATTTGGCGGAGGAGGGATCGCAAGCGCCGTTGACGGCGGCGGTGCTGGTCTCGGCGCCGTTACAGTTGGCGGCCTGTGCGGCGCACTTGGAGAGTGGGGCGGGGCGTTTTTATCAACGTTACCTGTTACATGAGCTCAAGCGCAGCGCGTTGCGTAAACAGCGCTGTTATCCCCAGTTACGAGCGCTCGATCCGCAGCAGATCCGGCGGTTGCGTCGGTTGCGTGAGTTTGACGAGCAGATTACGGCGCCGCTGCATGGTTTCGCCGGCACGGATGATTATTATCGGCGTTGTAGCGCGTTGCCGCGTCTGGCTGCGATTCGCCAGCCGTTGTTGATCTTGCAAGCGCGTGACGATCCTTTCATGACGGCGGCGGTGATCCCGGACAGGGCACGGCTACCGTCTAATATCGACTATCAGCTCACCGAGTTCGGTGGACACGTCGGCTTTATCAACGGCACGCTACGGCGCCCGTCCCTGTGGTTAGAGCAGCGTATTCCCGAATGGTTAGCCTGTTATTTGGAGTCAATGACGTGATCATTCCTTGGCGAGATATCGCCCCGACAACATTGGATAATTTAATCGAAGCCTTCGTGTTACGTGAGGGAACCGATTATGGCGAACAGGAGAAGAGTCTGGCACAGAAGGTTGAGGATGTGCGCCAACAGCTGATAAGCGGCGAGGCCGTGGTTGTTTGGTCTGAACTTCATGAAAGTGTCAATATTATGGCGCGTAGCCAGTTTAACGGGGACGATTAACGCTAATCGCTCGCTTTTCTTGGTGATTTAGCGCAGGCTACTGTGCAAATAAGGTGCAAAAATAATTCCGTTGGGAAAAAAAACGCGGCGAACAGTGAGCTATTCCATGCTGAAACGAGACAGTGCGAGACAGTTGGGTCAAGCTATGCTACAAACTAAGCCGACATGCACCTTTAATGGAATGAAGCGGGTATAGATCAATAAGGTCGGGTAGCAACTCCCTTAGGCTAATAAAACTATATTCGACAAGTGCAGTGCTATAACAGGTTACTAGGCAGTTTCCCGGCTCCGCCGCCTGGCGGGGCGCGTTTGGCGCACGGGGATGCGATAACAACAGAGGATAATAGCGAATGGTTCTCGGCAAACCACAAACAGACCCAACCCTTGAATGGTTCCTGTCCCATTGCCATATTCATAAATATCCATCAAAAAGTACTTTGATTCACCAAGGTGAAAAGGCGGAGACGCTTTATTACATCGTGAAGGGATCTGTCGCGGTACTGATCAAGGATGAAGAGGGCAAGGAGATGATCCTCTCTTACCTGAACCAGGGCGATTTCATCGGTGAGTTGGGCTTGTTTGAGGAAGGACAGGAGCGCAGTGCCTGGGTTCGGGCGAAAACTGCCTGTGAAGTGGCTGAAATTTCTTATAAGAAATTCCGTCAGTTGATTCAGGTAAACCCGGATATCTTGATGCGATTGTCCGCGCAGATGGCGCGTCGCCTGCAAGTGACGTCAGAGAAGGTCGGTAACCTGGCTTTCTTGGACGTTACCGGCCGCATTGCCCAGACGCTGTTGAATCTGGCGAAGCAACCGGATGCGATGACGCACCCGGACGGTATGCAGATTAAGATTACGCGTCAGGAGATCGGTCAGATCGTCGGTTGTTCGCGTGAAACGGTCGGTCGTATCTTGAAGATGCTGGAAGATCAGAACCTGATCTCGGCCCACGGTAAAACCATCGTCGTCTACGGGACGCGGTGATTTTTCGCCCGCGCCGCCCTCGTGGCGCGGGACTCTCTCCATCCCCAGGATGGTGCTCATGTGGCGGCGGTTTATCTACCACCCGGAAGTGAATTATGCACTGCGTCAGACGCTGGTCTTGTGTCTGCCGGTGTTGTTCGGGTTATTGATTGGCCAACTGCAACAGGGGCTACTGTTCTCGCTGGTTCCCGTCTGCTGTAACATCGCGGGCCTGGATACACCACATAAACGCTTCTTTAAACGCCTGGCCGTGGGTGGTTCGCTATTCGCGCTCGGTAGTTTTCTCTTGCAGCTTGCCTTGTTATGGCAGGTGCCTGTGCCGTTGGCGATGCTTTTTCTGGCGTTATTGCTGGGCGTCAATGGAGAGATCAGCCCATTGCATGCCCGCTTGCTGCCCGCCACGTTGGTCGCCGCCATCTTTACTCTGAGTATGGTCGGCATGGTACCTATCTGGCAGGCACCGCTGCTGTATCTGGTGGGGACCGTCTGGTACGGTGCGTTTACTTGGTTCTGGTTTATCCTGTGGAAGGGGCAGCCGATTCGCGAGACGCTGAACCAACTCTATTTGGAGTTGGGGGATTATATCGAGGCCAAGTACAGCTTGCTGACGCAGCATAGTGATCCACAGACGGCCTTGCCGCCGTTGTTGAATCGTCAGCAGAAGGTGATGGATCTGATCACGGTGATCTACCAGCAGATGCACATGCTCTCTTTGGTTCATAACCCCGAGTACAAGCGCCTGGTTCGCTATTTTCAGGTGGCGCTCGATCTGCAAGAGCATATCACCGTCAGTCTCTCTCAGCCGGAGGAGGTGCAGACGCTGGTGGCGCAGAGCCAGGCCGAGGCGATCATTCGGCGCAATGCCCAGGTCGTCGCTGGGCGCCTGCGGGTGGTGGCGGATGACATTCTCTATCACCGTTATCCGCAACACTTCTCCATGCAGCCTGAGGTCTCCGCGTTGGAGAAGCTGGCCAGTCGCTATCCCGACAACCCGGTGGGGCAATTCTGTTTGCACCACTTTAGCCGCATGGCACGTTTATTAGAGCGCCAGCGTCCCCTCTATCAACGCCAACTGATGGCGACGCAGCAACGCCTGCCGTTTTGGCCGGCGTTGCGCGCCTATTGTTCACCGAAGTCTGGCGCGCTGCGTAATGCCTTGCGCCTCGGGCTGACCCTCGCCGCCGGTAGCGGCTTGGGGATCTTACTGGCATTGCCTAAATCTTACTGGATTATGTTGACCACGATGCTGGTGATCCAGAATGGGTATAACGCGACGCGGGTGCGGATCCAGCACCGTGCGATGGGGACCTTTGCCGGTCTGATTATCGCCGCTGGCCTGTTGCAACTAACGTTGAGCGAGGCGGTGATGTTGTTGGTGATGTTGTTGGTGACGCTGGGGGCTTATCTGGTGTTACGCAAGAACTACGGCCTGGCCGTCATCGGCTTTACGGTCAGCGCGGTATTTACTCTGCAATTGTTGGCGCTGAATGGTTCGAACTTCCTGGTGCCGCGCCTGGTAGATACCCTATTGGGCTGTATCCTCGCCTTCGCCAGCACGATCTGGCTGTGGCCACAGTGGCAGAGTGGTTTGTTGCGAAAGAATGCCCATCAGGCGTTGGAGGCGTATCAGGATGAGCTGCGTTTGCTCCTCTCTGCCGACGTGGGGGTCAGCGAGCAGGCGTATGCGCGTATGCGTAGCAACCAGGCACAGAACACGCTCTACTCCTCTCTTAGCCAAGCGATGCAGGAGCCGGGCTTCGACTCACGCTATTTGGCCGATATGCGTCTGTGGATCACCCACAGCCAGTTTATCGTCGAGCACCTCAATGCCATGACGATCCTGGCGCGAGAGCACTATATGCTGACGCCACGTTTGGCCCAGGACTACTTGCAGTGTGGCGAGATTGCCTTGCAGCTCTGTCAGCAGCGTCTGGAACACGATGGGCCGAGTAGCAACGATAACCAGGCGATTCCGATCCCGGAGCCACAACAAGGCATGCCGATGACGCCGATGGAGGTCCATCTGCGGCGCATCCTATCGCATTTGCGCACCATGCATACCATTTCGTCTATCGCTTGGCGTCAGCGCCCGCATCACGGCTTGTGGCTCAGTCGTCGGTTACGTGACTGAGAGGTGGGTGACGCGGTGGTGGTCGCTTGATGACGGGAGTGGTTGGCAGGTGAAAAGGCGCTTGTGGGCGTACTCTGCTAACAAAACGGCCGCGCGAGGCGCGGCCGGGGGAGTCTTACGTCGGGTGAATTTCCCCGCCGTCTCGCGAGCGATCAATAGTAAGAGTGGTCGCCGCGCTGGTGCTCAGTCAGATCGCGCACCCCTTTCAGTTCCGGGAAGCGTTGCAGCAACTCTTTTTCGATCCCCTCTTTCAGGGTGTAATCCACCATTGAGCAGCCATTACAACCGCCGCCGAACTGCAGGATGGCGTAACCTTCATCGGTGATCTCCATCAGCGAGACACGACCGCCGTGACCGGCCAGCTGCGGGTTGATCTGCGATTGCAGGATATACTCCACGCGTTCAATCAGCGGCGCATCATCGGCCACTTTACGCATCTTGGCGTTGGGCGCTTTCAGGGTCAGTTGTGAGCCAAGCTGATCGGTAACGAAATCGATCTCGGCGTCTTCCAAAAACGGCGCGCTGATTTCGTCGACATAGGCGCTCAGCTGTTCAAAATCCAGTTTACGATCATTGGCCTCAACGGCGTCCGGCGGGCAATAAGAGACGCCGCATTCGGCGTTGGGCGTGCCGGGATTAATGACAAAAACCCGGATCTGAGTACCCGGTTCCTGATTTGCCAGCAATTTGGCAAAGTGCTCTTGCGCTGCTTCGGTAATACGGATCATGGCATCTGCTCAATAGTTGACTTCTCCGGTCGGTTATAATACGCCGATCGTAAAATGCTCACAAGGTGCGACACAGACAGATAACCTCTACCGACATCACACCTTGTGCGATTAGTCGTTGGCTGATCTCACTCAAGGTACTGCCGGTGGTGACCACGTCATCGACCAACAATACCCGCCGCCCTGTCAGAGCGGGATGGCAGGTGAAAGCCCCGCGTAGATTGCGCCGCCGCTCGGCGGCGCTCAATCCCTGCTGTGGCGGTGTGGAGCGAACGCGCCGTAACCAATGTGGCCGGTAGTCCGCCTGCAGCCAATGCGCCAACGGGCGAGCCAGTTCGGCGGACTGATTGTAGCCGCGCCGCCAGTGACGTCGTCGGTGCAAAGGTACCGCCAGTAGCAGATCGGGACGCATTGAGGGGATATGGCGCCGAGCCTGGAGGTAACTCAATAGCATCAGGCGTGCCAAGGGGAAGGCCAGCGGCCACTCTCCCCGGTATTTGAAGCGTTGGATCAGGGTGGCCAGCGGTGGTTGATAGTCACCGGTGAAGATCAGCCGTTGCCAGGGGGGCGGACGTTGTAGACAGCGGCCACAGGGGCGTGTGGCATCGGCACTGGGAAGGCCACAGCGTGGGCAGCAGGGTGGAGGAAGCGGGAGTGCTCGGCGACACGGCGTACAGATACCGACAGGGGCTCGGAGTGGCAGGCGACAGATCGCACAGCGTCCATGAAGTGATACCATGTGCGTTTCCTGATAGGGCCAATGTGAAAGGAGACCATAACCGATGAGCGCGCTGTATTGGCATCGTTGCGGGACGGGAAAACAGGATCTTGTGCTGTTGCACGGCTGGGGACTGAATGGCGAAGTGTGGCGTTGCATTCTGCCTCGGCTCTCCACTCACTTTCGCCTGCATGTGGTCGATCTGCCGGGCTACGCTCGTAGCGAGGCTAGTCCCTGCTTCTCGCTGGAGGCCATGACGCAGCAGGTCTTGGCCCAAGCACCACAACGCGCGATTTGGCTGGGGTGGTCGCTGGGGGGGTTAGTGGCTATGCTGGCGGCGTTGAGCCAGCCACGATGCCTGAGTGGTTTGGTTACCGTCGCCTCCTCGCCCTGTTTTACCGCGCAGGCGCAGTGGCCGGGTATTCATGGCCCGGTGCTACAGAGTTTTCAACAGCAACTGAACGCGGACTTCTCACGGACGGTAGAACGCTTTCTGGCATTGCAGACGCTGGGGACCGAGAGCGCACGCCAGGATGCACGCACCCTGAAGTCGGTGGTGCTGGCGCAGCCGATGCCTTCGGCCGCGGTGTTGAATGCCGGGCTATCGATATTACGCGATACCGATTTGCGTCCTCGGTTGAGGGAGGTGACGACGCCCTGGTTACGCCTCTATGGCGCGCTGGATGGTCTTGTGCCACGTCGTGTTGCGCCGTTAGTGGATGCGCTGACGTTACCGGGGGAGTCCCAGATCTTGCCTGCGGCGGCACATGCGCCCTTTATCTCGCATCCCGAACCATTCTGTGCGGCGTTATGCGACTTTGCGGGTGCGTTGCCGCAGGAATAAAAAAACAGCCGCATCGGCGGCTGTTGAGTTAGTCAGTTGCGGGCGCTTAGTGCGCCCGAACCTGGTAAATGATCGTTTCGCACTTCTTCTGTGCTTCGGGGCAGCCTTTGCAGCTGCCATTGAGGCAGCCGCTATCGATATCGTCGACCTTTTCTACACAGCCCATCTGCTCCAGGCGTTCTAGCATGGCGCGAACCATGGCCGGTGTACCACCGACCTCACGGCATAGACGTTGTAGTTCGATGCGTCCATGCAACGTAACGGTATCTCGGACTTGCAGTAACGTGGTCATGATAATGCTCCGTTACATCGATTAGTGGCAGTTGCCACGGTTGTTACAGCAGCAGCTGGCGCTAGCCACGTTACTCAAACGCACGGTGACCCGATCGCGAGAGCGACGCAGGATGACCAGCACAGCCAGGTTGAACAGGACGACGGCACAGATGGCGATCAGGCTGTAATCGGGATGTGCATCGAAGTTCACCACCTGGTAGTACAGGGTCGCCAGTGAGTAGGCCACGTTCAGCCCCCAACCGATGGAGAACATCATCCAGCCACGGCTACTTTCACGGGCGATAGCCCCCATGACCGAGACGCAAGGAACATACAGTAAGACGAAGATCAGGTAGGCATAGGCGGCGCTGATGCTGCCAAACTTGCTACTCATCACGCCCATGGAGCTGCTGCCCATCTCGCCGTCGCCTTTACTGGCCTCGATCGGGTTGGAGAGTACGCTGATGCTGAGGGTATCCTTCAGCCCCTGCCAGGTCTCATCCAGTGCCTCTTTCAGGCCGCCAACCAGACTGTAGCTCTGCGGGTCGAAATCCTCTTCATTGATATGCTCGGCGGTATACAGGGTATTCAGCGTACCCACGACTACCTCTTTCGCCATCGCCCCGGTGATCAGGCCGACGGTGGCTTGCCAGTTATCCTCTTTGACGCCGATCGGTTGCAGCAGTGGTGTTAACACCTTACTGGTTGCCGCCAGAGCCGAATCGTTGAGATCGCTGACCGGCTTACCGCTAAAGGAGAAGCTATTCAGCGCGCCGATAACGATGCTGACGATGATGATGACGCGTCCGGCACGGACCACAAACGCCTTCAGGCGTTGCCAGGTCTGTAGCAGTAGACTCTTCAGATGCGGCACATGGTAGACCGGCATCTCCATCACGAAGGGGGAGGCATCGCCGCGCATCAAGGTGTGTTTCAGCATTAACCCGGTCAGGATCGCCATGACGATACCCAGCAGGTAGAGCGAGAACACCACGAAGGCGCCATTCTGGCCGAAGAAAGCGGCGGAGAAGACGGCAAAGATAGCCAGACGAGCACCGCAAGACATGAAGGGAGCCATCAGGACGGTGATCAGTCGCTCACGCGGCGCATCCAGGGTTCGAGCCCCCATCACCGACGGTACGTTACAGCCGAAGCCGACGATCAACGGGACGAAAGATTTACCCGGTAACCCTAACGCCTGCATCATGCGGTCGACGACGAAGGCGGCACGAGCCATGTAGCCGGAGTCTTCCAGGAAGGAGAGGAAGAGATACATCATGCCGATCTGGGGGACTAACGGTAGGACGGTGTTGATACCGCCACCGATCCCCTGGGCCAGGAAGATAGTGAGCCAATCGGGGAAGTTTAATGTAGCGCCAATCCACTGAATGCCCTGAATAAATAGGGTCGCGGAGCCGATGTCGAACAGCGGTTGCAACGCCCCCCCGATGTTGATGGCCAGCAGGAACATCAGGTACATCACAAAGAGAAAGATCGGGATCCCTAACCAGCGGTTGAGGATCACCCGATCGAGTTTCTCCGTTAGGCGATTCGGCTGTGCCTGTTGGCTGTTGCTGACCGCATCACAGATATCGGTAATGCTTTGATAACGAGCGTTGGCAATGATCAGGGCCGGATCGTCTTTTAGGGTGCGTTGTAGGGTTTCGCGCACCTCGGGCAACAATGCGAGGGCATTACTGGCGCGTGACGAGCTATAGATGTCACCCTCTAGCAGCTGCAAGGCGATCCAGCGGCGTTGCTGCATGGTCAGCGAGTCGGGCATGACCTGCGACAGACGATCGACTTGGTTGAGCAGTAATTGTGGATAGTCGACTAATGCCTCGACTGCACAGACTGGCGGCATGTCGATGGCACGCTTCAGGGCACATACGCCCTCGCTACGGGTCGAGACCATCGGGATCACCGGGCAGCCGAGTCGTTTCGAGAGCGCATCAATATCGATCGCGATCTGTTGGCTGCGGGCGATGTCCAACATATTGAGCGCGATGATGCAGGGGATACCGAGCTCCAACAGTTGTAGCGTCAGGTAGAGGTTACGCTCTAAGTTGGAAGCATCGACCACGTTGATAATCAGATCCGCATCGCCGCTAAGAATGTAGTGGCAGGCGATTTGCTCATCCAGCGATGTCTGTTCGGAGATGGTGGTCAACGAGTAGGTCCCAGGCAGGTCGACCAGCTTAACCTGATGATCTGGGGTGTTGAATTGCCCCTCTTTGCGTTCGACGGTGACGCCAGCCCAGTTACCGACACGCTGACGTGCGCCGGTCAACTGGTTGAATAGCGTAGTTTTCCCTGAGTTGGGGTTACCGATTAACCCGATGGTCAATTGTTTCATAATTTACTGTTTTTTGGCCAAGACAGACACAGGCACGGGTATGGATAACCCGCGCTATCCCGTAAGTATGTTACTGCCCAGTGTGGTAAAGGGGCGTGGATGTATTATTGTGCGCCGACGGCAGCAGCCGGTGCGGCGGCGTGCGCGGCATGCTGCGCTTGCCCCTGCGGCTCGATGTTGAGCAACGCCAGATCTTTTTTACGCAAGACCAGACTAACCCGGCGCGCCTTCACTTCGATCGGGTCACCCAGCGGAGCGATGCGTACCACCGTAAAAGGTGCTCCTGGCAGGAAACCCAGCGAGAGTAATTTTTGGCGATAGGCTGGGCTAATGGACGGCGAGAAGCCGAGAATTTTGTATTGATGACCCGGAAGAAGCTGGTGCATATAAACCTTCTTACTTGTTACGACAGTCATTGCGTTGGGCCTGCATGCGGAGGCAGTAATGATACGCTACGGCACTCTCACGACATTCAGCAAACTGATGTGTAGATGCTGAATAATGCGTAGTATAATTAAATTGATAATTATTTGCATCCGCATTTGGCGCTAAACGTCATGCGACACGTGTCGATGACATTGGCATGGTAACGTGGTCATAACCTGTACCATGGCTGTGTTTTAGCACTATTTTAGTAATACGGCAAATGAGAATCATTCGTTAAAAAGGTTAATGATATGTACCTATTTTTTGTATGGTCATTTGCTGCTGTCAGTGAAGTCATCGAAAAAATAGGGAAGAGCGTTGCAGGGCTATTATTTTTTATTGTTTGTTATCAATATTATGAGCAGGTGCGGGTGGCCGGTATAGTGGTGAGGGGCATCGATCATGATGCTATCATTGCGGATGTGGCAGCCGCTTTTTAGTATTTGAGGATAACATCCTGTTCACGTTTCGCGGTGTTTTACAATGGATTTGCGCCTGAGATTGCTATGAAGTCTCATTTAGATTTGTATTTTGTGATGAGAATCACGCCCCCTAGAGAGAGGGCGTGGACAGTGGACTTAACGCTTCAGTTTGCCCAGGGCGGCCGCTAATGCATCGCCCATGGCACTGTTGCCGTTATTGGCGCTGCGTTGGTTACGCCCTGGCGCGGGGCGCGTCGGGCAGGTATGCTCGCTGTTGCGTTCGCTCATCGGCCGCCGTGCGCCACTCTCGCCCGGTTGCTCGTCTAGGCGCATGGTTAAGGCGATGCGTTTACGCTCTAGGTCGACCTCCAGGACCTTGACCTTGACGATATCACCGGCCTTGACCACCTTGTGCGGGTCGTCGACAAACTTGTGAGCGAGGGAGGAGATATGGACCAAGCCATCCTGATGGACACCGATATCAACGAAGGCACCGAAGTTGGTAACGTTAGTCACACAACCCTCCAAGATCATACCGACGTTCAGATCGTTTAGGGTCTCGACCCCCTCAGCGAAGGTGGCGGTCTTGAACTCCGGGCGTGGGTCGCGCCCCGGTTTCTCCAACTCGCGTAGGATGTCGCTGACGGTCGGGACGCCGAAGCGTTCATCGGTAAACGCCTTGGGGCTCAGGCCGCGTAGCGCGTCTGGGTTACCCATCAATACCGCTAGGCTCTGTTCGGTTTTCGCCAAGATGCGTTCCACTACCGGGTAGGCTTCTGGGTGCACCGTTGAGGCATCCAACGGGTTATCCCCGTGCGTGATGCGCAGGAAGCCGGCACACTGCTCGAAGGCTTTGGGCCCGAGGCGACTGACCTCGAGCAGTTGCGCGCGATTGGTAAAGCGGCCATTGGCATCACGCCAAGCGACGATGTTTTGTGCCATCAGGCGCGATAGGCCAGCCACGCGGGTTAGCAAGGCGACCGAGGCGGTATTCAGATCGACCCCCACGGCGTTAACGCAGTCTTCGACGACGGCATCCAGCTTGCGCGCCAGCAGGCTTTGACTGACGTCATGTTGATACTGGCCAACCCCGATGGATTTGGGATCGATTTTGACCAGCTCTGCTAACGGGTCTTGCAGACGACGGGCGATGGAGACCGCTCCTCGCAGTGAGACATCCAGATCGGGGAACTCTTGCGCGGCCAGTTCCGAGGCTGAATAGACCGAGGCACCGGCTTCACTGACGATCACCTTTTGCGCCGTTACCTGAGGGTAGTGGCGCTGGACATCGGCGTAGAAGCGCTCCGTCTCGCGTGAGGCGGTGCCGTTACCGATGGCCACTAACTCGACGCCATACTTCTGGCACAGTTGAGCCACACTGGCCGCCGCCTTGGCGCTTTGCCCGGTGTGTGGATAAATGGTGTCGGTGGCGACCAGCTTACCTGTGGCATCGACCACGGCCACTTTTACCCCGGTACGTAGGCCAGGATCCAAGCCCATGGTGGCGCGCAGTCCGGCCGGCGCCGCCATCAATAGATCGTGCAGGTTACGCGCGAAGACGTTGATCGCCTCCTCCTCCGCGCGTTCGCGCAGGGCACCCATTAATTCGGTTTCCAGGTGCAGCAACACCTTGACTCGCCAGGTCCAGCTGACCACCGCCTTACGCCAGGCGTCCGCCGGTGCTTGCCCCAGGTGCAACCCGAGATGATCGGCGATCAGTTGCTCGCCGTAGCTTTCGCGCGGCGGCTCATCGAACTGTGGATCGGGATTGAGGGAGAGTTGCAGGATACCCTCATTGCGGCCACGGAACATCGCCAGCGCACGGTGTGAGGGGACGGCGGCGATCGGTTCGTGATGGTCAAAATAGTCACGAAACTTCGCGCCCTCTTCGGCCTTGCCTTCGTTGACGCGAGAGACCAGATGCGCGTTTTTCCATAGATAGTCGCGAACCTTGGCCAGTAGCGCGGCATCTTCGGCGAAACGCTCCATTAGGATGTAGCGGGCACCATCCAAGGCGGCCTTGGCGTCGGCCACGCCCTTATCGGCATCGATGTATTGCATGGCCAGTACTTGAGGGTCATGTTGCGGCTGTTGCCACAGTGTCTCGGCCAGCGGCGTCAACCCAGCTTCGATGGCGATCTGCCCGCGGGTACGGCGCTTGGGTTTATAGGGGAGATAGAGGTCTTCCAGCTCAGTCTTGCTCAGGGTAGCCAGGATCGAGGCCTCTAGCGCGTGGGTTAACTTGCCCTGTTCGTCGATGGACTTGAGGATGGTCGCGCGGCGCTCTTCCAATTCACGCAGATAGATCAGGCGGCTTTCGAGTTGACGCAGTTGGGTATCGTCTAGCCCACCGGTGGCCTCTTTACGGTAGCGCGCGATAAACGGTACGGTGTTGCCTTCGTCCAGGAGGCGAATGGCGGCGTCAACCTGCTCGGTGCGCGCCTGCAGTTCAGTTGCGATAATGCGGCTTAATGCGTCATTCATAGCGTTAGATAGATCGTCTTGATGGATAAAAGCCAGGCTCCCGTTATACGGAGTCGGACACGAAAATACCAGTACCGCGCTGGCGAGGATGCTTAGCGCGGCGGGAGAGCGCTAGGGCTGGGTATAGTCGATGGCGTTGATGTACCACAGCGCTTCACCGGATGGTGTGATAACGGTCGCCGCGTCGCCGACCTCTTTCTTTAATAGTGCTCGCGCCATCGGCGAGTCGATAGAGATGTAGTCGTTGCGGCCGAAGATTTCATCATAGCCCACGATGCGGAAACGCTTGATCACCCCATCATCGTTCTCAACCTCGACCCAGGCGCCGAAGAAGACCTTGCCATCCTGTTGGGGCGAATAGTCGACGATTTTCAGCATCGACATGCATTTGCGTAGGTAGCGTACCCGGCGATCGATTTCGCGTAGACGTTTCTTGTTGTATTGATAGTCGGCGTTCTCACTGCGATCGCCGAGGCTGGCGGCCCAGGTCACTTTCTTGGTGACCTCCGGGCGCTCTTCGCGCCACAGGTAATCCAGCTCCTGTTTGAGTTTGTCGTAACCTTCTCGGGTAATCAGCGGGGTTTTCATCTGTTATAACCTGAAATGGAGGACGCCGGTCCAGTATGTTGTTCGATGCCGCATTGCATCGCCTTGCCCGGCGCGCTACGGTGGAGAACGCGGCGAGACAGCCTAACGCATTTTGCCACCTCGGGCGAATAATTGGCGTGATGATGTCGCCAACCTAGCGTAACCATAAGATAAATAACCTTTGTAACAATTTAGGCTAGAATATAAACCATTATCTGCTGTTTGAATAAAGCGAGTTTTCTGACAATAGATCGCGACGCGGGCGCGCGCTATTCTGGCGGGCGATAACCTGATTACACATACAGATATACAGACAAGCGCCGGGCTTTCTGCCTTTGGGAGTACACCATGCAAGAAAATTACAAAATTCTGGTTGTTGATGACGATATGCGCCTACGGGCATTGCTGGAACGCTACCTGACTGAGCAGGGGTTTCAGGTACGTAGCGTCGCCAACGCCGAGCAGATGGACCGTTTGCTCACGCGGGAATCTTTTCATTTGATGGTATTGGATCTGATGCTGCCGGGTGAGGATGGCTTGTCGATTTGCCGCCGCTTGCGTAGCCAGAGCAACCCGATGCCGATCATTATGGTGACGGCGAAGGGGGAAGAGGTGGATCGCATCGTTGGGCTAGAGATTGGCGCCGATGATTACATTCCCAAGCCGTTTAACCCGCGTGAACTGTTGGCGCGTATCCGTGCGGTATTGCGTCGTCAGGCCAACGAGTTGCCGGGGGCGCCGTCGCAAGAAGATGCGGTGATCAATTTTGGTAAGTTTAAGCTCAATCTGGGGACTCGTGAGATGTTCCGCGATGACGAGCCGATGCCGTTGACCAGCGGGGAGTTCGCGGTACTCAAGGCGTTGGTTAGCCATCCGCGTGAGCCGCTCTCTCGCGATAAGTTGATGAATCTGGCTCGAGGGCGTGAATACAGCGCAATGGAGCGCTCCATCGACGTGCAGATCTCGCGTCTGCGTCGCATGGTTGAGGAAGATCCGGCGCATCCGCGCTATATCCAGACCGTATGGGGCCTGGGCTATGTCTTTGTTCCGGATGGCAGTAAAGCATGAGACGATTGCGTTTCTCGCCGCGCAGCTCGTTTGCCCGCACCCTGTTGCTGATTGTCACCTTGCTGTTTGTCAGCCTGGTGACCACCTATTTGGTCGTACTGAACTTCGCGATTTTGCCGAGTTTGCAGCAGTTTAATAAGGTGTTGGCCTATGAGGTGCGGATGCTGATGACGGATAAGCTCCAACTGGAAGATGGTACCCAGTTGGAGGTTCCGCCAGCGTTTCGCCGCGAGATTTACCGCGAGCTGGGCATTTCGCTGTATACCAATTCGGCGGCGGAAGAGAACGGGCTTCGCTGGGCGCAGCATTATCAGTTTTTAAGCCAACAGATGGCGCAGCAGTTGGGCGGGCCGACGGATGTCCGGGTTGAAATCAGCAAGAACACGCCGGTGGTGTGGCTGAAGACCTGGCTATCGCCCGATATTTGGGTGCGTGTGCCGTTGACCGAGATCCATCAAGGCGACTTCTCTCCATTATTCCGCTACACCTTGGCGATCATGCTGCTGGCGATCGGGGGCGCCTGGTTGTTCATCCGTATTCAAAACCGCCCCTTGGTGGAGTTGGAGCATGCCGCATTACAGGTGGGGAAAGGGCAGATCCCTCCACCGTTACGGGAATATGGCGCCTCGGAGGTGCGCTCGGTGACACGAGCGTTTAACCAGATGGCGGCTGGAGTCAAGCAGTTGGCGGATGACCGTACCTTATTGATGGCGGGGGTTAGCCATGATCTACGCACTCCGCTGACGCGTATCCGCCTCGCGACGGAAATGATGAGTCCCGAGGACGCCTATCTGGCGGAGTCGATCAACAAGGATACGGAAGAGTGTAACGCGATCATCGAGCAGTTCATCGATTACTTGCGAACCGGGCAGGAAATGCAGACGGAGTCGTGCGATCTGAATGGCATCCTGACTGAGGTGGTGGCGGCAGAGAGCGGCTATGAACGGGAGATCGACACGGCCTTGGCCGAGGGTGAGCTGCTGATCGATGCGCATCCGCTCTCTATCAAGCGCGCGGTCGTTAACATGGTGGTCAACGCGGCGCGCTACGGCAACGGTTGGATCCGGGTCAGCAGTGGACGTGATGGTGGCCGCGCCTGGCTCCAGGTGGAGGATGATGGACCGGGGATCGATGATGAGCAGCTGGCACATCTGTTCCAGCCTTTCGTGCGCGGCGAGAGCGCCCGCACCACCAGTGGTACCGGTCTCGGGCTGGCGATCATCCAACGTATCATTGATGCTCACCATGGTAGCTTGGATATCGGTCGCAGCGAGCGTGGCGGACTAAAGATCCGCGCCTATCTCCATCTGGTGTCGCAAGTCGCGCTGGACGATCATGGCGCCAAACCCCGAAGCGGGGGGCGGCGTAAAGAGCGTAGCTAACGCGTGAGTGAGGATAAAAAAAGAGGATGCCCATGGGCATCCTCTTTTATTTATGATTGATGTCTAGCCTCGATGGCCACGACGGGTGGCCATCACGGGATTAACGTTGTGGGCCAGCATGGACCAGTGCGGCACCGGCAGGCGTGTCGGTGTACTTATCGAAGTTAGTGATAAAGCGTTGGGCCAGATCGTCGGCCTTCTCTTGCCACATCTCCGGGCTGGCGTAAGTATCGCGCGGATCGAGGATGGCCGGGTTGACGCCGGGGAGCGCCGTCGGCACCGCCAGATTAAAGATAGGCAGTGTGAAGGTTTCCTCCTTATCGATATCGCCGTTGAGAATGGCGTCGATAATCGCGCGAGTATCCTTGATCGAAATCCGTTTGCCACTCCCATTCCAACCGGTATTCACCAGGTAAGCCTGGGCACCGGCGGCTTGCATGCGTTTCACGAGGACTTCGGCGTATTGGGTCGGATGTAGGGTAAGGAACGCGGCGCCGAAGCAGGCGGAGAAGGTTGGCGTCGGCTCGGTGACACCCCGCTCGGTCCCCGCCAGTTTGGCGGTAAAGCCAGACAGGAAGTGGTACTGGGTCTGGTCGGCCGTCAGACGGGAGACGGGCGGTAATACGCCGAAGGCGTCGGCGGTCAGGAAGATCACCTTCTTGGCATGACCCGCTTTCGAGACGGGTTTTACGATATTCTTAATATGATAGATGGGGTAGGAGACGCGGGTGTTCTCCGTCTTGCTACCGTCGTCGAAATCGACGCTGCCATCGGCACGCACGGTGACGTTTTCCAGCAGGGCGTCACGAGTGATGGCGTGATAGATATCCGGCTCCGCTTCGGCGGAGAGTTTGATGGTCTTGGCGTAGCAGCCGCCCTCGAAGTTAAACACACCATCGTCATCCCAACCGTGTTCATCGTCGCCGATCAGGCGGCGTTTCGGATCGGTGGAGAGGGTGGTTTTTCCGGTGCCGGAGAGGCCGAAGAAGACGGCGACATCGCCTTTTTCGCCAACGTTGGCCGAGCAGTGCATCGAGGCGATACCTTTTAACGGCAGCAGGTAGTTCATGATGGAGAACATGCCTTTCTTCATCTCGCCGCCATACCAGGTTCCACCGATTAGCTGAATGCGTTCGGTTAAGTTAAAGGCGACGAAGTTTTCAGAGTTCAGTCCCTGCTCTTGCCATTGCGGGTTGGTACATTTGGCGCCATTCATCACGATGAAGTCGGGTTCGAAACCGGCCAGTTCATCCTCCGTAGGGCGGATAAACATATTTTTGACGAAATGGGCTTGCCAGGCGACTTCGGTAATGAAGCGCACCTTTAGGCGACTATCCGGGTTAGCGCCGCAGTAGGCATCGACTACGAATAGACGCTTATTCGAGAGCTGGCGAGTGACCAACCCTTTGAGATGCTGCCATATTTCAGGAGATAAGGGATGGTTATCATTCTTTCCCTTGCCTTGATCGGACCACCAAACGGTATCGCGCGTGGTGTCATCGCGTACCAGATATTTATCTTTGGGGGAGCGTCCAGTAAAGATGCCGGTATCGACGGCGACGGCGCCTAATGTGGTAACCGTGCCGCGTTCATAGCCTTGCAGGCCAGGAGCGGTTTCTTCCTTGAACAAGAGGTCGTAATCGGGATTATAAACAATTTCAGTAACATCAGAAATGCCATAGGAGGCGAGATCAGCTGCAGTTAAGCCAGTGGCATGCATTACACTACTCCTTGTAGGTTATTTTTTATCTGCGCCTACTGTAAGTCGTTACTTTTTTGTTAACCGAGATAATCATCAAAAAAACAAAAATTCAGCGGAATCCATTTTGTGGCAAATTCTTCTATTTTGATAATACCTGTCAGGATCAATTATTGTTGTACTACGGCTTCCCTGCAGGCCACCGGCATGACTAGGGGGTCGTTGTTGATGCGAGGGGCTCGTCCTTCTCGGTGGGGCGACCCGAGGTGATCCAGCCGAAGATGCCATCGGCCATATGAAAGACATGAGGGTAGCCGAGCGCCATGGTCATCTTGGCGGCATCATGGCTGGCGAGGCAGAGTTGATTTGCGCAGTAGAAGATCAAGGTTGCTTGCCGGTCGTGAGGCAGTAGGCTCTGCCAGTTCTCTTGGTTAATGTAGATCGCGCCGGGAATGCGGCCCTGATGCCAGATCTCGGGCGTGTTCACGTCCAGAAAGTAGACATTCGGCTGGCCGAGTAACGATTCGGCTGCTCGCATACTGATGGGTGTTGGCTCCTGCTCTTGTTGCGTGTGTATGGGGGCGGCAAAGATGGCGGTAGGTGAGAATAGGCTGAGCGTCAGACACAGGCCGAATAGCGGGTAACGCAACATAATGAACTCCTTGTGAGTGTAAGCGAGTGGGGAAGCTGGTGGGGGGAATAACGGTGGGTATCAGAGACACCCACCGTATGAAGCCGCGCTTAGTGCGCTTTACCGTTTAGGATCGCTTCAGCTTGATCGATGTACAGTTGGCCTTCCTCCATGCGAGCCTTAGCATAATGCGGCGCATGCAGGCCCCATGAACCGTCCCGCTCGATCAGCTCCGCCTGTTGGCGGGCATGGTTGCTGAGCAAGCGGACTTGTACCTTGTCGCTTTGTGACAGGCTAGTGGCCTTGTTCAGACGTTTCTCGATACGCTCCAATCCGCTGTGGATGCGGGTATAGCCATCTTTGACCGGCGTTTGCCACTCCATTACCTTGGCATAGATGCTTTCTTGATCCTTAAATTGCAGGCGCTCGGAGAGTACGGTTTGTACCGGGCTATGGCAGCCACCCCCTTCGATTACGTCGCCGTCACTAAAGGCGGTGCGCCCGCAAGACCACATCAGATCCAGGTAGGGCTTACCATCCTGACGGGCGATACTCCATCCCTTGATGTTAGAGGTCCGAGGTTGTCCTTCAGGGGGATTGAGAGTCTTAGCCTTCTCGTCAACCCGGATCTTCCAGATATGCGCGCGGCGTACGTTGTCGAATCCGGCATGATCGGGAAACTGGATGGTGGCGAAGTTTTCACAGCTACCCATGTTCGGCATGTGGCAGGCGGTACACTGGTTTTGCCCATGAGTATCTCCCTGGGCAAAGAAGCTCGCCTGAGCGGCGTGGCAGTGCTGACACTGCATCTTGATGGTGCTCTTGGTCGTCCCCTCTTTCCAATCGTTAGCCGTCACCGCGTGCGGATCGTGGCAGGTATTACAGCGCATGCCATCTTGGTAGTGTGCGGTGTAGTACATCTGTGAGCCTTCGGTACCACAGGCGGGGCAAGATGACTTGAAGTAAGAGTTGAATGGCCGCTGCGGATCGGCCGCGTCATTAGCGGAGTTATAGGTGAAGCGTTGGTGGCAACGCTCGCAGTTGGAGGGCATCCCAGCCCCTCGCGCACCGTACAGATGGGCTCCCGCGCCGTGACACTCTTCGCAGGTGATTCCTTTGGCGATGGTATGCTTACGGAGTTCTTCAGGCTTACCGAGTGCGGCCAGAAACTCCTGGGAGCTCTTGAAGTCGAACTTCATGGTATGGCATACCTCGCAGTAGGCGCTGGCCGGTTGGAACATCATATTGGTCCGGTTAGCGGCACCGTAAGAGGTCATGCCCCAGACGCTAGAGCCTTGTGCGCCAAAGTCCTCCAGTTTGGTAGGAAAGCCGGGAACAAAGCTGGCGATCTTCTTCGCCACGTCTGGCGTGATAAACTGCGCCCAGCCACGAGAGAATTGGTTGCCGCCGGCCACCATGGTACCGGTGCCGTCTTTAAGCAACCCACCCTCAATATGGTAAGTACCACGAACCATCCAGGCATCGATGAAGCCATATTTGGTCCGGGGTGTGCCGATGATGGCATAGATGGCATCCGGTGTAACCCCTTGCGGTAGCACAGAGGCTTTGCTGCCATACAGTCCACGATTCAGATCCTTGCCCGGTATCTCCTCCATCTCATCAGGGAAGCGCACGACTTTAGCGTGACGGGAACGCTCCCAGGCCTGGTATTGCGCCGGGTGGCATTCCGCACACTTCTGTGGGCCGACATATTTGTTCGGAAAATCGAGAATGGATTCGACGCCTAAGCGATAGGTTACCGCCGTCGGGCGGCCATGTTTTTCGGCATACTTATCACCGCCGCCAAACTCGACAAACTCCTCCTCACGATTGCTGATGGTGTATTTACCGACCAAGCGTCCGGCGGCTTCGTACTTAAATAATGGATGATGTTCGCGTAGATAGCTGAAGAGGTCTTTCTCCTGTTCGACATACCCCATCAGCGTACGCGGTGTATCGGGAATACCGTCGTTGCGGTTAACGTCGATCTTCGTTGCCGAGGTGCTAGATTGGCTCGTTGCCGCTGGCGCAGATTCATTGGGTGGGGACTGAGACACCAGCCCCGATGCGGCCATGAGTGGCATTGCGAACAGCCATAAGGCAAAACTGGTTAAGCGGGTAGGTATTTTCATCGTCAACTCCTTGACCCAGTAAATAGCGGCGTAGTGTTAGGGTGTTATGACACTGGCCTATTTTTAATATTTATATCTTTGTTGTTATTTATTCGTTTTCTACGGTATGGACGCGGTGGCGATGATAACCATCGAGCATGGCCATAAAGGTTTCCCCCCACGTCTCACCGAGGGTGCATAAATAAATATGTGCACTAATAAACATCAAGCTAAATAATGATAGTAATAAATGCCCTTGGAGTATCCAGTAGGCGGCGCCGAGTGGAAGCCACTGAGGATTGGTCAGACAGAGGCCGCTAAGAAATAATAGCGGTACCATACCGAACATGACCGAGCAATAACCCAGTTGCTGCAATGGATTAAACTTTTGTGTCCGCGTCGCTACGAAGGGATGAGGCTCGGCGTGGAAGATCCCGATGAGATAAAAGCGAGCCTGACGCATGCAGCGTGCCGCTAATCCCGACCAGGCGACACGATAATGTCGGCCATTGGGGCCGAAGAGGTTCAGGGCGAGAAATCCGCACCATAGTATTAACAGCAGATAGCCAGCGTAGGGATGCGCCTGAACCAACCAATGGGTGGCGGCCACAGGCAGCAGTGCAAAGTGGGTGAGCAGGCCGCTGATAAGTAAGAAGAGAAAGAGTAGCGCATTCACCCCATGCCACAGGCGCAGATAGAGAGGATAGAGATAGAGGCGCTCTTGTGTGCCGTGCGCGGCGGGGGCGGGATAGCGCCGCCGTAGTAGGGCGTGCAGTAGCAACAGGGCGCAGAGCCCTAACCATGCGACCGTTAGGGCGATCAGCCAGATTGGCCAGAAATCCGCCGGGTGGGCGGGGAGCTGCTGGGCCAGATAGGCGTGCAGTTGTGCGGCGTTCATGCTTGGCTCCTAGTCATCGGCGAGAATACGGTAGATCCGGCTGTGACGTGTGCCAGCCAGGTGATACTGGTAATAGGGCGCCAGAGCCAGTTTGAGCTCGAATGACGGCGTGTCCAACTCGCCAAAGCTGAGTGCATGATAGGGGCAGATACGCACACAGATGGGGACTTGCCCATGGCTTAAGCGTGTGGCGCTACAGAAGTCACACTTGTCGGCAATATGGCGGGTTGGGTGCAGATAGCGAGCCTGGTAAGGGCAGGCACTGATGCAGTAACCACAGCCGAGGCAACGCTGGGCGTCGATCTGAATCAGTCCATGCTGGTCGCGGTAGGTTGCCCCGCTGGGACAAACGTCGAGGCAAGGCGCGGGATCGCAGTGCTGGCAGCTATGGCGAAAATAGCGTGGTTTGTCCTCGGATTGGGACGTGGTACTGGGTAATGGAATGATCGCCAAGCGAGCACAGCCGGGAGCAACCTGGTTGATTTGATTACAGGCGTTGACACACTCCTTGCAGCCGACACATTTAGATTGGTCGTGGATCAATGCGTACTGTTTTCCCCTCCGGGTCGGCGCGGATAATAATATCCCCGGCGCCAGTACGATAAATCCGGCTCCAATGATAATATTGCGGCGTGAATAATGCTTCATAGATTATCCCATGAAATATATTTCGTGCTTGTTTTTATTCTATTGCGCTGAATATTTTCTGACGGACGATGAGGATTCTATTTCTGCGTGCCGGATGGAAAAGAGAGAGGGATCAAAAAATGATAACTCCCTAAAAATGGGTAGGCTTAAATAGTGGTGAATTATTATTTAAATAAATACAAATTTATTAATGGATAAAAATGGGAGGCAGCGCCTCCCGGAAAATAGGGATTAGTGGATCTGCCCGTCACCATCGTCCGCGACACCGGCGCGTAAGGCATCGATGTCGATTCGATCAAAGATATAGTGGCTGCCACAATAGTCACAATGCATATCGATACTGCCGCGCTCTTCCAGCAATTGATCCAACTGCTGCGGAGGAAGACTCAGTAATGCGCTGGCGCTTCGCTCACGGGAGCAACTGCAACGGAAGATGATCGGTTGCGGGTCGAATAACGTAACTTGCTCCTGGTTGTACAGGCGGTATAGCACCTCGTTGGCCGGTAGGGTGAACAACTCTTGCGGTGTCACGGTGGCCGTCAGGAGTGCCAGATGGTTGAGATCATCGGTGTTATTGGGTTGTGTCGGTAGGATCTGTAATAGCATACCGGCGGCAGCCGGTTTGCCCTCAGCCTCACCCGTGAAGAGAAACAGCCGAGTCGGCAGTTGCTCGGACTGCATAAAGTAGGCTTCCAGGCAGGCGGCCAGCGTTTCACCCTCTAGGGCGACGACGCCTTGATAGCGCTCCCCCTCCTGCGGGGTAATGGTGATCACCATGACGCCGTTGCCCAGCATCTGTTTCAGGCTGCTATCCGCGGCGATCTCCCCTTGTAGACGGGCTACGCCACGCATCTCCTGGTTATGGTTACCATTAATGACGGCGAGCTTCAGCGGGCCATCGCCTTGCAGTTGGACGGTGATATTACCCGCAAATTTCAGCGTGGCCGTCAGGAGGCTGGTCGCCACGAGTAGCTCACCCAGCAGCGCCTGTACCGGGGCCGGATAGTCGTGATTTTCGAGGATATGGGCATAGGTCTCGCCAGCGTTGACCAGCTCGCCGCGTACGGCCAGATTTTCAAACAGGTAGCGATGTAATTGGTCGTGATGGGACATAGTCATCTCTCTTCAGGCGCCGGTCATTCCGACTGGCCGTGTTTAAATTTAAGCAGGTTGCGCCGCTCTTTCTTATCGGGGCGACGATCGGGGTGCGGCATGCTGAGGGCATTCAGCTTCCGCGCTTGGGCCAGGGCCTCTCGTTTGGCGATGCTCTGCGCGGTCTCTTGATAGAGTCGCTGAGCCTGTTCAGCACCACCGCGTTGTGTACTGAGGGCCAGGACGATGATGGTGCGATCATCGTTGCCCTGGCGTAGGCGGATCTCCGCCCCCACCTCAACGTTGCGGCTAGGTTTGCCGCGTACGCCGTTATAGTGCACTTTCCCGCCGTCGATCATCTCGCGAGCGACGGCCCGAGTCTTGTAAAAACGCGCCGCCCATAGCCATTTATCCAGGCGGACGCCAGCATCATCTGGTGTGGTTTTGCGACTCTCTTTCATCCAACCCTCCTTTCTTGTCCACCTCTGTCGGCAGCGATGGCGGGCAGCAGGTTACGGTAATCATTCAGCGCCGTATGGCGGGTAAAGTGTTTTTCCGCTTTACCGGAGTCGGGATTACTGACGCCCAGACAGTAACGGATGCCGAATTGGCGTGC
The DNA here is from genome assembly GCF_003113495.2 of Edwardsiella tarda ATCC 15947 = NBRC 105688. Taxonomy (NCBI): domain Bacteria; kingdom Pseudomonadati; phylum Pseudomonadota; class Gammaproteobacteria; order Enterobacterales; family Hafniaceae; genus Edwardsiella; species Edwardsiella tarda. The sequence goes on from NZ_CP084506.1 coordinate 260,618, forward strand.
AGCATCGAGTATCGGCTCGGCATCGTCAACAAACAGCGTCCTGTTCGGATCGAATGCGCAGCGCTGTTGTACCGCCTGCCACAGACGTTGATCCTCTTTGGGATAGCCAAATATGTGGGTGGAATAGAGCAAATCAAGGTGGCTCGCCAATCCGGTCTGCGCCATCTTCATCGCCAATCCATGTGGATGCGCGTTGGTCAGCAGGATGGTACGCCGCCCGCTGGCGCGTAACGCCGACAGGAAGGGCAGAGTATCCGGGCGGATACGCACGCGCTCGCGTTGTTCCAGCGTCATGCGTTGGATATCCAGGCCGAGTCGGGTGCTCCAGTAGTCGAAGCAATACCATTCCAGAGTATGCGCTACGGCCTGATATTCTCGCTGGATTAATGCCTGAGCCGCCTGTGCAGAGATGCCGCGTGTGGCGCTCAAGGTTTGTGGCACCAGCGTCAGCCAAAAATAGTTATCGAAGGCGAGATCGATCAGGGTACCGTCCATGTCTAGCAAGACGGTATCGATATCACTCCAGTCGAGGGTGGGGGTCATGGCGTACTCCGGAAAACGCAGAGGCGGGGGATCAGCGCCCAGTATATTTTCCTAGCGCCCCCTTGTCATGCCACAGTTAAGGGTGTGAGGGCGGATCGAACGGCATAATCTTATGATTGATGCACTGTTCGTAGTAGCGTTGGATCGCCGGAATACGCGCCCGGGCACTGCGCCAGCGACGCACGAAAAGGGTAACGTTGACCGCCAGGACGATACCTAGCGTTAAGAGCAGCGGCGGCATGAGCAGATAACGCCAGAGGCTTAAACCCTCGGGTTGGCTGTGCAGGGTGATATGGCGCGTACCATTGGCATCACTGCGGATATCGGTGATCACGCCGTGTGCGCGGAAGGGCGTATTCAGTAACATGCGCGACAGGTTTTCCAGCTCGCGCCACTGATCTTGCGGACCATACTCATACAGTGAGAGGGTCGGCTGTGGGTGGGTAACCCACTGACGTTTTTCATCGCTGCTGATCAGGAAGCCGCCAGGCGGTGTTACGGCGAGTAACTGCGCCGCCTTACGGGTCTCACGGTTGTAGAAAGAGGAGACGGCGTTGTTGACGATTGTCGCAAGCTGGTGAGCGCTCGCCGGACGCATCAGGACGTTGATGCCCTCTAGGCCGCCGCTGCGTGCCTTCTTGAGCAGCGCACTCCACGACTTACTGTTACTGAGGTTCACCAGCGAGTTCTTCAGTCGAACGCATTCGTTCTTTTGGCCGCATAATGCATCGGTTTTGAGTACGATTGCGGCGAAGTCATTCAGTAGGATCATCCCAGACTTTTGGATCGCACTGGCCAGCGCCGGGCTGACCGCGTTGTCACCCTCTTGCGCGGCGAGCTGGCGGTTAACGGTGGCTTGTAGCGACGCCGCATTATCGATGATATCGGAGTTAGGCTCCGCCATCGGGGTTGCGGTTCCCCAATAGATGGTGCTGCAATCGAAGGGGAGGAAAGGATAACGTTCTCCCTCTTGATAGAGCGCTGGCACATGGCACATGCCCGAGCCTTTGAGGTCCAGCACATCGCCGACTTGTAAGGGCATGGCCGCCAACTGTTGCACGCTGTCGGCGGAGAGCGTTTGTGGGCCGTGTAGCCAAGCGCTGCTGATCTTTAGCGGGACGCTCAACGATTGACTCGTCAACAGTAACAGCAGGCCGAGCAGCGCGGCAACGCTGAACAGCGCGTTGCGCCCCCAGGGTTGTAACGGGAATTGGGTGGCTTCATCGTTGAGCGAAAGAAAACGGCCTTGGCGGACGACATGACGATTCAAATAGATTTCAATCTCGGTCAGCTGGCCAAGATCCTTGTGGATGTAAGGTTGCCAATGTGCCGGGTAGATGAGGTCTAGCGTACCGATGGAGACGTTGTTCAATTGCTCAGTGCAAGATTCGCCGAATAGCCCCCAACGTTTGGGAATGCCGCGTAATAAGTGTATCTCTTTAAGTTGCTTGTTGCTGGGCTTGCGGTATAGGCAGCCGATCCCCCAGACGAGCAAGAGCGCGGCCAGCGCGAGTAGCCACGGCATGAGCGTCGATGGAACGACGAGCGCGACGGCCGCCAAGAGCAGGCCTATGGCCACTGGCAACGCGATATAGCCGCCGCCGCGTTGCTGCAAGCGATGTTCCGCCAGGGTCTCCTGGCGGACACCATATAGATCGACCTGTTCGCCCTCACTGCGGCGGATTGAGGCGGCCGCTTGCGCCGGTTGCGGTAGACGTGGGTTATCTAGGCTTTCCGCCAGGGTATGGCCGTTGATGGCGACGACCAATGGCAAGCTGGCGGTTTTGATCAGTTCGAGACTGTTCTCTTCGGCGATGTACTGTTCCCAGAAGGCTGGCAGGTGGACTTCCTGGTTATCCAGAAAGTAACGATGCTGGCTAGGTGTGTCGCCGGCCAAAGCGTAACGCGTGATGGCGTGAGTGACGGCGTACACCCGATCCCCCTGCGGCATCAGGCGTTGATGTAGCCGTGCGAGGCCCGGGTCGGCGTGCTGGGCGGCGGCATCCAGCCCATGTAGGTAGGCCGAGATTGCTTGCTGCTCTGCCGGCTGCAGTTTACGCTGCTTGGTTTTGACAAAGGGAAAGGATGCAGACAACCGCGACGCTCTCTTGATTGTGTACCAATAGATATAGCCGATAATAACCGCTGTAGGGAGAAGATACAGGAGTGTTGTGATGGATGCGTTCATACCGACGCCCTCACGATGATCACCGTACAGCCAACCTGCACACGTTTCGTCGAATCCTGTGACGACGATTGTTCGCAGCGCCCACCTACCTCTCCCGCGCTGGAACACCGGTTGTGACGGTGATGATTACCAATATAACGCTATGTCGTGGAATGAGTTTGACTGATCTTAAGCCGTTTCCTTCCCGGTGACTCAGCCTAGCATACCCGCTCATCGATCATATCGGTATTGTCCGATTTTTCCTATCCTGTCACGGGATTATCGCCATAAGTCGCGTTCTCGGCGCCAATAATATGAGGTGGGAAGAGGAAGTAAAATAATGGCGACAAATGTTGCGGAAATATGAGCATCTGCGCACAATGCCGTTAGGTACCTTTGGTGATTATCAGCGATTTATCGCGCATGGCATGCCGTTGGCCGTAGCCATCGCGGACCTTGAGGACAGCGGGTTAAGTATGGATAGTTCCACAAAGAAACCCAGGATCCTGGGTGTTGAGACGGTGGCGCACTCACGCTTGTTTAATGTGGAGTCCGTCGATCTAGAGTTTAGTAATGGCGAACGTCGTGTCTATGAGCGTATGCGTCCCTCGGGGCGTGAGGCGGTGATGATCCTGCCGATATTAGGCGAGGATCTGTTGCTGATCCGCGAATATGCGGTGGGCATTGAAGAGTACGAGTTGGGCTTCCCTAAGGGGTTGATCGATCCGGGTGAGCGAGTCTTCCAGGCGGCAAACCGCGAGCTGATGGAGGAAGCGGGCTTCGGGGCGCAGCAGTTTACCTTGTTGCATAAACTCACCATGGCTCCTTCCTACTTTTCTAGCCAGATGAATGTGGTGGTGGCCGAGGAGTTATTCGCGAAACGGTTACAAGGGGATGAGCCAGAAGAGATGCCGGTGATTCGCTGGCCTTTGGCGCGGATGATGGAGCTGTTACAGCAGCCTGACTTCCATGAGGCGCGTAATGTCAGCGCACTGTTCCTGTTGCGCGAGTATTTGCAGCGTGGTGCGGCCTAGCCGGCACTGAGCATGATGGGGAGCGCGGTGAGAATGTCCCCCGGTGTGAGCCCATCTGGCACATAACATAAAAAAGGAGCCGTGAGGCTCCTTTGTGTTTTCTGGGCGGAGTCAGAATAGCTCCTGACTCTGCCCTTCGTTATTGATGATGACCGTGCCTGCATCCGGCGTCGCGTAGTCGGTCGGCTGAGTTCCCTCGATAAAGTACTCGCTACGGCTGTTGCCGCTGCCGGTTGCTAACTTCCCGGTCGCGCGGTCGATCACCACGCTGACGATACCCGGCGGCGGGATCAATGGTTGCTCAGGGATCCCGGTCAGCGCCGACTTCATGAAGGCATCCCAGGCTGGCTGGGCACTCTTTGCCCCACCTTCACCGCCGGAGATCTGATCCTTGATAGCACCGGAGAGGGTGGTACGACCCAGATCACGCCGGTGATCGTCGAAGCCGATCCAGACGCTGGTGACGATGCCCGGTCCATAGCCGGAGAACCACGCATCCTTCGAGCTGTTGGTGGTTCCGGTCTTGCCGCCGATGTCGTGACGTTTCAGATCGCGCATTGCACGCCAGCCAGTCCCCATCCAGCCAGGTTCGCCCCAGATATTGCTGCTCAGGGCATCGTGCATCAGGAAGGCCAGCGGGGTGCTGATGACATGCGGTGCATAGCGCTGATCGCTATCTTGGCTGACCTGACCGGGGGTAACCTGCTCGAGTTCCGGCATCGGCACATCGCCGTTGACGTTTGGCGTCGTGGAGACGGCGACATTTTCCACGTTGTCATCGCTCAGCACAGCTGATTTGGGGGTCGAGCCATAGATTACCGGCAGGTTGCAGCTGTCGCACACCACCTTAGGATGCGCCTCGTAGATGATCTGATCGTTACCATCGACGATGCGGGTGATGAAGTAAGGATCGACCAGATAGCCGCCATTGGCGAAGACGGCGTAGCCACGTACCAGTTGCAACGGCGTAAAGTTGGCGGAACCTAATGCCAGTGACTCCGTCTTGACGATGTTCTGGGCCGGGAAGCCGAAGCGTAGCAGGTAGTCGGCGGCGTAATCCACGCCCATCGCTCGCATGGCGCGCACCATCACGACGTTTTTCGACTCACCTAAACCTTGGCGCAAGCGAATCGGGCCCGCGTAAGTGGGCGGAGAGTTTTTCGGCCGCCAATCGGTACCGGCACCGGCATCCCAGCGAGAGATCGGTAGATCGTTGAGGATGGTCGCCAGCGTCAGCCCCTTATCCATCGCCGCCGTATACAGGAATGGCTTGATGTTCGAGCCGACCTGGCGGACGGATTGCGTCACGCGGTTGAACTTGCTCTGATCGAAGTCAAAGCCGCCAACCAAGGCCTTGATGGCGCCATCTTGTGGATTGATGGAGACCAGGGCGGAGTTGACATCCGGTACTTGCGACAGCCACCACTGCTGGTCACTGTCTTGGCGTACCCAGATCTGTTGCCCACCCTGGAGGACATCGCTCACCTTGCGCGGCGTGGCACCCTGGAGGCGATCGGTGCGGTAGGGGCGAGCCCAGCGCACGGTTGCTAGCGGTAATACGACGGTATTGCCGTTGGCCAACATGACGTTCGCGCTGTCGGCGTTAGCCGACATCACGACGGCGGGCTGAAGTGGGCCATAGGTCGGCAGGCTACGTAGCGTATCGCTGATGCGTTGTGTACTCCAGGCGGGTTGGCCGACTTTCCACAGCACATTGGACGGACCACGGTAACCATGGCGCATATCGTAGTTGAGCACGTTATCGCGCAATGCCGTCTGAGCGGCGACCTGTAGGTGTTTGGTAATGGTGGTGTAGACCTTAAACCCGTCGGTATAGGCATTCTCGCCATACTTATCCACCATCTGCTGGCGAACCATCTCGGCGAGGTAAGGGGCGGAGAAGTCGATCTCTGGCCCATGATAACGGGAGACTAAGGGCTCACTGCGCGCCTGATCGTACTGGGCCTGTGTGATGTAGTGTTCGTCCAGCATGCGACCGAGTACTACATTACGCCGGGCGACCGCGCGCTCATGGGAGTAGAGCGGGTTAAAGGTCGACGGCGCCTTGGGCAGGCCGGCGATCATCGCCATTTCGCTCAGGGTGAGTTGGTCGACCGACTTGCCGAAGTAGACTTGTGCCGCCGCACCGACGCCATAGGCGCGATACCCCAAGTAAATCTTGTTGAGATACAGCTCTAGGATCTCGTCCTTAGTCAGCAATTGCTCGATGCGGATGGCGAGGAAGGCCTCCTTGATCTTACGCATCAGCGTCCGCTCAGGGCTGAGGAAGAAGTTTCTGGCCAGCTGCTGAGTGATGGTACTCGCCCCTTGTGAGGCGTGCCCAGTGAATAAGGCGACGGAGGCTGCACGAAAGATACCGATGGGATCGACGCCATGGTGCTCGAAGAAACGACTATCTTCGGTGGCGATAAAACCCTTGACCATCAACGGTGGGATCTGGGTGAGCGGCAGCGGAATACGGCGTTTTTCGCCATATTGAGCGATGAGGTAGCCGTCGGCGCTATAGACCTGCATCGGTGTCTGTAGGCGTACGTCTTTTAACGTCGCCACATCCGGGAGCTGGGGTTCGACGTATTTGTACAGGCCAAATACCGTAGCGACCCCCAACAGGATGCAACAGAGCACGAAAATGATTAAATACTTTACGAACTTCACCTGAAATTTCCCATTACATGTCAGTTGGGCAGTTTATAAACAAACGGGCAGTAGTATAAAGGCTAGCAGAGATGCTGGATACGTTCTTTTAGTAAGTTGATGATAAGCGGGAGGCAACATGGAATGTGGCCGTTGGTTACTGGGCATCGACATTCAACCGCATCAGCTCATTGCCGTCGCGCTGGTTCGGCGGCGCGATGGCGACCAATTACGCGGTTGGTGGCACTTTCCGCTGCGGGGGGAGGCTACGCCTACGCGATTCCCCGCCGATCTCCCGCAGGCCTTATCGGCATTGCGTGCGCGCCTGCCGCGCCGTCTGTCGGTGCGAACGGCGTTTCCCGTCGAGCAGGCTATCTGCCATACGCTGCCGGGGACTCCCCCGGCGTTAACCCCCCTACAGCAACAAACGTGGTTGCGGGCTCAGAGTGAGCGTCGGTTGATGTTGCCAGCGAGCGAATTGGCGTGTGATTTTACGCGCGTAGCCGATTCGACGGGGTCATGGCAGGTCTGTGCTATCCGTCGCACGCAGCGCGACGCCTGGAGTGCGCTCTTTGCTCAGGCGGGACTCGTGTTACGGCGTTTAACCTTGTTGCCTTGTGCCTTGCGTACCTTGGCGCGTCTGGTCGGTGAGGCGCCAACGGTGCCGTTGATCCACGGCGATGGCCAGCGCTTTTGCTGGATCGCACCCTGGGGTCAGCCGTTGCAGTATGGCTGCATTCCGTGTGAGGCGGGGCTGGCGGCAGCTAGCGCCGCTTGGGAGGCGGCGGCGCCGTCGGGCGAGGAATCTCCCCCGCCCTTACTGTGTGGTCACGGATGTGGCCAGACCGGCTGGGATCCCTTTTCGTTATTACGCCATCGCTCGGCGCCGTTACCGCGTGAACCGGCGCAGTGTTGTGTCGCGCTGGGGCTCGCGTTGATGGCGGAGACACCGCAATGGACGATATAAATCTCTTGCCCTGGCGTGAGTGTTTACGGCGACATCGTCAGCGTACCTTAGTCGCGATGTTGTCCGTGTGGTTGCTGTGTCAGGTAGGGTTAGGCTGGGGCTACGGACAACTGCGGGGGGGATTACGCGCGCCGTTACTCGCGCATCTGGCACAGCAGGCGCGGCAAGCCGCATGGCTTGAGGAGCGGGTCCGGCAGCATACGCTAGCGTTGGCGGCACTCCCCAAGTGGTCGACGTCGGCCACACAATCCGTCTCGCCTTTAGCGCTGCTGGTGCCACAGCTGCGCAAGGTTGCCGCCGTGATCCCGGCGAATGTTTGGTTGACCGGCTTGAACTATGACGCGCCCTATTGGTTATTAATGGGGAAGGGGGTGGGACGGGAGGCCGTGGCGGCGTTTGTCCGGCAGATGGCACAGTGGCAATGGCTAGCATTAAGCCATAACGACGAAGGGGACTGGCGTTTTACGCTACGTCTTTGCGCGGCGGAGGAGTGCCATGAGTGATCTCTGGCTCGCATTATGCCGCGCATTCTATACCTTACCGGCGCGGCAGTTGTGGGGGCGGGTGTTGCTATGTATCGGGCTGCTGTCATCGATATGGCTGCTGGTGGCGGGCGTAGGGCTGGCATGGGAACGGTATACCTTGCGTCGTCACCTGGTACAGGGGGCAGAGCGGCTGGCCGTGTTGCGAGTTCACGCTCTGGCTGTCGAGGCGCAATACGGGCTAGCTGAGGCACTTGCTGCTTCATCCCAGGGACGCCAGACGCAGTGTGCTTCGCTCGCGCAGGTCGCCTTATCGTGGCAAACACAAGCGGATGGCCGCCGCCAGATCACCGGGGAGATGGGGTTTACCGACTTGCTTTCGTTATTGGATCGCCTCGCGGCTTGCGGCCTGGCTGTTACTACGCTGACGGTAACGCCACAGCCTCAAGGCGTGCGGGTTCAGTGGGTTGAGGCACGGGAATGAGGTGGGCGTGGGGCTTGATTATCGGGCTGTTGCCCTGCCTGGCCATTGCCGCGCGCGATCCGTTTGCGGCACCTCGCCGCATGCCGAGCGCGAGAGTGACGGCGAGCGCGGCTGGCTTGGTCGCCGATGCGCGTTGTTTCACGTTGTGGCAGCGCGATGCGCAGGGGCATTGGCACCCGTCCGCCACTGGTTCCTCTCCGCGTACCGATGCTGCCGCCAGCACGGGACAGCGGTTCGATTTTCCTCGGTTAGCACGCCCTCTCTTCCCTTGCCCATCGCACGCGGCGTCCTCTTTCGGCGGCGTACGATGAGATGGCGACTCCTCGTCCTATTGCTGCTGGCCTGTTCGGCTCGAGCGCGAGAGACCCCCTTGACGGTTTGGTTCGATCACGCCCCGCTGCGCACGGTGCTTCAAGCGGTGGCGGAGTTTGCCGGTCTGAATTTGATCCTGAGCGATGAACTGAACATCGCGGCGACGGTGCATATTGTGCAGACACCTTGGCCGCAGCTACTGGATGCCCTGGCCGAAATGTACGATCTCAGCGTAGTGACGCGCGATGGCATTCTGTTGGTACAGAGCCGGGAGCGAGCGCAGCGTCGGGCACCGCCCGCCGCCCGTCCAGCGGCGCACCTGCGTAGCCAACGGCTGGTGTTGCATCACGCCGATGCGTTAACGGTGGAGAAGAGCCTGCGCCAGCGGCGCGATCTGTTGGGTGTCGGAGGCAGTGTGGTGGCGGATGTGCGCACTAACGCGTTGTTATTACGTACGGAGACGACGCGTCTGGCTAGCGTGGCGGAGTGGGTTACCCAGTTAGACGTCCCGCTACCCCAGATACAGCTGGCGGCACATATCGTCTCGATGAGTCAGGAGGGGCTGCGCGAATTAGGCATTCGTTGGCGTAACGGTACGGCCAGCGAGGGTGAACACGAGGTTAGACGTCGGGAGGATGAGGCCTATTTTAGTGCCGGTATCCAGGTGGCGCATATCGGTGGTCAGGCATTGGCGATGACGTTGGCGGCCTTGGAGCGGCAAGATAAGGTGGCGATCATCGCCAGTCCGCAGTTGATGGCCGCCCACGGCCAGATGGCGAGCATCAAGCAGGGCAGCGAACTCCCCTACGCCGTCTCCAACGGCGAGCGCGGCGTCAGCACCATGGAGTTTAAGGAAGCCGTGTTGGGTATGTCGGTGACGCCACGCGTGCTCGCCGATGAGCGCATCGAGTTGGCTTTGCAGATTACGCAGAACATGCCAGGGCGCCTGGTGCGGCAAGGCGATAGCGAAGCATTGGCTATCGACAAACAGGAGATTTCGACTCAGGTTACGCTGCCTAACGGCGATACGGCCGTATTGGGCGGTATCTTTCAATATCAGCGCCAGGATGGGTACGAGGGCTTTCCCTGGCTCGCCAGCATTCCTCTCTTGGGTCATCTATTGCGCCGCGATAGCCAACGTAGCGAGCGGCGCGAACTGGTCATTTTTATCACACCGACACTGCTGCCAGCGCCCTGATAAGGGGCGATCCGACGCCATTTTTAAGCACTTGGAAAAAAATTTTTATCACATGAATGGTTTCCGCGTTTGACGCTGGCTGGGATTTGGCATACAAGGTTAGCGGTTTGCGCCTTGTTCCGTCCCACGTCTCTCATCGCCTCCAACCGGGTGCGCATGCCGGAGCGCACGGAAATTTATTCGGTTGCCAAACGGCCTTGAGTGTTGAGATAATTTTTCATCTGATCTCGCACTATCTTCATGAGGTTTCAGTTTAGGTCCCGTCGCTAATTTGATTGGCGGGGCGGGTTATCATTAACGTATTGTCTTAGTAGTACCGAAAACATGGCAGAGAAACGCAATATCTTTCTGGTTGGGCCTATGGGTGCCGGCAAAAGTACTATTGGCCGTCAGTTAGCGCAGCAGCTGAACATGGAATTTTTCGACTCCGATCAGGAGATCGAACGTCGTACCGGCGCCGATGTAAGCTGGGTCTTTGATGTTGAAGGCGAAGAGGGCTTTCGCGATCGTGAAGAGAAAGTCATCAATGAACTGACGGAAAAACAAGGCATCGTGCTGGCGACCGGAGGTGGCTCGGTCAAATCTCGCGAGACCCGTAACCGCTTGTCTGCCCGAGGCGTGGTCGTTTACTTAGAAACCACCATCGAAAAGCAGTTGGCGCGTACGCAGCGCGATAAGAAACGCCCGCTGTTGCAGGTCGATACGCCGCGCGAAGTGCTGGAACAACTGGCGCAAGAACGCAATCCGCTGTATGAAGAGATTGCCGATGTCACCATCCGTACGGATGAACAGAGCGCTAAAGTGGTCGCCAACCAGATTATCCACCTGTTGGAAAATAACTAAACGGTTGGCTAAAGGTTAGTGCGGTAACGGGGGACAGGTTGTGGAAAGGATCACCGTCACGCTCGGGGAGCGTAGCTACCCGATCAGCATCGCCAGCGGGTTGTTTGCTCAGGAAGCCGCCTTCTGGCCGCTCTGTTCCGGTGAGCAGGCCATGTTGGTTACCAATGAGACCCTCGCAGAGTTGTATCTGGAGTCGGTTCAGCGGACGTTGGCACGAGCAGGCGTCCGCGTCGAATGCGTGATCCTGCCGGATGGCGAGCAGTATAAATCGCTGGCGGTGTTGGATCAGGTATTCAGCGCCTTACTGACCAGTAATCACGGGCGTGACACGACGCTGGTGGCGTTGGGGGGCGGTGTGATCGGTGACCTCACGGGGTTTGCTGCCGCCTGTTACCAACGCGGAGTGCGTTTCATCCAGGTGCCGACGACGTTGTTGGCGCAGGTTGACTCCTCCGTCGGCGGTAAGACGGCCGTCAACCACCCGCTGGGTAAGAACATGATCGGTGCGTTTTATCAGCCGGCCAGCGTGGTGATTGATATCGACTGTCTGCAAACCTTGCCACCCCGCGAGCTTTCTGCCGGTCTGGCAGAGGTGATTAAGTACGGCGTGATTATGGATGGTGACTTCTTTATCTGGCTTGAGAGTCAGATGGAGGCGTTGCGGCGTTTAGAGCCCGCCGCGATCACCTACTGCATCCGTCGTTGCTGTGAGCTGAAAGCCCAGGTCGTGGCAGAGGATGAGCACGAGCAGGGTAATCGGGCGCTATTGAATTTGGGTCATACCTTTGGTCATGCCATCGAAGCCGGTATGGGCTATGGTAACTGGCTACATGGTGAAGCGGTTGCGGCCGGGACGATGATGGCGGCACATCTTGCTTGCCGTCTGGGTTACCTGCCTGCCGCACAGGTTGAGCGCATCGCGGCGTTACTACGGCGTGCTGGCTTACCGACTCAAGGCCCCGCCGATATGGCGCCGGAGGCCTATCTACCGCATATGTTACGCGATAAAAAGGTATTGGGCGGGCACTTACGCTTGGTACTGCCGACGGCGATTGGCCAGGCTGGGGTGTATGCTGGGGTCAGTCATGACGCGGTATTGGCTGCGATAGCGGACTGCCAGGCCTGAATAGCGATTTGCGAGTCTCCGGCGTTTGTTCGCCGGCTTTGCCCCTAAGTGGAGGGTGAGATGGATCAAGAAGAGTTTAAAGCAGACGATGAGTTAAAACCGGACGCCAGCGATCGTCGTCCGCCGCGCGCGCGTAATCGCCGTCCGGCGTCGCCGCGTCTGGCGGTATCGCGCCAACATTTGATGATTGGTGCTGGGGTCTTAGTCTTATTGGTGGTGATCGTCGCTATCGGTTCAGCGTTGAAGTCTCCTTCCAAAGGAAGCGTTGCACCAGCGGGTGCGACGAGCGGTGCCAGGGAGATTAACCTTGCCAACACCTCTTCCCCGACCAATGCCGCGGCCTCCGGTAGTAATCTGACCGACATGCAGGATGGCAGTGGCGTGAGCAACTCGGCACAGCTGGGTCAGCCACAGCCGATCTCCATGCCACCCGTCTCCTCGACACCGACACAGTCCGCGCCGGCGATGCCCGCGAATGGGCAGCAGCGCATCGATTTGGCCGGTAACTCCATCTCTGATGCCCTAACGCAGCAGCAGGGGGCATTGGATTCGTTAGCGCAGGTCGATACCTTGCCGACGGGGCCGGCAACCCTGGCCAGCGGCGCAGCGCGTCAACCCAAGGCGGTAGAGAATGGCTTGCGTCCGTTGCCGAGCAAGACGACTCCGCGCCGCGAGGAGAAGGCACCGTCCCGCCATAATGAAAAACGACCGCTACGGACGCCAGAGGCGAGCGCGCCGAAGCAGACGGCACATCTGCCGGTGGTCGGCAGTAACGGTAAGCAAGCCGCCCATTTACCGACGGCTGCGGGCAGTAGCGCCGGTAGTTCGCTGAAGAGCGCGCCAGCTAGCCATTACACCCTGCAACTGAGCGGCGCCTCTCAGCCGAATACACTGAATGCGTTCGCTCGTCGCCAAAATCTGAGCCACTACTGGGTCTATGAGACCTCCCGTAATGGTAAGCCTTGGTATGTGTTGGTCAGCGGTAGCTATGCGACGCCAGCAGAGGCACGGCGGGCGGTTGCCTCCCTGCCGGCCGAGGTACAGGCGATGAAACCTTGGGCTCGCCCGTTGAGCCAGGTGCAAAAGGACGCAAAGTAAGCGGCCATCAATGAAACGCGCGCGATGTGCTGTCCGAGAAAAGGTACGCCCCGGCGAATTGAACGAGTAGATATAACAGACTGGCGACGGCATGAAGAAGAAGCGCGCATTTTTGAAATGGGCCGGCGGAAAATATCCTTTGATTGAAGAGATCCGTCGGCATCTGCCGGCGGGCGAAAGGTTGGTAGAGCCTTTCGTTGGCGCCGGTTCCGTGTTCTTAAACACGGATTATGATGAGTACCTATTGGCGGATATCAACGCCGATCTGGTCGGTCTGTACAACATTGTGAAGGATGAGACGGATCGTTTCATCGGTGATGCCCGTCAGTTGTTCTGCCCCGAGCTGAATGTGGCGGAAGAGTATTATCGCATTCGTACGGCCTTTAACGCGAGTGATGACCGCTATCAGCGGGCATTGTACTTTCTGTATTTGAATCGGCACTGCTACAACGGCCTGTGTCGTTATAACGCCAAAGGGGAGTTTAACGTCCCCTTCGGTCGCTATAAGAAACCCTATTTCCCGCAGGAGGAGCTGGAGTTCTTTGCCCGTAAGGCCGAGCGCGCCATCTTCATCTGCGAACATTACCAGCAGACGATGCTGCGGGCACAGACGGGAGCGGTAGTGTATTGCGATCCGCCGTATGCTCCCCTGTCGGCCACCGCTAATTTTACCGCCTACCATGCCAATAGTTTCGGCATCGCTGAACAGATGCGTCTGGCCGAGTTGGCTACTGAGTTGGCCGCGCGCCAGATACCGGTCTTGATCTCCAACCATGAGACACCGTTGACGCGTGAGTGGTATGCGCAGGCTGCTGAGTTGCATGTGGTAACGGTCCGGCGCACGATCAGCCGTAAGAGTGACGGTCGCAGCAAAGTGAATGAATTGTTGGCGCTGTACGGCAAGCGTTAAGCGTTGTCGTCCGCCTGTCCCTGAGCCCAGGAGAAACGGATGAACCCATATTTAATCGCCCCGTCGATTTTGTCCGCAGACTTTGCCCGGCTGGGTGAAGACACTGCGAAGGTGTTGGCTGCCGGTGCCGATGTGGTGCACTTCGATGTCATGGATAATCACTATGTCCCGAATCTGACCATCGGCCCGATGGTTTGTAAGGCGCTGCGTGATTACGGCATCAGCGCCCCGATCGATGTCCATCTGATGGTGAAGCCGGTTGATCGCATCATTCCCGATTTTGCCGAGGCGGGAGCTAGCATTATTACCTTCCATCCGGAAGCCTCCGAACATATCGACCGGACCTTGCAATTGATCCGTAGCTGCGGCTGTAAGGCTGGCCTGGTGCTCAATCCGGCGACACCGTTGAGCTGCCTGGATTATGTGATGGATCGCCTGGATACCATCCTGCTGATGTCGGTCAACCCGGGTTTCGGCGGTCAGTCTTTCATTCCCGCGACGCTGGATAAGCTGCGTCAGGTTCGTGAGCGTATCGATGCCAGTGGCCTGGATATCCGCCTCGAGGTCGACGGTGGTGTGAAGGTCGATAACATCGGCGCCATCGCGGCGGCGGGGGCCGACATGTTTGTCGCCGGTTCGGCGATCTTCAGTCAGCCGGATTATGCCCAGGTGATCGCAGCCATGCGTCAAGAAATCGCGCAGGCCTGTCATGAATAAGGGTGTTGCGATTCAGGCATTGGCCTTTGATTTAGATGGTACGTTGGTGGATAGCGCCCCGGGGTTAGCGGCGGCCACCGATGCGGCGCTGGTGGAGTTGGGTTATCCCGCTCCGGGCGTCGAGCGTGTGAAGTTGTGGTTGGGTAACGGGGCCGATGTGTTGATGCAGCGCGCCCTGAGCTGGGCCGGTGCGCCGCAAGACGCCGCGTTATGCCAGCGCGCGCGAGCCGCATTCGACGCGCATTACGCCGAGAGTGCGCATCAGGGATGCCAGTTATTTCCCGGTGTCCGTGAAACGTTGGGCGTGTTGGCGGCCAAGGGATTCCCTCTGGCGGTGATCACCAATAAGCCTTCGCCCTTCGTGCGTCCGATGTTGGAGCGTCTGGGGATCGATCGTTTCTTCAGTCAGGTGATCGGTGGCGACGACGTCATTAAGCGTAAGCCTCACCCCGCCCCGCTCTATTTGGTCTTGGCTCAGTGGGGGGTTAAAGCGAGCGAGATGCTGTTCGTCGGCGACTCACGCAACGATATCCAGGCCGGTCAGGCGGCCGGTTGTCCTACCGTTGGTTTGACCTACGGTTATAACTATGGTGAATCTATCGCCACCAGTGAGCCTTGCCGCGTACTGGATGATTTTTCTGGACTGCTGCCTCTGGTGGGGCTAGCACCGCTGAACTGAATTGATAAGGACAGGAATGTGACCATGAGTAAGCCCATCGTCTTCAGCGGCGCACAGCCGTCTGGTGAACTCACCATCGGTAACTATATGGGCGCACTGCGTCAATGGGTGCAGATGCAGGATGAGTATGACTGCATTTATTGCATCGTCGATCAGCATGCCATTACCGTGCGTCAGGATGCGGATAAGTTGCGCAGCGCGACGCTGGATACGCTGGCGCTCTACCTGGCCTGTGGTATCGATCCGCAGAAGAGCACCATCTTCGTGCAGTCCCATGTGCCGGAGCACGCCCAACTGGGCTGGGTACTCAACTGCTATACCTATTTCGGCGAGTTGAGCCGTATGACGCAGTTTAAGGATAAGTCGGCGCGCTATGCAGAGAATATTAATGCTGGCCTGTTCGATTATCCGGTGCTGATGGCGGCGGATATCCTGCTGTATCAGACCAACCAGGTACCGGTTGGGGAAGATCAGAAGCAGCATCTGGAGCTGAGCCGTGATGTGGCGGCGCGTTTTAATGCGCTGTATGGCGACATCTTCAAGATCCCTGAGCCGTTTATTCCCAAGTCCGGCGCTCGTGTCATGTCGCTGTTGGAGCCGACCAAAAAGATGTCTAAGTCGGATGACAACCGTAACAACGTCATCGGCTTGCTGGAAGATCCCAAGGCGGTAACCAAGAAGATCAAGCGCGCGGTGACCGACTCCGATGAGCCGCCAGTCGTACGTTACGACGTGGTCAATAAGGCTGGGGTGTCGAATCTGCTGGATATTCTCTCTGGAGTGACCGGTAAGAGTATTGCCGAGCTGGAGGCCGAGTTTGACGGTAAAATGTATGGCCATCTGAAGGGGGCGGTAGCCGAGGCCGTCTCTGGCATGCTCGCCGAGTTGCAGGAGCGTTACCATCGCTTCCGTAACGATGAAGCCTACTTACAGGAAGTGATGCGTGAGGGTGCCGCGAAGGCGCGCGCGCGCGCCGCGCAGACCCTGAGTCAGGTCTATCAGGCTATCGGGTTCGTTGCTCAGCCATAAGCAGGCAAGGTTAATCACAGAAGGGGAGCCAGCGGCTCCCCTTTTTTTATCCCTAGTGCGAGGCGGGCGTGGCATCGTCGCTGCTGTGGAACCAGTTTAACTGTGGACGCAGTGAGACGACATCACCGACGATGATCAGCGTGGGGCTGACGGCTTGGGTCGCCAGCGCCGCTAACTGGGCCAAGGTACCGCTGATCACGCGTTGTTGCACCGTGGTGCCATTCTCGACCAAGGCGACCGGGGTATCGGCCGGCATGCCATGCTGTTGCAGCTGTTGCTGGATGGTCGCCGCTTGACTTAATCCCATGTAAAACACCAACGTTTGTCCGGCGGCAGCCAGGCAAGACCAGTCCAGCGCTCCCTCTTGACGGGTATGGCCGGTAACCAGACGGACGCTCTGGGCATGGTCGCGATGGGTCAACGGTATGCCGCTGTAGGCGGAGCAACCCGAGGCGGCAGTGATGCCAGGCACCACCGAGAAGGCGATACCGGCACCGGCTAAAGCCTCCAGCTCCTCGCCGCCGCGGCCGAAGATAAAGGGATCACCCCCTTTCAGACGAACCACGCGTTTGCCTTGTTGCGCCTGTTCCAGCAGTAGGCTATTGATCGCCTCTTGAGGGACGCAGTGGTGGCCAGCTTGCTTGCCGACGAAGAGACGTGTGGCATCGCGCCGGACCAACGCCATGATCTCAGGCGAGACTAAACGATCGTAGATCACCACATCGGCCTGCTGGATCTGCTGTAACCCCTTCAGGGTCAACAAACCCGCATCACCCGGCCCGGCACCGACCAACACGACCTCACCCTGAACGGCCGGATTGCTACTGAATAGGGCATCCAGTTGCTGGGTAACCTGCGGCGTGTCACCGTTCGCCAGGGATTGCGCCAGACGATCGTGAGCGAACAGTTTTTCCCAGAAACGGCGCCGCTGGGGGAGGGTGGCGAAGTGTGATTTGACGCGTTGACGGAGGCTACCCGCCAGGCGTGCCAGCTGACCGAGGTGCTGCGGCAATAGTGCCTCAAGCTTTTCGCGTAGCAGCCGGGCCAATACCGGAGCGCTGCCGCCGGAGGAGACCGCCACCATCAGCGGGGAGCGATCGATGATCGATGGCATGATAAAACCGGACTGGGCGGGGGCATCCACCACGTTACAGAAGAGGTGGCGTGCCTCACACTGGGCGAGTACCTGTTGATTGACGTGCGGGTCGTCGGTGGCGGCGATCGCCAGCCATTGTGCCGTTAACAGCGAGGGATCGAAGTCGCCGGGTACCAGCGTCAGGCGCCCCGCTTGCTGCCAGGCCTCGAATTGCGGTGTAAAGCGTTCGGCATTGACGGTCAGGACAGCACCCGCCTCCAGTAAGAGGCGGGCCTTACGCTCGGCGACCTCGCCACCGCCGACTAATAGGCAGGGCTTAGCCGCGAGTTGGCAAAATATCGGAAAGTAATCCATCGGAACTCCTCGGGCGGTGAGCGGAGAATGCGCTGGCGCCATGATCGTGCACGAGTGCGCGTCGCCGCCGGCCAGCCTATGCGAGTAGCTTGCCAGAGAAGTGGGGGATATGCAGTGGTGTCGTTTAAAGAAACGGCCACTCATTGCGCGATCGGTGAGAGGTGAAAGCACGACAGGATAAAAAGGCGGCAAAGAAAACGTTTGCTTTTTTCTGGCAACTCTTTAGAATGCGCCAGATTTTTTTATCCACTGCACAGGGATTAAGGAGGATTGCGTGTCGCAGGATAACAATTACAGTCAGGGGCCGGTCCCCTCATCGGCGCGTAAGGGCGCACTGGCATTAAGTTGTGTCATGCTGGGGCTGACCTTCTTTTCCGCCAGCATGTGGACCGGCGGCACTCTCGGCACCGGACTTGGCTATCACGATTTTCTTCTCGCAGTACTCCTCGGTAATCTCCTCCTCGGTATCTACACTTCCACTCTCGGTTATATCGGCGCAAAAACGGGCCTCACCACACATCTCTTGGCGCGCTTCTCCTTCGGCGTGAAGGGGTCTTGGTTGCCTTCGCTGCTGCTGGGCGGTACACAGGTCGGTTGGTTCGGTGTCGGGGTGGCGATGTTCGCCATTCCGGTCAGTAAGGCGACCGGACTGAATACCGAATGGTTGATCGCGCTCTCTGGGGTGTTGATGACGGTGACCGTATTCTTTGGCATCTCGGCACTGACCATCTTGTCGGTGATCGCGGTGCCGGCCATCGCTCTGCTGGGGGGGTACTCGGTCTGGCTGGCGATTAATGGTATGGGTGGTCTGGATGTGCTGCGTGCGGTGACCCCGACGCAACCGTTAGACTTTAACCTGGCGTTGGCATTGGTGGTGGGCTCCTTTATCAGCGCCGGTACCCTGACTGCGGACTTCGTACGCTTTGGGCGTAATGCCAAGGTGGCGGTGTGGGTGACGATGGTCGCCTTCTTCCTGGGGAACTCGCTGATGTTTGTCTTCGGCGCTACTGGCGCGGCAGCCTTGGGGATGGCGGACATCTCCGACGTGATGATCGCGCAAGGTCTGTTGCTACCGGCCATCGTGGTGCTGGGGTTGAATATCTGGACGACCAACGATAACGCGTTGTATGCCTCTGGTCTGGGGTTCGCCAACATTACCGGACTGTCGAGCAAGCTGCTCTCGGTGGCCAATGGCCTCATCGGTACCTTGTGTGCGCTGTGGTTGTATAACAATTTCGTCGGTTGGCTGACCTTCCTGTCGGCCGCCATCCCACCGATCGGGGGGGTGATCATCGCCGACTACCTGATGCATCGCCATCGCTACCGTGATTTTGCCCGAGCCGAGATGGTGGCGGTAAACTGGAACGCGATCGCTGCGGTGGCCTTGGGCGTCGCCGCCGGTCACGGGCTACCCGGGATCGTGCCATTGAATGCCGTCTTAGGCGGTGCGTTGGGTTATTGCCTGCTGAGTCGCCTGTTCGGACGTCGTCAGCAGCGTGTATTGGAGGTGAGTCATGCAGAATGATCAGTATCAGGCCGTCATCAACGCCCGTCTCCCCGCGCGTGAAGGGTGGTGGCAGATTCGGTTACAGGATGAGCGCATTGCCGCCGTCACGCCGCAGCCGGCATTACGCCCGGCGCAGGCAGGAGAGCTGGATGCGGAGCAGGGGTTGGTGGTACCGCCCTTTGTCGAGCCCCATATTCACCTCGATACCACGCAGACGGCGGGTCAACCGGCCTGGAATCAGTCGGGTACGCTATTTGAAGGTATCGAACGTTGGGCCGAGCGCAAGGCGCAGCTGACGCACGATGATGTCAAACAGCGCGCCTGGCAGACGCTAAAGTGGCAGATTGCTAACGGTATTCAGCATGTGCGCAGCCATGTCGATGTCTCTGACCCAACGCTGACGGCGTTGAAGGCGATGCTGGAGGTGCGGCAAGAGGTGGCGCCCTGGGTCGATCTGCAATTGGTTGCCTTCCCACAGGAGGGGATCCTCTCCTATCCGAATGGTGAGGCGTTGCTCGAGGAGGCGCTGCGTCTCGGAGCCGATGTGGTCGGTGCGATCCCACACTTCGAGTTTACGCGTGAGTATGGCGTGGAGTCGCTGCATAAGGCGTTCGCCCTGGCACAGCGTTACGATCGTCTGGTGGATGTACACTGCGACGAGATCGACGATGAGCAGTCTCGCTTCGTCGAAACCGTGGCGGCGTTGGCGCATCGTGACGGCATGGGTGCGCGCGTGACCGCGAGTCATACCACGGCGATGCACTCCTATAATGGCGCCTATACTTCGCGCCTGTTTCGGCTGTTTAAACTGTCGCAGATTAACTTTGTCGCTAATCCGCTGGTCAATATTCATCTCCAGGGGCGTTTCGACGATTATCCCAAGCGGCGGGGGATCACGCGGGTGAAGGAGATGCTCCAGGCGAAGATCAATGTCTGCTTCGGTCACGATGATGTCTTCGATCCGTGGTATCCGCTGGGAACCGCTAACATGCTGCAGGTGTTGCACATGGGGTTGCATGTCTGCCAGTTAATGGGCTATGGCCAGATCGATGAGGGGCTGGCGCTGATCGGCTCGCACAGTGCGCGTACCCTCAATTTAGCAGGGTATGGTGTGGAGCCGGGCTGCCGTGCCAGTTTATTGGTGCTACCGGCGGAGAGCGGCTTTGACGCCGTGCGTCGTCAGGTTCCGGTACGTTACTCCCTGCGTGATGGACGGCTGATCGCCGAGACGCGTCCGGCGCAGAGCCAGATCTACCTGGCGCAGGCCGAGTGCGTCGACTTCCGCCGTTAATCCAAGGTGTAATCAGACAAAAACGGGGCCTGCATATGCAGGCCCCGTTGCTATCTTGCGAAAGGGATCGCGTTACTTGGTCGCGTGGCCGTGTTGGCGATGCTTGGTGACGAAACCCAGCAGGACACACATGACAAAGACCACGAAGTAGAGGCCATTCGCGGTGGCCAGCGCGGCATGTGCCCCGCTGTGGGCAACGATCGGGCCGGTGACCACGAAGGTCAGCATGGTGCCGATGGTGCCGCAAGTCAGGATAAAGTTCACCAGCTTCGGAGAGGAGACCTTAGTCTGCTGTGAGCCGAGGGTGATCAGCGTGGTGTAGATGGCGCTGCTGACGAAGCCTAATCCCAGGATATACATGCTCAATAGGGCGCCTTGTTGGCTGCTGACGAACATGTACATCATGAAGGTCGAGAGTGCTGCTAGTACCGTGACGATGCGTTGCAAATCGAAGAAACGCAGCACGACGCTGAAGAACCACATGCCGACCATATAGGCGGTCCAGAAGTTACTGACCAGGCTACCGGTCTCTTCGATGCTCATGCCGAAATGTTTAGCGGCATATTCGGGCACCCACTGAATGAAACCAAGCTGGCCGAGGATGTAGCACAGGGCGGCGATGGAGAGGAACAGAACGCCAATTCCCCACTTCTCTTTACTGACCGGCGTCTCGGTATTGGCCGCCTGCTTGCCCAGCTGCGGGAAGTCGGAGCATAGCGTCAGGATAAAGATGGCCAGATACAGTACACCGATGCAGGCATAGACCCAATACCAGGCGACGTGTTGCGCCAAGAGAGTGGCGGCAATGATCGGGAAGACCATCCCGGCCATACTAAAGAAGGAGTCGGTAAACAGTAGACGAGAACCACGCTGACGGCCCGTGTAAATATGGGTGATCAGGAAGGTCCCGATGGACATGGTGATCCCGCTGACGACCCCGAGCACAAACATGCAGGCGGAGAAGACTGCCAGGTTATGGCCAACCATCAGACCTGCGATGGCGAGGATCATTAGAATGAAGCCGAAGATCAACTGACGCTTGAGGGGGATGATCTCCATCAGCCAAGCGTTAAGGAAAATAGAAACCAAAATCCCGGTATTGAGGAATGTAAAAGTATTACTCATGCTGGAGATCGGCAGATTGAAATACTCTGCGATATTTCCCATCACCATCCCGGTGACAATCACCAATGCGCCGGTAAGCGCATAGGAGAAGAAACTGATCCATGTTAGGCGAATGCGGTTACTGTCGGTCATAGCAAGGCCTATCTCAGTATAAAAAGAGAAATGTGAATTATTCGTGTGTTGATCGGACAAGAAGGGTCGATTTCACGAAGCGGGCGAATCCTAACATAGCCACAGCTGTTTTTTGTGATATGAATCGATTTTTCAATGCAAAGAAAAAGTTTGTTACTTAAAAAATTGAGATGTAATTGGGTGTCGAGGGTAAAGAGCACGGCGTGTGTGCTGCATGGGCGGAATTTCAGACAGGTACAACTTGCCCTAGGTGAGAATTCGGGTAGGGTGAGGTGGGCGACGGCGTAGCGTCGCCCAGGATAGTCGCCAGGTAAATGTGAGTAAATGGGTGGCTATCGCCCCATGGGCTATTTAGAATCATTACGCTATCCTGTTGTTTTTATGCTTTTGACAAAGCCGGTCAGATAAAGGAAGTTTTCATGTTCAAAAGAATCGTCATTACCCTGGTTACCCTATTCTCGCTGGCCGTGATGGCCCCGGCCGCACTGGCAGCGAATACACGCGTCATGCTGACAACCAGCGCCGGTAACATCGAATTGGAGCTGTATAATCAGAAGGCGCCGGTGACGGTCGACAACTTCCTCGGTTACGTCAACAGCGGTTTCTATAACGGTACTCTCTTTCACCGAGTGATCCCTGGCTTTATGATCCAGGGGGGCGGATTTACTGCGGCGATGCAGCAGAAGCCGACTCAGGCACCGATCAAGAATGAAGCGGATAACGGCTTGCGTAACTTGCGCGGTACCATCGCGATGGCGCGCACTGCCGAGAAGGACAGCGCGACCAGCCAGTTCTTTATCAATGTGGCCGATAATGCCTTCCTCGATCACGGCCAGCGCGACTTTGGTTATGCCGTATTCGGTAAAGTGATCAAAGGGATGGATATCGTCGACAAGATTTCCCAAGTCCGTACCGAAAACGTCGGCCCTTACCAGAATGTTCCGGTGAAACCGATCGTTATCACCTCGGCGGCGGTGATAAAGTGAGCCATGCACGACACCTGTCGTGAGTCACATGATGCACGGGCGCCTAATGGCGCCCGTGGCGTTACTGGCGTAGGAAGTTTTGTAGCAAAGCGTGCCCCTGCTCGCTGAGGATGCTTTCTGGATGGAATTGCACGCCCTCCAGGGCCAGCGAGGTATGGCGGATTCCCATGATCTCATCCCGCCGCCCATCGCGCTCGCTCCAGGCCGTTACCGCCAAGCAGGGGGGAAGGCTCTCCCAGTCTATGATCAGCGAATGATAGCGCGTTACCGTCAGCGGGTTATTTAAGCCCTGGAAGACGCCTTGATTGTCATGGCGGATGACGCTGGTCTTACCATGCATCACCTGACGTGCGCGTATCACCCGTGCCCCGAATACCTGCCCCAGCGCCTGGTGCCCCAGGCAGACGCCCAATACCGGTACCCGTCCCGCGAGATGACCAATGGCGGCCAAGGAGATCCCCGCCTCATCGGGGGTACCCGGTCCGGGCGAGATCACCACATGCGATGGCGCCAAGGCGTCAATCTGCGCCAGCGTTAATTCATCGTTACGTTTGACCAAGACCTCGGCATCGAGCTGGCAAAAGTATTGATACAGGTTGTAGGTAAACGAGTCGTAGTTGTCGATCAACAGTAGCATGGCGTGGCACGGGATTAACGAGAAAGGGAGATGATAAAGCATACGCAGGGGAAATTCAGCCCAGCATACCGTTCGGCGTGATACGCCGAGAATTTGATTGACGCCGCATGATTTATTATGCGTATATCTTGCATATAAAATCAAATTGTTGGGATGGGATTGGTGGGGGACGGGAGAATGGCGCAGCAGAGCGGAGTGGTTAGGGCGGATTTTGAGCGGACGATGTTACCGGTTTATGCACCGGCAGACTTTATTCCGGTGCGTGGAGAGGGAAGCCGAGTCTGGGATCAGCAGGGGCGCGATTACATCGACTTTGCTGGCGGGATCGCGGTGACGGCCTTGGGGCATTGTCATCCGGCGTTGATGGCCGCACTCCAGGAGCAGGGCAGCCGTTTATGGCATACCAGCAATGTATTCACTAACGAACCTGCGTTGCGTCTGGCGCAGAAGCTGATCGCGGCGACCTTTGCCGAGCGAGTATTCTTCGCGAATTCCGGCGCAGAGGCCAATGAGGCGGCGCTGAAGCTGGCTCGTCATCACGCGGCGACGCGCATCAGTCCCTATAAGAGCCAGATCATCGCCTTCAATCAGAGCTTCCATGGGCGTACGCTATTTACCGTCTCGGTGGGTGGGCAGGCCAAATATTCCGAGGGTTTTGGCCCGAAGCCAGCGGATATCGTCCACGTCCCCTTCAACGATCTGGCCGCGGTTGAGGCGTTGATCGGTGAGCAGACCTGTGCGGTGATCGTCGAGCCGATCCAGGGGGAGGGCGGTGTATTGCCCGCGACAGCGGCATTCTTGCATGGTCTGCGTGCGTTGTGTGACCGTCATCAGGCATTGCTGATCTTCGACGAGGTACAGAGCGGTATGGGACGCAGTGGCGCCCTTTTCAGCTATATGCACTACGGCGTGACGCCGGATATCCTGACCAGTGCGAAGGCGTTGGGGGGCGGCTTCCCCATCAGCGCTATGTTGACCCGCGAGGCGATCGCCTCGGCGATGACGGTCGGCAGCCATGGCACCACCTACGGTGGTAATCCGCTAGCGTGCGCGGTGGCCGAGGCGGCCTTCGACATCATTAGTCAGCCTGCGGTGCTGGCCGGGGTCGTGCAGCGCCGACAGCTATTTGAACGTCATCTCCAGGCGTTGAATCAACGCTATGGCGTGTTTGGTGAGATCCGTGGCCAAGGATTACTGCTGGGGGCCGCGTTGGCGCCCGCCTACCAGGGGCGCGCCAGGGATATCCTGAACGCGGCGACACAACAGGGGGTGATGTTGCTGAATGCCGGGCCAGATACACTCCGTTTTACTCCCTCGTTATTAATCCCCGAAGCGGAGATCGATGAGGGCATGGCCCGCCTGGGGCGGGCGCTGGCTAGCGTGGTACCCGCGGCGGCCTGAGGCCGCCCTTGGGGTTACGGGGCATCGTTAAATGCGCGGGTCATCTCTTCCAGTTGCTCCTGCGCGTCGAGCCAACAGAGTTCGGCCTCCTCCAAGCCGGCCTTGGCCTGACTTTGTCGCTGTAGGATCTCGTTTAACTCCCCCTTCCGGGCAGGGTCGTACAGCGCGCTGTCGGACAGACGCTCCTCCAGTTCGCTCAGTTGGGCGGCGAACGTCTCCATCCGCTTCTCTTGGGCGGTGATCTGCTTGCGTAGCGGCTGTGTTTGGCTACGGAACTCGGCCTCGCGCCGCTTCTGATCCTTACGCGCCTGAGCACTATTGACCGCTAGCCCACCTTCTTGCTCTGTTGTCGAGCTCTGGTTCTCTTGCCGTTGCCACTCGCTCAACCACTGCTGGTAATCTTCGAGGTCACCGGCGAAGGGTTCGACCTGACCATCGTGCACCAGATAGAGGTCGTCGGTGGTCGAACGTAACAGGTGGCGATCGTGCGAGACCACGACCAGCGCGCCTTCGAAGTCGATCAATGCTTCGGTCAGCGCCTGACGCATATCCAGATCCAGGTGGTTGGTCGGCTCGTCGAGCAGCAGTAGGTTGGGACGCTGCCAGACGATCAGTGCCAGCACCAGGCGCGCCTTCTCCCCACCGGAGAAACGCTGTGTCGCCTCCCCGACCTTATCGCCGTTGAAGCCAAAGCCGCCCAAGTAGTCTCGTAACTGTTGTTCGCTCTCCTGTGGCGCCAGACGGGCCAAATGTTGTAATGGCGACTCATCGGCGCGCAGGTATTCCAGCTGATGCTGGGCGAAGTAGCCCAGGCGTACGCCCTTCGCCAGGCCAACCTCACCATGCTGAGGGGCCAATTCACCGGCTAGCAGTTTGATTAACGTCGACTTACCGGCCCCGTTACGCCCCAACAAGCCAATGCGTGAGCCGGGAACCAGATTGAGTTTGATCGAGGCGAGTACCGTGTGGTCACCGTATCCCGCGCTGACCTGCTCCATACGCAGCAGTGGCGTCGGTAGGCTTTCCGGCGGGCGGAAGCTGAAGTGGAAGGGGTTGTCGACATGGGCGGGCGCGATGCGCTCCATCCGTTCGAGCATCTTCACGCGGCTCTGTGCCTGCTTGGCCTTGCTGGCCTTTGCCTTAAAGCGGTCGATATAACCCTGGAGATGGGCGATGCGTTGCTGTTGGCTCTGATACATCGCCTGCTGCTGCGCCAGCTTGCTGGCACGCTGTAGCTCGAAAGAGGAGTAGTTGCCGCTATACTCAAACAATTGTTGTTGCTCAATATGGATGATCTTGTCCACGATCGGGTCGAGGAAGTCGCGGTCATGAGAGATCAGGATCAGCGTCCCGGGGTAGCTTTTTAACCAGCGCTCTAGCCAGATCACCGCATCCAGATCCAGGTGGTTGGTCGGTTCATCCAGCAGTAACAGATCGGAGCGGCACAACAGGGCTTGCGCCAGGTTAAGGCGCATGCGCCAGCCGCCGGAGAAGGATTTGACCGGTTGCAGCAGTTGCTCCTGGCTGAAGCCGAGTCCATGCAACAGGCTGGAGGCGCGGGCACGAATGGTCCAGGCGGCGATCGCATCCAGCTTGCCGTGGATCAGGGCGATGGCGTTACCGTCGTTGCGCAGGTTGGCCTCTTCGAGCTGGCGCTCCAATTGGCGGAACTCCCGATCGCCATCGAGGACATACTCCAGTGCCGGCGTCTCCAGGGCTGGTGTCTCCTGGTTAACCCAGGCCATCGCCCAGTTTGCCGGGAGGTTGGCGCTGCCACCGTCGGCGCTCAACTCCTGCTTTAACAGCGCCAGTAGCGTTGATTTCCCACAGCCATTCTTCCCGACCAGGCCTACCTTCTGGCCGGGGTTGATCGTTGCCGAGGCGTTATCCAGCAGCACGCGTGTGCCGCGACGAATTTGTAGCGATGAGAAAACAATCATAAAGCGTCGTCTATTGAGTGTGTGTTAAATTGGCGTTGTGGCGACGTAAATAACGCGGCGAGGTAACGGCGATATGCGGCGCTATTCTGTCTTTCTGGGTCGCATGGTAGCCGAAAAGTCCGGCAATGACGACGTTCTGAGGTAGTGAGGAGAATGAACCATGTCGCAGCCGCCGAAGGTGTTGCTGATTTATGCCCACCCCGAGTCACCGTCCTCCATTGCCAATCAGGTGTTGTTACAGGCCGCTCGGCCGTTGGAAAACGTGACCATCCACGATCTATACGCCCAGTATCCAGACTTCTTTATCGATATTTATCATGAGCAAAGTCTGTTGCGAGAGCATCAGGTCATCGTGTTTCAGCACCCCTTATATAATTACAGTTGTCCCGCCTTGCTGAAGGAGTGGCTGGATCGCGTCTTAGCGCGCGGCTTTGCCAGTGGGGTAGGGGGATACGCCCTACGTGATAAATATTGGCGCTCGGTGGTGACAACCGGCGAACCCGAGGGAGCTTACCAGGTGGCAGGCTACAACCATTACACCATGCGTGAAGTGTTGCGCCCATTCGAATTGACGGCGTTGCGTTGCCATATGCACTGGTTGGCACCCTTGACCATCTATTGGGCCCGTCGCCAGAAGATGGCGGTGTTGCACGCCCAGGCACAGGCATATGCCGACTGGCTGGCGGCCCCCTTATCGATAGGAGGGCTCGATGCCGTCTGATCCCTCTTTACTGCCAGCGGTGGTGCTGTTTCTGTTTGCCGCCGTGCTGGCGGTACCGATCGCGCGTCGTCTCGGCATCGGTGCGGTACTCGGCTTTCTGATCGCCGGTATCGTCATCGGGCCGTGGGGGATTGGCTTGATCCGCGATGTGGAGGAGATCCTGCACTTCTCTGAGATGGGGGTGGTCTTCCTATTATTCATCATCGGGCTGGAATTGAATCCCGCTAAGCTCTGGCGCTTGCGGCGCCTGATCTTCGGTACGGGTACCGCCCAGTTACTGTTGAGCGCATTGCTGCTCGGTGGGCTACTGATAGCCACCGGTTTCGCCTGGCAGGCGGCGGTCATCGGTGGAGTCGGTCTGGCCATGTCGTCGACGGCGATGGCACTCCAGATAATGCGAGAAAAGGGGATGAACCGTAACCCGGGCGGACGTCTCGGATTCGCGGTGCTGTTGTTCCAGGATATCGCGGTGGTACCGGCGCTGGCATTGATGCCGATCCTGGCCGGAGGCGAAGATCAGGCGATCAACTGGGGTCATATCGCGCTGAAGATCGGTGCGCTGGCGGGGATTTGGGTCGGTGGCCGCCTGTTGCTGCGTCCGCTGTTTCACTATATCGCGGCGACCGGGGTAAGGGAGATTTTTACCGCTGCCGCCCTTCTGGTGGTGTTGGGCTCGGCGCTATTGATGGATGCCTTGGGTTTCTCTATGGCGTTGGGTACCTTCATCGCCGGGGTATTACTTGCGGAGAGTGAGTTTCAGCATGAGCTGGAGATCGCCATCGAACCCTTCAAGGGGTTGTTGTTAGGGTTGTTCTTCATGTCGGTGGGGATGGCGCTCAATCTGGGCGTATTGTACGCCTATTGGCAATCGATCCTGTTGGCGGTGGCGGCGCTGGTGGTGATAAAGAGCATGGTGCTGTACCTACTTGCCTGGTTGTCGGGGGTGCGTAGCGTCGTTCGTCTTCAGTTTGCGGCGGTGTTGAGTCAAGGGGGGGAGTTCGCCTTCGTGTTGTTTTCTGCCGCCGCGGCACAGCGGGTGCTGAGTGCGGAGCAGAGCGCCTTGCTGCTGGTGGTGGTGACACTCTCGATGATGACCACGCCACCGTTGATGCAGTTGCTTGACCGCCTGTTGGCGCAGCGCTTGAATCCGCCGGAAGAGAGTACGGAGGCGCCCTATGTGGCCGATGATGAACCCCAGGTGATCTTGGTCGGTTTTGGCCGCTTTGGTCAGGTGATCGGACGGCTGTTGATGGCGAATCAGACGCGGGTCACCGTGCTAGAGCGCGATGTCAGCGTGGTCAGCATGATGCGTCGCTACGGCTATAAGGTGTATTACGGTGATGCGACGCAGTTGGACCTGTTACAGGCGGCGGGGGCGCAGCGGGCAGAGGCCATCGTCATCACCTGCAATGAACCGGAAGAGACCATGGCGGTGGTACATCTCTGTCAACAGCACTTTCCACATCTGCGCATCTTGGCGCGCGCGCGTGGGCGGGTCGAGGCGCATGAGTTGTTACAGGCGGGCGTGAGCCAGTTTACGCGCGAGACCTTCTCCAGCGCTTTGGAGTTGGGACGCAAGACGTTGGTTGAGACGGGAATGCATCCGCATCAAGCCTATCGTGCTCAGCAACATTTTCGCCGTTTGGATATGCGTATGCTGCGTGAGCTGATGCCACATCGTCAGGGGGATGTGGCGCAGATCTCGCGTATTCGTGAGGCGCGGCGTGAGTTGGAGGAGATCTTCCAGCGCGAGATGCAGCATGAGCAGCTCCAGATGAATGATTGGGATGAGGAGTGGAAGGAGGAGAAATGAAGCGACGTTTTATCGCCGGGGCGCGTTGTCCGGCCTGTCATGCCATGGATAGCTTGGCGCTATGGCGCGATGCTCAGGGCGAGCAGGTGCAGTGTGTGCGTTGTGGTCATCGGCTGGCTTCACCCACTTCGCCATCGGAGGATCCCCTGGCGTCGGAACAGTTGATTGGGCGTTTTAAGCCTTAGGGGAGGAAACGGGTGCGGTAGCGCAGCTTTTTTCATCCCGAACAGTACAGTAGCGCGAAATTCCGCTACAATCCGCACGGATTACGTTTCAAACGCTAGGAGATATCATGAAAGTAGCTAAAGACCTGGTGGTCAGTCTGGCCTATCAGGTGCGTACGGAAGACGGGGTGTTGGTTGATGAGTCTCCGGTGTCTGCACCGCTGGACTACCTGCACGGCCATGGCTCTCTGATTGCCGGTCTGGAGAAAGCCTTGGAAGGACACGATGTCGGCGATCGTTTCGACGTGCATGTTCCGGCCAACGATGCCTATGGTCAGTACGATGACAACCTGGTACAGCGCGTACCGAAGGATGTCTTTATGGGCGTCGATGAGCTGCAGGTTGGCATGCGTTTCCTGGCGGAAACCGATCAGGGCCCGGTACCGGTTGAAATCACCGAAGTGGGCGATGACTATGTCGTGGTTGATGGTAACCACATGCTGGCGGGTCAGAACCTGAACTTCAACGTCGAAGTTGTCGCCATTCGTGAAGCGACCGCTGAAGAGCTGGAGCACGGTCATGTGCATGGCGCGCACGATCATGGTGAAGGCTGCTGCGGCGGTCATGGCCACGGTGAAGGCGAGTGCTGTGGCGGCCACGGTCATAGCCACGGTGAGGGCGAGTGCTGTGGTGGTCATGAGCACGACCATGATCATGCCGATGGCGAATGCTGCGGTGGTCAGGGTAAAGGCAAAGGCCACGGCGGTTGCGGTTGCCACTGAGTGGTTAATGCGTGAAAAAAGCGGTCATATGACCGCTTTTTTTATTGCCTCATCTCGCCGCACTTAGTAGTGAGGTGGTGGCGTCTCTTCGGAAGGGTGTGCCATTTGCGAGGGTTGTACGGTGCGAAACTTGTCGATCAGGAGACGCATTTGCTCGCGATATTTTCCCATCTCACGCTGTAGATCGATCACCGTCTGGTTGAGATCCTCAATGGTGATCTCCTGGAAGGCAATCCGACTTTCCAGCTGTTCCAGACGGGCCTCCAGTTCACTCAGGCCATGGGACGATGATTCCATAAGAAATTCCTCTATTTTTAGATTATTGCATTGGCGATATTTCTTTATTACAGCGGATGGCGCGGCTATCCGAGAGGTATGGTAGCGCGAATCGACCTGTGCTGCGTAGCCGTTAGCGTCGAAGATCCTCCGCTGGAAACTTTTTTACGCAATCCTGGTCTGAATTTACATTGTTTGCTCGCTTTGCGATTGTTTTCTGGTAAGCGTGGCGACTATAGTAACTCAGGACATATCCCTAACTGTGCTCATCGTGATTTAAGGCAAGTGCCTTAATTTTGGAGAAATGGATGAAATCTTTTTTTAAAGTTACCGCGCTAGCCACGACGATGGCTCTGGCGCTGAATGCCTCGGCATTTGCAGCGGACGCAGCCAAGGCTGATACGGCCGCTCCGGCTGCCGCAGCCAGCAGCAAGTTCAAAAATGACGATCAGCAGGCGGCCTATGCACTGGGGGCTTCTCTGGGGCGTTATATGGATAACTCTCTGAAGGAGCAGGAGAAGCTGGGGATTAAACTGGATAAAGATCAGTTGATTGCCGGTGTTCAAGACGCTTTCGCAGGCAAGAGCAAGCTGAGCGATCAAGAGATCGAGCAGACGTTGCAGTCGTTCGAGAACCGCGTGAAGAGCACTGCACAGGCGAAGATGGAGCAGGAAGCAAAAGAAAATGCTGAAGCGGGTCAGAAGTTCCGTACCGCTTTTGCTAAAGAGAAGGGCGTGAAGACCACGGCCAGCGGGTTGATGTATCTGGTCGAGAAAGAAGGCTCAGGCCCGACACCGACGGATAGCGACACCGTGGTGGTGAACTATAAGGGTTCGCTGATCAATGGTACCGAGTTCGATAACTCCTACACGCGCGGCGAGCCGCTCTCCTTCCGTCTGGATGGGGTGATCCCGGGGTGGACTGAAGGCCTGAAGCACATCAAGAAAGGCGGCAAGATCAAGCTGGTTATCCCACCGGATCTGGCTTACGGCAAGACCGGTGTCCCGGGGATCCCGGCTAACTCTACGCTGGTGTTCCAAGTCGAACTGCTGGACGTGAAGCCGGCAGCAAAGGCTGATGCTGCACCGAGCGCAGCGGAGAAAGCCGCTACCGGTAACGAAAAAAGCGCGAAATAAGTCGTTTTTTCACACATGCAACCCCCTGATGGCTTTGCCCTCAGGGGGTTTTTCTTGCCTGTTGGCTAGCCGAACGAGTGAAAAAGACATTTACCTTGGTGTCATCAAGGATTTAAATAGATGGAGTTTGCTAATATTTTTTAAGAATTACTGTATTTTTTCTGGGCCAGTCAGGGATGGGCGAGTCTGGTTCGTGGATGGGAGTAGTTAATGTCAAATACGCTTGTTACGGCTGATATCAGTGAGCTGGATCTATTAGATGAACGCCCCTTTACCCCGCTGGATCAGGCGATCCTAAAATCGTATGAGGCGGTGGTGGATGGTTTGGCCATGCTGATCGGCCCGCATTGTGAGATCGTCCTGCATTCCCTGGAGGATCTAAAGTGCTCGGCGGTACGTATCGCTAATGGCGAGCATACGGGGCGAAAAATCGGCTCTCCGATTACCGATTTGGCATTGCGGATGTTGCACGATATGGCCGGTGAAGACAGCAGTGTCTCCCGTGCGTATTTCACCCGCGCCAAGAGTGGCGATCTGATGAAGTCGGTCACTATTGCTATCCGCAATCGTGAGCAGCGAGTGATCGGCCTGCTGTGCATCAACATGAATCTGGATGTGCCTTTCTCTCAGATAATGGAGACCTTTATTCCGAAAGCAACGCAGGAGGTCTCTTCGGCGGTGAACTTCGCTTCCTCGGTCGATGAACTGGTGGCGCAGACATTGGAGTACACCATCGAAGAGGTTAACGCCGATCGGACGGTCTCGAACAATGCGAAAAATCGCCAGATCGTGTTTAACCTACATGAAAAGGGAATTTTCGATATTAAGGATGCCATCAATCAGGTGGCGGACCGTCTGAATATTTCGAAACATACGGTCTATCTCTATATCCGCCAGTTTAAGAACGGCGACGTGCAGGGTAACTAAGCGATGTTGCGTTATGCTCTGGTAGTGAATGGCGCACCCTATGGCACCCAGGCGGCTAGTAGTGCCTATCAGTTCGCGTGTGCACTGCTGGCAGCGGGGCATGTGCTGGACAGCATCTTCTTTTATCGTGAAGGGGTGCTGAATGCCAATCAGCTGACGCAGCCCGCTGGCGATGAGTTCGATTTGGTGCGTGCCTGGCAAGCATTGGCGCAGCAGCATGATGTCACGCTTAATGTCTGTGTCGCGGCGGCGTTGCGTCGTGGCGTGTCGGCGGGTGAGGGGGCGGCGGTGGGGAATCTGCAGCCTGGCTTCGCCTTGAGCGGCCTCGGTGCGCTGGCCGAGGCGATGTTGACCTGTGATCGCGTCATGCAGTTTTAGGAGGGCGGAGTAACAAGATGAGAAGGTTAGCCTTTGTTTTTACCCATGCCCCCCATACGACGAGTGCGGGCCGCGAAGGGCTGGATGCCTTGTTAGCCGCCTCCGCGTTTAGCGACGATATTGCGGTGTTTTTTATCGGTGATGGGGTCTTCCAATTGCTGCCTGAGCAACGTCCCGATGCGATCTTGGCGCGTGATTATATCGCCACCTTTGGCGTGATGAGCCTCTATGATATCGAGCAAATCTATCTGTGTGCCGAGTCGTTGGCGCAGCGCGGCTTAGATGCCACGATCCCTTGGGTCGTTCCTGCCGCGGCCTTATCGGCGGATGATCTACGCACGCATCTCGATGCGTGTGACACGATCCTGACCTTTTAATCCAGGAGACTACGCTTATGTTACATACTCTGAGCCGCTCTCCGCAGGGCGGGGCCGATCTGGCGACATTGAGCGCCTTGGTCCGTCCCGGGGATGCGCTGGTCTTATTGCAGGATGGTGTACTGTGTGCGCTTGATGGGACGGCGGCGTTGGCAACCTTACGCGCCTTGCCGGTAACGCTGCATTTGCTGCAGGCCGACGTTCAGGCGCGTGGGTTGGCGGCATACCTCGCCCCGGAGAGTGTGTTGATCGACTATACGCAGTTCGTCGCCCTGAGCGCCGCGCATCCTCGTCAGATGGCGTGGTAAGCGAGCTTATCCTGCTCGCGTGCAGCGAATATCTTGTATATTTCTTGACACCCTCCCGCCTCAGCCATAAAATTCTGCGTCCCCATATTTTGCCATTGGTCTATCCAGTGAGCAGTATGGGGCGATTTATTACGTGTTTACGAAAAGCAAAAACCAGGAGCTTTTGATGGCAACTATCAACCAGCTGGTTCGCAAGCCACGCGCTAAGAAAGTTGAGAAAAGCAACGTTCCCGCGCTGGAAGCCTGCCCGCAGAAACGTGGTGTATGTACCCGTGTATATACCACCACTCCGAAAAAACCGAACTCCGCACTGCGTAAAGTATGCCGTGTTCGTCTGACCAACGGTTTTGAAGTGACTTCCTACATCGGTGGTGAAGGTCACAACCTGCAGGAGCACTCCGTGATCCTGATCCGTGGTGGTCGTGTTAAAGACCTGCCGGGTGTGCGTTATCACACCGTGCGCGGTGCTCTTGACTGCTCCGGTGTTAAAGACCGTAAGCAGGCGCGTTCTAAGTACGGCGTTAAGCGTCCTAAGGCTTAATGGTTCTCCGTTAAGTAAGGCCAAACGTTTTAACTTTAATGTCAAAATAAACT
This sequence comes from Edwardsiella tarda ATCC 15947 = NBRC 105688, assembly GCF_003113495.2. Taxonomy (NCBI): domain Bacteria; kingdom Pseudomonadati; phylum Pseudomonadota; class Gammaproteobacteria; order Enterobacterales; family Hafniaceae; genus Edwardsiella; species Edwardsiella tarda. The sequence continues at coordinate 294,807 of NZ_CP084506.1, forward strand.
CGTAGAGTTTTGGACAATCCTGAATTCACAACGGAGTATTTCCATGCCACGTCGTCGCGTAATTGGTCAGCGTAAAATTCTGCCGGATCCGAAGTTCGGATCAGAACTGCTGGCTAAATTTGTTAACATCCTGATGGTAGATGGTAAAAAATCTACTGCAGAATCAATCGTATACAGCGCGCTGGAGACCCTGGCTCAGCGCTCTGGCAAAACTGAACTGGAAGCTTTCGAGATCGCTCTCGAAAACGTGCGCCCGACCGTCGAAGTTAAGTCTCGTCGCGTTGGTGGCTCCACCTACCAGGTTCCGGTTGAAGTTCGTCCGGTCCGTCGTAATGCCCTGGCAATGCGTTGGATCGTAGAAGCTGCTCGTAAACGCGGTGATAAATCCATGGCTCTGCGTCTGGCGAACGAACTTTCTGACGCTGCAGAAAACAAAGGCACTGCAGTTAAGAAACGTGAAGACGTTCACCGTATGGCAGAAGCCAACAAGGCGTTCGCTCACTACCGTTGGTAATATCATCGGTATGTTAGTCACCAAGCGGGCGCTTAAGCTTAAGCCGCCCGCTTTGGGTAACTTAACTTGAACGCCCTAGGATATAGAGGAATCAAATGGCTCGTACAACACCCATTTCGCGTTACCGTAACATCGGTATCAGCGCTCACATCGACGCCGGTAAGACCACTACTACCGAACGTATCCTGTTCTACACCGGTGTAAACCATAAGATCGGTGAAGTTCATGATGGTGCTGCCACCATGGACTGGATGGAGCAGGAGCAGGAGCGTGGTATCACCATTACCTCCGCTGCGACCACCGCTTTCTGGTCTGGCATGGCCAAACAGTTTGAGCCGCACCGTATCAACATCATCGATACCCCGGGGCACGTTGACTTCACCATCGAAGTAGAACGTTCCATGCGTGTACTGGATGGTGCGGTCATGGTTTACTGCGCCGTTGGTGGTGTTCAGCCGCAGTCTGAAACCGTATGGCGTCAGGCCAACAAGTATCATGTTCCGCGCATCGCGTTCGTTAACAAAATGGACCGCATGGGTGCGAACTTCCTGAAAGTTGTTAACCAGATCAAAACCCGTCTGGGTGCTAACCCGGTTCCGTTGCAGCTGGCAATCGGTGCTGAAGAAGCCTTCACCGGTGTTGTTGACCTGGTTAAAATGAAAGCCATCAACTGGAACGAAGCCGATCAGGGCGTGACCTTCACCTATGAAGACATCCCGGCTGACATGGTTGAACTGGCTAACGAATGGCACCAGTTCCTGGTTGAGTCCGCAGCCGAAGCGTCTGAAGAGCTGATGGACAAGTACCTGGGCGGTGAAACGCTGTCTGAAGAAGAGATCAAACATGCTCTGCGTCAGCGCGTACTGAACAACGAAATCATCCTGGTTACCTGTGGCTCCGCGTTCAAGAACAAGGGCGTACAGGCAATGCTGGATGCTGTCATCGAGTACCTGCCGTCACCGACCGATGTTCCGGCGATCAAAGGTATCCTGGACGACGGTAAAGATACCCCGGCTGAGCGTCACTCTGACGACAACGAGCCGTTCGCGGCGCTGGCGTTCAAAATCGCCACCGACCCGTTCGTGGGTAACCTGACCTTCTTCCGCGTATACTCCGGTGTGGTTAACTCTGGTGATACCGTACTGAACTCCGTGAAGTCTGCACGTGAGCGTTTCGGCCGTATCGTTCAGATGCACGCCAACAAGCGTGAAGAGATCAAAGAAGTTCGCGCGGGTGACATCGCCGCGGCAATCGGTCTGAAGGACGTCACCACCGGTGATACCCTGTGTGATCCGAACGCGCCGATCATCCTGGAGCGTATGGAATTCCCTGAGCCGGTAATCTCCATCGCTGTTGAGCCGAAAACCAAGGCTGACCAGGAGAAAATGGGCCTGGCACTGGGCCGTCTGGCTAAGGAAGACCCGTCTTTCCGCGTACGCACTGACGAAGAATCCAACCAGACCATCATCTCCGGTATGGGTGAATTGCACCTGGAAATCATCGTTGACCGTATGAAGCGCGAGTTCAACGTTGAAGCCAACGTCGGTAAACCGCAGGTTGCCTACCGTGAAACCATCCGTGAGACTGTCAAGGATGTGGAAGGTAAGCACGCCAAACAGTCTGGTGGTCGCGGTCAGTACGGCCATGTCGTTATCGACATGTTCCCGCTGGAGCCGGGTGGCGAAGGTTACACCTTCACCAACGACATCAAGGGCGGCGTAATCCCGGGTGAATACATCCCGGCGGTTGACAAAGGTATCCAGGAGCAGCTGAAGTCTGGTCCGATGGCCGGTTATCCGGTAGTTGACCTGGGCGTGCGTCTGCACTTCGGTTCTTACCACGACGTTGACTCCTCTGAACTGGCGTTCAAACTGGCTGCCTCTATCGCGTTTAAAGAAGCCTTCAAACGCGCTAAGCCGGTTCTGCTTGAGCCGATCATGAAGGTTGAAGTAGAGACTCCGGAAGATTACATGGGCGACGTTATCGGTGACTTGAACCGTCGTCGCGGCATGATCGAAGGTATGGAAGATACTGCGACTGGCAAGACTGTTCGTGCGCAGGTTCCGTTGTCTGAAATGTTTGGTTATGCTACTGACCTGCGTTCTCAGACCCAGGGCCGTGCTTCATACTCCATGGAGTTCCTGAAGTATGCTGAAGCACCGACTAACGTCGCTCAGGCCGTTATTGAAGCACGTGGCAAATAAGCCTCTGCTTTAAACATATTGATCCCGCGCCCTCTCCTTAGGTGAGGGCGCAAGATAAGGAATATAACCGTGTCTAAAGAAAAATTTGAACGTTCTAAACCGCACGTTAACGTCGGTACTATCGGCCACGTTGACCACGGTAAAACTACCCTGACCGCTGCTATCACCACCGTACTGGCTAAGACCTACGGCGGTAGCGCTCGCGCATTCGACCAGATCGATAACGCGCCGGAAGAAAAGGCTCGTGGTATCACCATCAACACCTCTCACGTTGAATACGACACCCCGACCCGTCACTACGCTCACGTAGACTGCCCGGGGCACGCCGACTACGTTAAGAACATGATCACCGGTGCGGCGCAGATGGACGGCGCGATCCTGGTTGTTGCTGCGACTGACGGCCCGATGCCGCAGACCCGTGAGCACATCCTGCTGGGTCGCCAGGTAGGCGTTCCGTACATCATCGTGTTCCTGAACAAGTGCGACATGGTTGATGACGAAGAGCTGCTGGAACTGGTTGAGATGGAAGTTCGCGAACTGCTGTCTCAGTACGACTTCCCGGGCGACGACACGCCGGTAATCCGCGGTTCTGCGCTGAAAGCGCTGGAAGGCGAAGCCGAGTGGGAAGCGAAGATCATCGAACTGGCTGAAACTCTGGACTCCTACATCCCGGAACCTGAGCGTGACATCGACAAGCCGTTCCTGCTGCCGATCGAAGACGTATTCTCTATCTCTGGCCGTGGTACCGTTGTTACCGGTCGTGTAGAGCGCGGTATCATCAAGGTAGGCGACGAAGTTGAAATCGTTGGTATCAAGCCGACCACCAAGACCACCTGTACTGGCGTTGAAATGTTCCGCAAACTGCTGGACGAAGGCCGTGCTGGTGAGAACGTTGGTGTTCTGCTGCGTGGTACTAAGCGTGACGAAATCGAACGTGGTCAGGTACTGGCTAAGCCGGGCACCATCACTCCGCACACCAAGTTCGAATCTGAAGTGTACATCCTGAGCAAGGATGAAGGCGGCCGTCATACTCCGTTCTTCAAAGGCTACCGTCCGCAGTTCTACTTCCGTACTACTGACGTGACTGGTACCATCGAACTGCCGGAAGGCGTAGAGATGGTAATGCCGGGCGACAACATCAAGATGGTTGTTACCCTGATCCACCCGATCGCCATGGACGACGGTCTGCGCTTCGCAATCCGCGAAGGCGGCCGTACCGTTGGTGCGGGCGTTGTTGCTAAAGTTATCGAGTAATCGATAGTCAGGCAATGACACGAGAAAGGGCGCTATGGCGCCCTTTTTCATGGTGAGATGCGCCGCTAACGCTGGTTATTTTGCATCCGGCCTTGCTTCCTGGCCAGATCTAAGTATAATGCGCGGGCTTGCCTAATATTGGCAGCCTGATTTCGATCAGCGGCGGTATCTTCCGCCAAACAATACTCCCGATATGGGAGTTATGAAATGAACGATTACACTCCCCCGTCAATCGAAATGGGTGCGAGGAGTAATTTTCTACGTTTATAAAATAATTGGAGCTCTGGTCTCATGCAGAACCAAAGAATCCGTATCCGCCTGAAAGCATTTGATCATCGTCTGATCGATCAATCAACCGCGGAAATCGTCGAGACTGCTAAGCGCACTGGTGCGCAAGTCCGTGGTCCGATCCCGCTGCCGACCCGCAAAGAGCGCTTTACCGTTCTGATCTCCCCGCACGTCAACAAAGACGCGCGTGATCAGTACGAAATCCGCACTCACAAGCGTCTGGTTGACATCGTTGAGCCAACCGAGAAAACCGTTGATGCTCTGATGCGTCTGGATCTGGCTGCCGGTGTAGACGTGCAGATCAGCCTGGGTTAATCAGGACATTGAGCGATTGAGAGGTTGAAACAATGATTGGTTTAGTCGGGAAAAAAGTGGGTATGACCCGCATCTTCACTGAAGATGGCGTTTCTATCCCTGTAACCGTTATCGAAATCGAAGCAAACCGCGTTACTCAGGTCAAAGATCTGGACAACGACGGCTACCGCGCCATCCAGGTTACCACTGGTAGCAAGAAAGCTAACCGTGTAACCAAACCGGAAGCGGGTCACTTCGCGAAAGCTGGCGTTGAAGCTGGCCGCGTTCTGCGTGAATTCCGTCTGTCTGAAGGTGAAGAGTTCACCATCGGCCAGAACATCTCCGTAGAAATCTTCGCTGACGTTAAAAAAGTAGACGTTACCGGTATCTCCAAAGGTAAAGGTTTCGCCGGCACTGTTAAGCGCTGGAACTTCCGTACTCAGGACGCTACCCATGGTAACTCCCTGTCTCACCGCGTTCCGGGTTCTATCGGTCAGAACCAGACTCCGGGCAAAGTGTTCAAGGGTAAGAAAATGGCAGGTCACCTGGGCAACGAGCGTGTAACCGTTCAGAGCCTGGACGTAGTACGTGTTGACGCTGAGCGCAACCTGCTGCTGGTTAAAGGTGCAGTCCCGGGTGCGACCGGTGGCGACCTGATCGTTAAACCGGCTGTGAAGGCGTGAGGAGATAGCAATGGAATTAGTATTGAAAGACGCGCAAAGCGCGCTGACTGTTTCCGAAACTACCTTCGGTCGTGATTTCAACGAAGCGCTGGTTCACCAGGTTGTTGTGGCTTATGCAGCCGGTGCCCGTCAGGGTACTCGTGCTCAGAAGACCCGTGCTGAAGTTACTGGCTCCGGTAAAAAACCGTGGCGTCAGAAAGGCACCGGCCGTGCGCGTTCTGGTTCTATCAAGAGCCCGATCTGGCGTTCTGGTGGTGTGAGCTTCGCTGCACGTCCGCAGGATCACAGTCAAAAAGTTAACAAAAAGATGTACCGCGGCGCGCTGAAAAGCATCCTGTCCGAACTGGTACGTCAAGATCGTCTGATCGTCGTCGAGAAGTTCTCTGTTGAAGCACCGAAAACCAAGCTGCTGGCACAGAAACTGAAAGAGATGGCGCTGGATGATGTGCTGATTGTAACCAGCGAAGTCGACGAGAACCTGTTCCTGGCCGCTCGCAACCTGTACAAGGTTGACGTACGCGACGTAGCAGGCATCGACCCGGTTAGCCTGATCGCCTTCGACAAAGTGGTTATGACTGCTGACGCTGTTAAGCAAGTTGAGGAGATGCTGGCATGATCCGTGAAGAACGTCTGCTGAAAGTACTGCGCGCGCCGCACGTTTCTGAAAAAGCGTCTATGGCGATGGAAAAGAACAACACCATCGTTCTCAAAGTTGCTACTGATGCAACCAAAGCAGAAATCAAAGCCGCAGTTAAGAAACTGTTCGAAGTTGAAGTTGACACCGTTCGCACCCTGGTTGTTAAAGGGAAAGTGAAGCGTCACGGTCAGCGTATCGGTCGTCGTAGCGACTGGAAAAAAGCTTACGTCACCCTGAAAGAAGGCCAGAATCTGGACTTCATCGGCGGCGCAGAGTAAGTCGGAGGAGTAGCGAACAATGGCAATTGTTAAATGTAAACCGACATCTCCGGGTCGTCGCCACGTTGTTAAAGTGGTTAACCCTGAGCTGCACAAGGGCAAACCTTTCGCCCCGCTGCTGGAAAAAAACAGCAAGAGCGGTGGTCGTAACAACAACGGCCGCATCACCACTCGTCACATCGGTGGTGGTCACAAGCAGCAGTATCGTCTGATTGACTTCAAACGCAATAAAGACGGTATCCCGGCTGTAGTTGAGCGTCTGGAGTACGATCCGAACCGTTCCGCGAACATCGCGCTGGTTCTGTACAAAGATGGCGAACGCCGTTACATCCTGGCACCGAAAGGCCTGAAAGCTGGCGATCAGATTCAATCTGGCGTCGACGCTGCGATCAAGGCGGGTAACACCCTGCCGATGCGCAACATCCCGGTTGGTTCTACCGTTCATAACGTAGAAATGAAGCCGGGTAAAGGCGGCCAGCTGGCTCGTTCCGCTGGTGCTTACGTTCAGATCGTTGCGCGTGAAGGTGCTTATGTCACCCTGCGTCTGCGTTCTGGCGAAATGCGCAAAATCCCGGCTGACTGCCGCGCCACTCTGGGCGAAGTCGGTAACGCTGAGCATATGCTGCGCGTTCTGGGTAAAGCAGGTGCTGCACGCTGGCGTGGTGTTCGTCCGACCGTTCGCGGTACGGCGATGAACCCGGTAGACCATCCGCACGGTGGTGGTGAAGGTCGTAACTTTGGTAAGCACCCGGTAACTCCGTGGGGCGTTCAGACCAAAGGTAAGAAGACCCGCAGCAATAAGCGTACTGATAAATTCATCGTACGTCGCCGTAGTAAAAAATAATTAGAGGATAAACCATGCCACGTTCTCTCAAGAAAGGTCCTTTTATTGACCTGCACTTGCTGAAGAAGGTAGAGAAAGCGGTGGAAAGCGGAGACAAAAAGCCACTTAAGACTTGGTCCCGTCGTTCAACGGTCTTTCCAAACATGATCGGTTTGACCATCGCTGTCCATAATGGTCGTCAGCACGTACCGGTATTTGTCGTCGACGAAATGGTCGGCCACAAGCTGGGTGAGTTCGCGCCGACTCGTACTTATCGCGGCCATGCGGCTGATAAAAAAGCCAAAAAGAAATAAGGTAGGAGGAAGAGATGGAAACTATTGCCAAGCATTGCCATGCTCGCTCTTCTGCTCAGAAGGTTCGCCTGGTGGCTGACCTGATCCGCGGTAAGAAAGTGTCACAGGCTCTGGAAATTCTGACCTACACCAACAAGAAAGCGGCTGTACTGGTCAAGAAGGTTCTGGAATCTGCCATTGCTAACGCAGAACACAACGATGGCGCTGACATCGATGATCTGAAAGTATCCAAGATCTTCGTCGACGAAGGCCCGACCATGAAGCGCATCATGCCGCGTGCAAAAGGTCGCGCTGATCGTATCCTGAAGCGCACCAGCCACATTACTGTGGTTGTGTCCGATCGCTGAGACTCTGGAGACTAGCAATGGGTCAGAAAGTACATCCTAATGGTATTCGCCTGGGTATTGTGAAGCCTTGGAACTCTACCTGGTATGCGAATACGAAAGAATTCGCTGACAACCTGGACAGCGACTTTAAAGTTCGTCAGTTCCTGAACAAAGAGCTGGAAAAAGCGTCCGTTTCTCGCATCGTGATCGAGCGTCCGGCGAAGAGCATCCGTGTGACCATTCACACCGCTCGCCCGGGTATCGTTATCGGTAAGAAAGGCGAAGACGTAGAAAAACTGCGCAAGGGCGTTGCAGAAATTGCAGGCGTACCGGCACAGATCAACATCGCCGAAGTGCGTAAACCGGAACTGGACGCCAAACTGGTGGCTGACAGCATCACTTCTCAGCTGGAACGTCGCGTTATGTTCCGTCGTGCTATGAAGCGTGCTGTACAGAACGCTATGCGTCTGGGCGCTAAAGGTATTAAAGTTGAAGTCAGCGGCCGCCTGGGCGGTGCTGAGATCGCGCGTACCGAATGGTACCGTGAAGGTCGTGTACCGTTGCACACGCTGCGTGCGGACATCGACTACAACACCTCTGAAGCGCACACCACTTATGGTGTAATCGGCGTTAAGGTATGGATCTTCAAAGGTGAGATCCTGGGTGGTATGGCTGCTGTTGAACAACCGGAAAAACCGGCTGCTCAGCCTAAGAAGCAGCAGCGTAAAGGCCGCAAGTAAGGAGAGTCGCTGATGTTACAACCTAAGCGTACAAAATTCCGTAAAGTGCATAAAGGCCGTAACCGCGGTCTGGCGCAGGGTACGGATGTTAGCTTCGGCACTTTCGGTCTGAAAGCTGTTGGCCGTGGCCGTTTGACTGCCCGCCAAATCGAAGCAGCGCGTCGTGCAATGACTCGTGCTGTTAAGCGTCAGGGTAAAATCTGGATTCGCGTGTTCCCGGACAAGCCGA